>JAPLMQ010000275.1 GCA_026386955.1 Planctomycetota bacterium
CGCCAAGCGGATGTCGCACGTGGTCCGCCAACACTGGGGGATCGAGAATGGGCTGCACTGGGTGCTGGACATGGCCTTCGACGAGGACCGCTGCCGGATCAGGCTGGACAACGCGGCCCGGAACATGGGCCTGCTGCGCAAGATCGCGCTGAACCTGCTCAAACGCGACAACACCGTCAAGGCAGGGATCAAGAGCAAACGCCTCAAAGCCGGATGGGATGATGCCTACCGGATCAAGATTCTCGCGGGGGCCGGTGATTTAGATGCGTAGGCCCTGGGCATGCCGCAACACCACACCCTTCCTCTCTCCCTCGCCTCATTCTTGCCCGTACACTGTCTCCCACCATCACCTCTCTCGGGGCCACGCCGATGCCGTCCAACCCTCCTGCCGCGCCGCGCGTCCGCAAGCCTGTCCCGCCCAAGGCGCCCGCCGGGCCGCCCTTCCTGCTCATCCTCATCGCCGTCGCGGCCTTCATTGGCCTGCCCATCGCCGCGATCAGCCTCGCCCCGCGGTTCTTCCCGCAGCCCGCCTCGCCGACTTCGCCCGACCCCGACGCGAAGCCAGCCCCCGCCAAGCCCGCGCGCTTTGCCGCTTCAGGCAACGGGCGCACGTTCGTCCGCCCTCCCCCGCCGCCTTCGCCCGACCCGCTCTTCGACTTCAACGCGATCATCAACGACCCGCTCGACGTCGAGGTCCTCAAGACCACCACCAGCGACGGGCTGGTCACCGAGGAGTTCGAGTACACCTCCTTCAAGGTCGACGGGAAGCCCGACCGCGTGCGCGGGATCCTCGTCCGCCCCGAGGACGGCTCGCACAAGGTCCCCGCCGTCTTCTGGAGCCAGAGCGGGATGTACAACGCGGGGCCGGAGTTCCCCACGATCTTCGCGAAGAAGGGATACGTCTCGCTCAACGTCACGCTGCCGCAGAGCCCGCCCACGCGGCGAAACGGCTTCGCCGCGTTCGACGCGGGCAACCCCAAGCGGGCCAACCTCACGCTGCTGGCGATCGACCAGATGCGGGCGATCACCTACCTCACGCAGAGGCCCGAGGTCGACGCGGAGCGCGTCTTCGCCGTCGGCTCGTCCTACGGCGGGTTCTTCGCCGCGCTCCTCACGGGCGTCGACCCGCGCGTCGTCGGCGGGGCCGCCTTCTTCGGCGCGGGCCACCAGGCGATGGGCACCAACCTCCCGCAGTTCACCGGCATGAAGTCCCCCGCCGACATCGAGGCCTGGAACAAGCTCATCGACCCCGCCTTCCGCCTCAAGGCCCGCGCCGTACCTTTCCTCTTCACCTGCCCGTCGAACGACAACTGGTTCTTCCCGCCCAGCGTGGTGCAGAGCTACCTCGACGCCGCGGGCGACTGCCGGCTGGCGATCGTCCCGCATTGGCAGCACGGCTTCCCGCCCAACATCGACCAGCAGATCGTCGACTTCGCCGACGTGGTGCTCAACCTCAGCCGCGCGCCCTACAACAAGCCCGCGGCGCTCAAGATCGAGAACCGCGACGGCAAGGCCGTCGCCCAATGGTCGTGGACGGGCGAGAACAAGGTGAAGCGGGCGGAGCTGGTCGTCTCCTACGGCCCGGTCCACCCCTGGCACCACTGGCTGCACCGGCACCACGAGATCATGCCCGCGAAGATCGAAGGCAGCTCCGCCTCGGCGACGATCCCCATCCCCTTCCAGGGCGCGAAGGCCTACGTCTACGGCAACATCATCGACGAGCACGACGTGCTCACCTCGACCGTCCCCGTCACGCTCGACAGCGCGACCCTCGGCCAGCCCGGCAGCGTCGCGCTCACGCCCGACCTCCATCTCAACGGCGTGCCCTTCGGTGCGTTCGAGCCCGCAGACGTTGATTTCCTACAAGCCCTGGGCGAAATCCCCGGCACGCCCGACACCGAGGCGAAGCACGGCGGGGCCCAGTCGGTGCGCTTCGACCCGCTCGCCGACCCCAAGGCCGGGGCCCAGTCGGTCCGCTACAAGCTCAACTGGTCGCCCGGGCAGGCGCACCACTTCAGCGTCTGGCTGCGCTCCGCCCAGCCCGCGAAGCTCAACGTCCGCCTCGAGCCCGCCCCGGTCGCGCAGTGGACTTCCCCGTTGGTGCTCGAGCTCGCCCGGCATGAGCGCCCCGACGCGAAGATCCCCACCTCGGCCGAGGCGCCCGCGATCACCAAGACGCTCGACGTCGGCGAGGAGTGGACGCAGGTGCAGCTCGACGTCCCGCCCGGCTCGCTCGACATCGACGGCTACAACGTCCGCATCATCGGCGACACGGAGCAACGCGCGGCGTTCTGGGTGGATGATCTGAGCTTCGAGCCGGTGTGGCAGACGGGCGGGTGAGGGGCGGGCATTGTCTTTCGCCCCAACGGGGCGACATGTGATAGCCCGGGGCAACGCCCCGGGAAAAACAGCGTCAATTTGAATTGGAGCCCTGTAGGGGCGAAACCAGCCTACGCATGGCCTATTGCGCCCCTTCAGGGCTTGATTCCATTTTCGCAAGGGAACCCGGGGCGTTGCCCCGGGCTATCACATGTCGCCCCTTTGGGGCTCAATGCCAAATGCCAAGAGGCCTGATGTCATCCGGGCAATGGAGCACCGTGACTTTGTCTGTCCGGCTCTGATCAGAAACAACGCTTGCAAAAAAGCCCGCGCCGACCATCGTCGGCGCGGGCCTTGAAATCAACTTCATCTCGCGGGCCAACCGCCTTCCGCGGCTGCGCCCGCCCGCCCCTCACGCGCTCTTCTTCGCCAGGATCTTCTTCCCCTTCTCCGCGTCCTCGGCCCGCTTGGCCGCCGCCTTGTCCGCCGACATGCGCTCCGCGCGGGCCTTCTCGCCGCCCTTGCGCAGCTCGGCTACGCTCTTGATCTTCAGCCTCGCCGCGCCCGCCCACTTGTTCGTGCCCAACGGCTTGGCCTTCGCCATCCGCTCCTTGGCCTTCGCCACCGAGCCGTTGGCGACGAACTGCGGAAGCCACGCCGCCTGGGCGACGAGCATCTCGTCGACGAGCTGCCAGATCTCGTCGGGGTCGCAGACCGCGCCGACCAGCGGGTCGTGCAGCATCGCCTGCTTGAGCAGCGTCGTGCAGCCGTGCACCGCCGCCTCCTTCGCCATCCGTTGCACGTTCACGCTCGCCTCGCACGTCGCCGCGCAGGCCAGCGGGAGCGCGCCGACCGTCGGCGTGCGGATGCCCAGCTTGTCGACGAAGCCCGGCACCTCGACGATCGCGTCGTCCGCGAGGTTGGTGATGATCCCGTTGTTCTGCACGTTGAAGTGGGCCTTGAAGACGCGCCCGGTCTCGATCGACTCGATGATGTAGCTGCCGCGCTCGTGCCCGCGCTTCTCGAAGCTGATCGGGGCGTCCTCCTTCTCGAGCCACTGGGGGAAGTCGGTCTCGAACCAGTTGCGCCCCTCGGTGCAGACGCGGAGGTAGCCGCCCGTCTCGCCGTTGATCCACGAGGACATGTCGATCCAGCGCTTGATCTGGCTGGGGCGCTTGCGGTACCACGGCACGTACTCGGAGAGGTGCCCGTTCGACTCGGTGGAGTAGAACCCGAACCGGCGGAGCACGTCGATCCGGCACTTCTCGGTCTTGGAGTAGACCGGGTGCTTCTCGAACGCGGCGAGCAGCTCATCGCCCGTGATCTCGCGGCCCTGGTAGATGATCTTGGTGAACCACGTCTGGTGGTTGATGCCGGCGCAGATGATCTCGACCTCGCTGGTCGACTTCGCGCCAAGCACCTGGGCGATCTGGTGGTGTCCGCCCTCCACGCCGTGGCAGAGTCCGACGGTGTTGACCTTGCCGTACTCGAGGGCGGCCCAGGTGTTCATCGCCATGGGGTTGGAGTAGTTGAGGAAGAGGACGTCCTTGGCGGAGACGGCCCGCATGTCCTTGCAGAAGTCGAGGATCTGCGCGATGTTCCGCTGGCCGTACATGATGCCGCCGGCGCAGAGCGTGTCGCCGACGCATTGGTCGATGCCGTACTTGAGCGGGATGTCGATGTCGAGCTTGAAGGCGTCGAGCCCGCCGATGCGGGTGCAGTTGATGACGTAGTCGGCCCCGGCGAGGGCCTTGCGCCGATCAGTCGTCGCGGTGATCTTCGCGGGCAGCTTGTTGACGCGGACGTCCTTCTGGCAAAGCTGGCTGACCATGTCGAGGTTGCGCTGCGAGACGTCGGTCAAGGCGAAGTGCGAGTCGGCCAGCTCGGGCACGGCCACGATGTCGCGGAAGAGCGTGCGCGTGAAGCCGACGCTGCCGGCTCCGATGAAGGCGATCTTGATGGGCATGAGGGAATCCTCCTGGGGATCGGGGAAGGAAGCGGACGCGGGGGAAGACAACGAAGCCGATGACGCGGGGAGACGCCCCGCGCCGGAAGGCGGAACATCATAACCCGAAGGACGGGAAGTCAGGCGGGATACGGCAGACAACCCCGGGCCAAGCCATGCACCCCCCTGAACAACCCCGCGCCCCAAGCCCAGTGATCCCGACGGTATGCCAGCGGGATCAGTGGGCTTGATTCAGTTGTTCAGAGGCTTCATGTCCGAGCCCGACATCGTCCCGCGCCACTGATGCCGGGGCGGCAAACAGCCGATCAATCCCGCGGGGAGTGCCGCTGGCAAAAAGGCCGGCAAGGAAGCCGGGCAAGAAGGCGGACCAAGCCTCCCCGGGCGTGGCCAAACCCGCCCGGCGAGGCGACTTGATCTACGGGGTCGATCCCGTATAATCCGCCGTTCGACGACCCGACAAGGGTCGTGCCGGAAACGCGGCTCGCGACAAGGTTTCGCAACGCGGTTTCCCGATGCGGGTGTAGCTCAGCGGTAGAGCGTCACGTTGCCAACGTGAATGTCGAGGGTTCAAGTCCCTTCACCCGCTCTTTGAAAGGCCTGGTGCCAAACGGTGCCAGGCCTTGTCATTTGGTGCCAAACCCCT
>JAPLMQ010000309.1 GCA_026386955.1 Planctomycetota bacterium
CGAGGCGGCGGATCGCCTCTTCACGCGCGTCGCGCAGGCCCTTGCGCTCCGGCGCGGGCACTTCGAGGTCGCCCCGCCAGGGTTGACCGGCCGCGAGCGTCTTGAGCTGCCCCGCCGACGCCTTCCAGAACCGCGCGATCGCCCCCGGCCAGGGGCCTTCCCTCATCACGTCGCTCGACTCGGGCGGGGTGTGGACGACCATCAGCCGTCCGAGGTCGACGGTGTAGACGCGCACGGGCGGGGATTGGGAGTCGGGTTCGAGTCCGAGGCCGGCACCCCCGAGCGGGACGGGCATCGCGGCGTCGCCGCTGAGGGTGCGGAGGAAGTGGGCGTGGAAGGGCGGGATGGGCTGGTCGTGGAAGGCGACGCAGAGGCTCCCGCCGGCGCGGGTCCACGCGGCGAGCACGGCGAGTTGGTCCTCGCTGAGCTCGGTGAAGCCCGCGCCCGGGAGGATCATGGCGTCGTAGGCCGCGAGGCCCAGGGGCGAAGCGGGCAACTGGTCGGGCAGGACACGGGCGGCGACGGTGAGGATGGTGCGGTTGCGCGGGTCGGGGTTGAAGCGGTCGAGGCGCAGGCCGGCGGTGAGGAACTGGAAGGCGGGGGAGGTGCGCCCGCCGGGGGCGCAGACGCCGATGACCCATCCGCGCTGGGCATAGCCGGGGGTGGTGAGGGTGAGCGGAGCGAGGCGGAATTCCTCGCCGGTGTCGAGGAGGAAGGCCGCCTGGACTTCGACGGTGGTGTTGTAGGAGGTGAAGCTCAGGGGCAGGAGGAGGCGGGCCCGTTGCTTGCCCGGGGCGAGCGTGAGCGGCTGGGTGGTGTAGCGCAGGACGTCCCGCCCGGCGTCGCGGGCGACGAGGCGCAGCCGGCCTCGGAGGATGTTGGGCGAGTAATTGTGGAAGTCGGCCTCGACCGGCACCGGGGCGGACCCGCGGATCCGCGGAGTGAGGCAGCGCATGTCGAGCGTGAGCGGCCCGCTGTTGGGGGGCGGGGTGGGGGCGACGACTTGGTCGTCCGTCGGGGTTTCTTCGTCGGGATTCTCGCCGCGGGCCGAGGCGGGGGAGGCGAGGAGGGCCAAGAAGGCGGTGAGGAGGAGCAGGAGGACGACGATCGGGCGCTCAGACCCTCTTGTTTTGGGAGAGAGGGCAGGAGGGCGTGCCACATCGCAGCCGAAGGCTGCGATGTGCGAGTCGTGCGGTGGGTGCCACACGCCACCGTACTCGTGGCGTGTGCCGGTGGACGGCCGGCATCCGCTGCGCGACAGATCACGGTTTATGCGAGTCCGAACGTCACCGGTTCTCCGCACATGCCACGAGTACGATGGCATGTGGCACCCAGAATGACCGTGGTTCGAGCCGAATTTGAACGAGTCGTCAGTCTGCGCAGCGCTCGCGAAACCATTCGGTTCACCGGGACCCGAGGACAACTCGCCCACATCCGAGGCGGTCGCCGTCATCCGGCACACAGCAGCCTTCGGCTGCGGTGTGGCACGACGCCCAGAGCCAAGCCGTAAGGCCGCGGCGGGCTTCGGCGAGATTGGAGGCTGCCCCTTCACGCGGCATATCCCCCCGGGCGGCGTTGGTAGTACCACCACTCCACCAACAGCACCGTCAGCGCCAGCGCCGCCAGCCAGGGCCAATACGACCGGTCGATCTTCAGCGTGGCCGTCGACTCCGCCTTCACGCTGGCCTCGGCGAAGCGGATCTGCTCCGCCCCCGTGAGCGAGGTCTCGCTGGTGTTGAGCAGCCCGACGCCCACGCTCTTGTCCGCGGCTCCGCTCCCGCTGATCTTGTAGCGCCCCACCCGGTTCGCGGCCACGCCCGCGAGCATCCCGCGCGCGTCGCTCTTCTCCGTCCACGTCTGCCCGTCGGGGGATTGGATCGTGTAGTTCGACTCCGCCAGGAAATGCTGCGGCGGGAGCACGCCGGTGGTCTGCCCCTGCGTCTCAGCGAGCCCCGCCTGCTGCATCGCCTGCTGCACCAAGTTCGCGAGCATCACCGGGAAGCCCACGCGGTAGGGGAAGGTCGATTCCTCGGGAGCGAAGAGGATGAAATAGGCGGAGCGTGTGGCGTCGCGCTTCTGCAGGATCAGCGGGCCGTGCTGCCCATAGGCGAGGGCCTCGTAGGAGAGGTTCTCGAAGTCGTTGTCGCGCACGCCCTGCCCGACCTCGGACCCGTTGACGACCAGCAGGTCGGTCAGTTCGACGTGGGCGACCAGCGGGGCGGTGCGCGTCCAGTCGATCGCGCTGGTGGGCGTCTTGGAGAGCCGCACCAGCGGCTTCAAGTCCTCGGGCACGACCCCCAGGAAGGCGAAGACCGGCGAGGTCATCGAGGCGTCGGCGAGCTTATTGGTGATGACCAGGTCGTAGCGCGAATCGCCCGGGCCGGCCTTGCCCTCCTCGGGGAAGAGGCGCACGCCCGGCTGCACCGCCAAGGCCGCCCGCGCGGCGAGGCACTCGGGCGCGGCGTAGACGAAGACGCTCCGCGCCGGCGCGAGGTCGATGAAGGCGACGTTGTCGGCCGCGAGGGAGTCGAACCCGTCGGGCTTCAGCCGGACCTCGAACGACGCGGGCTTGTCGAGCGTGAACTTGAACGACAGCCGCTCGGCCTTGCCGCGCGTGACGGTCAGGTCGGCCGTCTGCACGGGCTTCCCGTCGCGCAGCAGCTCCACCGCGGCCCCCGCGGGCGACTCCGACGAGGTCTCGACGCTGACGAAGAGGGCCCAGCCCTCCTGCCCCGTGCGCTGGGCGACCAGAGCGGTGATGCCCACGTTGGGGCCGGCGCCGGGAAGCTTGCGATAGTCGAGCTTGAACGGGAGATCGAACCGCTCGGGCATCGGGAAGTTGCCGTCGGAGAGGAGCATCGCCTGGTCGAAGGGCGTCGAGCGGGCGAGGGCCTGGGCGATGCGCAGGCCGTCCTCGACGTCGCTGGGCACGTCCTGCACGGAGAGCGTCTCGAGGGCGTCGCGGAGGATGCGCTTGTTGGAGGTGAAGTCGGTGAGCTTGCGCCCGGTGCGCCCGAAGGCGATGAGCCCCAGCTCCTGGTCGGAGGCGAGGTTGTCGATCATCAGCGCGACCTGCTCGCGGGCGACCTCGAGGCGCGACTTGCCGCCCGCCTTGTCGAGGGCCGCCATCGACGCGGAGGTGTCGATGAGGATGGGCAGCCGGCGGATCGTGCTGGCCTGCCCGCGCCAGTAGGGCTGCATCGCCGCGAGGACCAGCAGGAGCAGCAGGAGGAGTTGGAGGATGAGCAGGATGTTCCGCTTGAAGCGCTGGAAGGGGGAGTTGACCCGCTGGTCCTGCAGCACCTGGCGCCAGAGCAGGAGCGAGGGGACTTCCTGCCGGGGGCGCTTGAGCTTGAGGAAATAGAACAGCACGACCGGGATGAACAGGAAGAAGAGCCAGGCGGAGCTGAGGGCGTGGAAGCCGGGGATCATCGCACCCACCCCTTCCGGCGCAACAGGTCGAGGAGCACGAAGTTGATCGGGTCGGCGGTGCTGATGGAGAGGAAGCGTCCGCCGCGCTGGGTGCAGAAGGTGTCGAGCCGGGTCTGGAACGCCCTACGGTATTCGTGGTAGATGCCCAGGAGGTTGCCCGCGGAGGTGATGTCGAGCATCGCCTGCGTTTCGGCGTCGATGAGGCGGACGTCGCCGGTGAGCTCGGGGTCGATCTCGGCGGGGGAGAGCAGTTGCAGGCCGAAGATCTCCAGGCCCGAGGAGTAGAGCAGGTTGAACGAGCGCGGGAGGTCGCCGAAGGTCAGGAAGTCGGAGAGGAGGACGACCACGCCGCGGCCGCGGTGGCGGCGGAGGGCGGCCTCGATGCCCGTCTCGAGCGGGGCCGCGCCGCCGCCCTCGACGCCCTCGAGGAACCTGAGCAGCTCGCGCATCCGCCCGCGCCCGGTGCCGGGCTTGAGCATCTGCGGCTGCCCCTCGTCGTTGTTGAAGGCGTAGACGCTGACGCGCTCGGTGTTGAACAGGCCCATGACGCCCAGGGCCGCGGCGACCTGCTTGGCCCGCGTGAGCTTCTCGCCGAAGAGCATCGACGACGACGCGTCGATCAGCAGCACGACGCTCATCTCCTCCTCGTGGCGGTAGAGCTTGAGGTACGGCCTGCGGTGGCGCGAGAAGACGTTCCAGTCGACGAAGCGGACGTCGTCGCCCTCGGCGTAGTCGCGGTAGTCGGCGAACTCGTTGCTCGACCCGCCCTTGCGGGAGAGATGCTCCCCGCGCCCGCGGCTGGTGAAGCGCTGCGAGGCGTTGATCGAGAGCTGCTCGACGCGCGACAGGATGTCGTTGTCGAGCAGCGTGGTCAGCCGGGGCTTGGAGGGTCCGATTTCCACTCGAGGTTTCCGAAGCGGGGCTTCCGTGGGAGAGATCGAGAACAACGGACGCTCAGCGCTTCGCCGGCGACGAGGCCAGCGCCTGCTCCGGCACCTGGTTGAGCATCTCCAGCACCAGGTCGCCCGTGACGATGTTCTCCGCCTGCCCGTCGTAGTTGAGCAGCACGCGGTGCTGCAGCACCGCGACGCAGAAGTAGCGGATGTCCTCGAACGCCAGGTGGGCCCGCCCCTGCGAGAGGGCCCGCACGCGCCCCGCCCGGATCAGCGCCTGGGCCGCCCGCGGGCTCGCCCCCCAGCGGACGAACTTCTTCACCTTCTCGGGCGCGAGCTCCGACGTGGGGTGCGTCGCGAGCACGATCCGCACCGCGTAGTCGCGCATCGGGTCGGCCACGACCACCTTGTCCAGGATCCCCCGCAGCTCCATGATCTTCTCGGAGTCCATCACCTTCGCGATCTCGATCGGGCGCTTCAGGATCGTCCTGCTCACCACCTCGTTCAGCTCGTCGCGCGTGGGCGTGCGCACCTCCACCTTGAACATGAAGCGGTCGAGCTGCGCCTCGGGCAGCGGGTAGGTGCCCTCCTGCTCGATGGGGTTCTGCGTCGCCATCACGAAGAAGGGCTGCTTGAGCTTGTAGGTCGTCCCCGCGGCGGTGACGGAGCCCTCCTGCATCGTCTCGAGCAGGGCCGACTGCGTCTTGGGCGTCGCGCGGTTGATCTCGTCCGCGAGCAGGAGCTGCGTGAAGATCGGCCCGCGGCGGAACTCGAAGGCGTACTTCCCCGTCGCGTCGGTGTTCATGATGTTCGTGCCGATGATGTCGGCCGGCATCAGGTCGGGCGTGAACTGGATGCGGCGGAACTCCAGGTCGAGCACGCGCGAGAGCCCCTTGACCAGCTCGGTCTTGCCCAGCCCGGGCACGCACTCGAGCAGCACGTTCCCGCCGCAGAACAGCGCGGTGAGCACGGCCTCGATCACCGACTCCTGCCCCACGATCACCTTGCCGATCTCCTTGCGCGCGGCGTCGAGGTCCTGGCGGAATCGGGCGGTCTCGGCCTGGAGGATGCCTTGGTCAGTCATGGTTGTCTCCCGCGAAAGGGGCGAGGGGGGTTGCGAACGAGGAGCGGCTGAAAACGGTTTGACGCACGGGAAGCACGAACGGTTCACGTCGCGCGGCAGGGCGCATGCGCCGCGGCGCGATCGGGGCGGCGGTGTTGATCACGGATCGTCTCACGCATCACCCCCGTCGCGTTTTTTCTTCATCGCCAGCAGCCGGCCGGTGGTCGACCCATCCGCCCCCGGCTTCTCCGGCGTCGCGGGGCCCGCGCCGCCGGGCGTCTGCGGGCCCGTCTTGGGCGCGTCGCCGCGCGGGGCCAGCGGCATGTCGTCGTCGGGGCGGATGATCGGCGGCGGCACAGGCCCGCGCTTGCCCTTGAGCACGCTCGTCACGCTCTCCTTCCGCTGCCTCAGCGCGTCGAACGTCCCCTGCGAAGGCTGCGCCACCCGCCCCATGCCCATCCAGTTCCTCACCACTTGCCAGTCGATCTGCACGCGCCTCAATCCCACGTCCAGCGGGAGCAGGATCGCCAGCGCCAGCAGGAACCAGTCGAGCAGCGGCTTGGAACTCTGCTTCACCGCCCGTTTGACGTCGTACAGCTCCTTGCCCGTCTCCTTGCCCGTCAGCTCGCGCCCGCCCGTGCGCTCCGCGATCTCGCGGAGCAGGATCGGGTCGGCCCGGAACCTCAGATACTCCTGCGAATACGGCACGACGAACCCGCCATGCACGCGCTCCGCCCGTCCGCTCCCCACGCCCACCGCCGCCACCTGGTACCGCCCCTCGCCCCCCAGGTCGAACTTCCCCTCGTACCGCCGCGGCGCGACCTGCTTGAGCGCGATCGCCGGGCTGTCCCCCCGCGGCCCCGCCACCTGCGCCCGCACGTCCAGGAACGACGCCTCGGGCGCGTAGTCCTCGACGATGATCACCCCCTGGCTCCCCGCGGGGTAGGTCTGCACCCGCAGGTTGCTCACCTCGTTCACCCGCGAGACGTCCGTCATCAGCTGCTGCACGAAGGCCTGGTACCGCGGCCAGTTCACCCAGTGCTCGCCCCACTTGGTCGAGAGGTCCGACGTGAAGGCCGCGGTCTTGCCCGTGCCGAAGCGCCAGGTCGCCAGCACCGGCTCGACCTCCTCCTGCTCGGGGCTGCGCAGGATCAGCGTCGCCCGGTCCTTGATCGTCGTCAGCACATACCCGCGCAGGGCCGGCAGCGCCTGGATGCCCTTGAGGATCTCCGTCGCCACCGAGACCTGCGGCGTGAAGGTCTTCTCCTGCACCATCGACCGCCGCAGCGTCTTGGCCTCCTTGATGAAGATCGCCGGGAGCTGGTTGGGGTCGTTGGGGAAGTAGTACCGCCCGCCCGTCGCCGAGGCGATCCCGCTCAGCGTCGCCTGCGTCTGCCCGTCGTGCGGGAAGATCGCCACCGTCGAGATGCTGATCTTCGCCGCCACGCACCGCGCCAGCAGCTCGTTCGTCGGCGGCTGCGGGTCGCCGTCGGAGATCACGATCATGTGCTTGCTCGCCGCGTCGCTCTTCTCCAGCGCCGTCACCCCCGGGTCGATGATCGTGTGGAAGCTGGGCATGTCGCCCGGCGAGGCGCTGTTGATCAGCGTCGCCAGCTTGTCGTACTCCCCCGCGGGCGTGAGCGGGAAGATCCAGCTCACCCCGCCGTTGTACGAGTAGTCCAGCGCGCCCACGTCGTCCTGCTTGCCCAGCACGCGGATCGCCTGCTTGGTGATCTTCTTCGCCCAGTCGTTCCCGTCGGGGAACTCGCAGGTGTGCAGCACGATCACCAGCGCCGCCTTGGGCATCACCTTCTTCTGGTTGACGTCCATCGAGACGGGCAGGATCTCCTCCACCGGCGTGCGGTGGTAGCCCCCGGGCCCGAAGCTGTTCCCCCCGCCGAGCATCACGAAGCCCGTCCCCTGGTTGTAGACCGCCGTCTTGAGCGCCGCGAACTGGTTGGGCGAGAAGAGGTCGGCCGGGACGTTGGGGAAGACCACGCAGTCGTAGGGCAGCAGCGCCAGCGCGTCGGTGGGGAACTCGTAGGCCGAGCGGATCTCGACGATCCGCTTCGACGCCTGCAGGGCCGCCACCAGGTCCTTGTACTCCCGCGCGTCCGACGAGGGGTCGACCGCCAGCAGCACCTTCCCCTCCCCGCGCAGGTATAGGTAGCTGATCGCCTTGTTGTTCCGCGGCCAGCCGTCGGTCCCCGGCGGCGGGTCGATCGTCGCGGTGTACTCGTAATACCCCGGCTCGCGCAG
The DNA here is from genome assembly GCA_026386955.1 of Planctomycetota bacterium. Lineage (GTDB taxonomy): Bacteria > Planctomycetota > Phycisphaerae > Phycisphaerales > Phycisphaeraceae > JAPLMQ01. Next base: position 7,648 of record JAPLMQ010000309.1, read on the forward strand.
CCGGATCGGGATGGTGTACCGGTTCTTCCCCGCGGAATACTTCACCTGCTCGCGGAAGATGACGCTGTCGTTCTCCTTCAGCGCCAACTCGCCCTGCCCCGCCGCGAGCGAGGAGAGGATCACCGCCGCCTCGTACGACTCGCCGATCTTCGTGAACCGCGGCAGCTCGATGCGCTCCAGCCAGACCTCCTGCCCGAAGTTGTAGTCGATGGGCAGGATGTCGACCGCCACGCCCCGGCTCTTCAGTTCGTCCAGCGTGCCCTTGACGTTCCCCTCCGTCTGGGCCCCGTCGGTCAGCAGCACCACGCGCCCCTGCGCGTCGGCCGGGATCATCGCCGCCGCCAGCGACAGCCCCTTCTCCAGGTTCGTCCCGTCGCGGTCGACCTGCAGCGTGACCGCCTCATACGGGAAGCTCGTCCCGGGCTGCAGCTCCACCGCCGCCTCGCGCCCGAAGACCACCAGCCCCGCGAGGTCCTTCTCGGGCTTGCCCGTCGTGGGGTTCGTCACCGCCTTGGTGACGTAGGTCATGGTCTTCTTGAAGGCCTTGTCGTCGATCGAGGCCGAGACGTCCATCGCGAAGACGATCGCCACGTTCTCGCTCTTGCGCACCGACCTCGGCTCGGCGAAGAGCAGGATGAAGAGCCCCACGAAGAGCAGGCGGACCACCAACGCCATCGTCCCGCGGTAACCGACCAGCCCGCTGAAGCCCTGCACATGCATCCACCACGCCCAGAGCATGATCGGCGTGAGCAGGAAGACCCACGGGTTGACGAAGAGCACCCACCCCGCGAGCGAGGCCATCAGGCTCCCGCCCAGGAAGAGCGCCGCCGTCGTTCCCGCGGCGATCGTGTCGGCCAGGCGCAGGGGCCTCCGCCACGGGGGAATGACCCAGAGGGCCAGGTTGCGCGGTGTGAAATTCCGTGGAGTCACAGTTGCAGCTCCACGATCCGCCGGTTCTCCGTGTCGGCCACGCGCACGTGCATCTGCTTGTCGATCGCCAGCCCCCAAGGCGTGCGGAACTGCGTCATCCCCGTCCCCGGCGAGCCGACGCGCCCCAGCACCTTCCCGTCGAGCGTGATGTGCGTCAGCCTGCCCGCGCCCCACTCCACGACGTAGAACGTCTCGTCCGGCGCCAGCGCGAGGTCATAGGGGAAGCGCAGGTCGAGCGGCCGCTCCGCGCCGCCGAGCACCGTGACGAACTTCCCCTCGTCGGTGAAGACCTGGATGCGGTTGTTGATCGCGTCGGCGACGTAGACCCTGCCTTTGTGCCAGACCAGCCCGCTGGGGCGCTGGAGCTGCCCGGGCCCCGTGCCGCACGATCCGAAGGAGCAAATGAATTTCCCCTCGCGCGTGAACTTCTGCACGCGGTCGTTCCCGCCGTACTCGCAGACGTAGAGGTTCTCCCGGTCGTCCTGGCAGATGGTGACGGGGAAGACGAACTGCCCGTCGCCCTTCCCGTTCTCGCCGAAGGAGCCGAGGATCTTGCCCTGCTCGTCGAAGAACATCACGCGGTAGTAGTGCGTGTCGCAGACGGCGATGCGCCCGTCCTTGAGGAGCAGCGCCCCCTCGGGGTTGCCCGCCTGCGAGAGGGGCATCTTCCACTGCCGGTTGAGCGAGCCGTCGGGGTTGTAGACCAAGATGCGGGCGGCGGTGTCGAGGACGATCACCTCGCCCCGGTTCCCCATGGTCATCTTGCGCGGGCGCGGGACGCCCAGCCCCTCCGACGGCACGGACCAGTGCTTCTCGCCCTTGACCTGGATCACCGGCTCGTCGCTGCGCGAGCAGCCGGCTGTCAGCAGCGAGAGGAGCGTGAGCAGCGCGAGCAACCCCGCGGTGCAGAGCCGGAGGACGACGCGCATGCCGGGGGCGGGGGTCGTGGCGGTTCCGGCGGAGTTTATTGCGCCTCGGCCCGCGGGGCGGTGGAAGAACCGGCGTGTCTCGCGCGTCGCCTCGTGTTCGAGGTCGACCTGCGCGACCGAGCCCGCGAACCGCGCGGCGCGCACCACGATCGGGCTGGCCTCGCTCGGCTCAACCGCAAGCCGCTCGGGGCGGTAGCAGCGCGGAGGGCCGTCACCGGCCGATGCGGCCTCGCCCAGCCACAGCCCCGCCTCGCGCGGCGTGAGCCAGTTGGCCTCGCCCAGGCAGCGGGCGAGTTCCGGCGTCGCGGGGTTGTGGTAGAGCTCGTCGATCGGGCCGTCGTAGAGCAGGCGTCCCGCGTCGAGCACCGCCGCGTGCTGCGCGTGGGCCAGCGCGATCGCCGGCATGTGCGTGCTGAAAATCAGGGATGTCTTCCGGACGGCGAGCAGGTCGTCGATCGCGTCCCAGTATTTCCCCACGCGGTCGGGGTCGACGTGGGCCAGCGGCTCGTCCATCACCAGCAGCGCCGGGTCGGCCAGGAGCGCCCGCGCGACGGCGAGACGGCTGCGCTCGCCCTGCGAAAGCTCGTCAGGCCAGGCGTGGGCGCGATGCGTGAGGTCGAAGCGCTCGAGCATCTCATCGACGGCGGCACTGCCCGCTGCGTTGCCCGTCGCGACCTTCCCCGGCTTCCCGCGCGGCAGCACGGCCTGCAGATGCTCCCTCGCCGACAAGTGCGGCCAAAGCCCGTCGTTCTGCGGCGACCAGAAGACCGGCAGCGCGTGCGCGGCGGAACCATTCCTGGAGCTGTTCGAGGGATCATTCCGGGCGATGTGCGAGACGATCGTCCCACGATCCGGCTTCTCGAAACCGACCAGCAGGTTGAGCAGCGAAGTCTTCCCCGCCCCCGAAGGCCCCAGCAAAGCCGTCACCCCGGCCCGCACGCGCAGCGACACGCCCTCCAGCCTCGCGCGCGGATCGCCGGCGAGGGAGACGTCGTTGATCTCGAAGAGCACGTCAGGCACTCAGGATTCCCTCGGCGAGTGCGGTCCAATTCCGGGATGCCGTAGGGCGGGTAGAGCGGTACCCCGCGAAACCCGCCATCTTGGGCGACCGCAAGACATTCGTGGCCATTTCGCCCCCGTGCGCCTCGGCGGGTTTCGCCGAGTACGGCTCTACCCGCCCTACGCTCCTGGATTCGCCGCAACCACAAGCCCCGGTCCCGCCCTACAGGGCTTGAAGATAGACGCCGCCTGCCGCCCAAGGTTTCACCCTGGGCTGAAGGATCGCGCCCCCATTGGGGCTTCCAACCCATCGCATCCTACGCCCGCGGTCGGATCATCCACGCTCCCCACCAGCGGCCGGTGGCGAGCAGCGTCAGCAGCATAACCGGCACCGCCGCTGCAATACATACCATCGCCGAGAGCACGGCGTTGCGGCCGTAGTGCATCAAGTTGTAGAGCATCACCGAGGCCGGGCGCAGGTCGGACGGGGCGAGCAGGCTCGCGGCGGTGAGTTCGAAGAACGACCAGCAGAAAAGCAGGAAGCAGGCCCACAGCCGCGGGCGGACCGCCACGTCCCACAGCAGCCGCCGGGCGGCCGAGCGCGGCCCGGGGTCGGCCGAGCGCAGGAGCATCGCCGCGGCGTGGACGCCCTGGGCGTCGCGCCCCGGATTGAGCATCAGCGCGATCAGCACGGCAGGGGCGAGCAGGATCGCCACCAACGCCAGCAGCAGCGGCACAGGCGTGTCATACATCCGGCTCAGCGCGGGCAACTGGAACTGGTGTTCTACCGTTCGGGAGGGACCGGCTGGCGAAGTGTCATACGCCCGGCTCAACGCGGGCAACTGGAACAATGCCTGCACCGCCAGAGCGACGACCAGAGGCCCCATCAACCCCGGCGCGAGCATCGCCGCGGGAATCCATCGACGCGCGGCGAAGCGCCGGCGGCGCGGCGCATTGTTAGCCGGAAGCGCAAGCGACGGGACAGGGGTCTCCCAATCCACAGCTCTGACGGGTTTCGTCGATCGCCCCCGGCCATCCATCGAACCGGCATCGCCGTTGTCCGCCGATCTTTCGTGATCTCCAGCGCTGCCGTTCACCGACAGACCCCCGTCCCGTCGCTTGCGCGTCCGGCTAACAAAACCCGCCGCCCGGGCCGCCCAGCTCGCCAGCAACATCGCCCCAACCGCCGCCGCGAACGCGAACAGGAAACTCGCCCGCAGCTCGCCGGCGAAGGCGAAGTTCTCCGAGATCGACCGGAACCCCGGCAGCGCGCTGCGCAGGAGGATGAACGCGGGAACAACCGTCACCACGCCCGCCGCCGCGAGCAGATAGACCCACGATCCCAACACGGCCCACCCGCGCGGCCTCGGCCCCAATCGCTCGCCGGGGCGCGAATCGACCCCGCCCGTGAGCAGCAGCATCACCGGCAACAGCGCTGCCGCCTGCAGCGCGATCGCAGGCAGCGCGGCCACGATCGACTCGCCCAACGGCAGCCCCTTGCCCTGCGCGTCAAAGACGCGGATCGTCCACGAGTCGATGCCCAGCAGCGAGGCGATCTCGAATTCCTGGAACGCCAGCAGGAAGACCAGCCCCGCGGCCGCGAGTGAGGAACGCCCCGGCCCGCGGGCCCAGGCCAGCGCGATGGCGAAGCGGTCGGCCAGCGTCGGCCTCGGCCCGGCGAGGAGGATCCGGCAGCGCACGGCCTCGGGCGACATCGCCGGCGCGGGGGCGAGCAAGACGACCAGCGCCGCAGCGGGGGCGAGGCGCAAGGCGACGACCATGAAGTAGAGGAGTTCGTTGAGCGCGGGGTGGTGGACCAGCGAGAGGGCGAAGTTGGCGTAGGCGTAGCCGACGGGCAGCGCGGGCGTGAGCAGGGGGAGGAGGAGCAGGGCCCAGGCGAGCCGGCGGATGGTGTGGCCGCGAAGCGGGCCGAGGCTTGCGGTGTCGGGTCGGCCGAGCGTCCCGCGCAGCAGCCGCGCCGCCGCCAACCCGAGCCCCGCGGCCAGGCCGGCCCGCAGGCCCGCGACGACGCACGCGGCGAAGCTGGTCACTTGGCGTACTCCGCCTTGAGCCACTCGAGGCAGCGGTCGGGCGCGTCGCCGAGTTTCTGCAGGTCGCAGCTGTGGCTCGAGTACCGCTTTAGCATGACCACTTCGGAGGAGAGGCTCTCCTTGCCGGTGTCGCCGAGGGGGATCTGCCGCGAGCCCGAGGCCGAGAGGGCCAGTTGGACGCGCTCGGAGAGCAGGTAGTCGATGAGCTTGTGGGCCGCTTCTGCGTGGCGCGAGCCGCGGACCATCGCGACGGTGTTCGGGATGCAGATCGACTTGGGTCCGGAGGGGCAGAGGGTCTTCACCCCGGGTGAAGCGTCGCTGAGCTTGAACGAATCGGCATCGAAGGGAACAAATGAGACCGGCGCGCCGTTGTCGAGGGCCTCGAAGTAATCGTCCGTGTCGGTCAGGCCCACGTCGCAGACGCCTTGGGCGACGAGATCCTTCACCGCCGCGTTGCCCGCGACCTCGCGCACGCCGCGCCTGCGCCAGTCGGCGTGCCAGGCCTTGAGCGAGTCCGGCCCGAGGTTGGCCCACATCGCGGAATATTGCGTCAGCGTCGTCCCATAGAGCGGCTTGGCGATCGCGACGCGCGAGAGGTCGCCCTTGAGCGCCCGGTCGACCAGCGCCGCGACGTCGTCGGTCTTCTTCTCGGGCTTCAAGCGATCGGTGTTGATGATGTAGACCCGCAGCCGCGCGGCGAAGCCCGTCCAGCAGCCGTCGGCGTCGCGGTAATTCGACGGAATCCTTTCATAGCCCGGGCCCTTGTACGGCTCGAGCAGGCCCGCGGCCTTGAGCTGGTCCGTCCCGACGAGCTGGTTGTTCCAGAAGACATCGCAGCGCGGCGACTTGCCCTCGCGCAGCAGCAACTCGACGAGGTTGAGCGACTTGGTCGCCTCCGTGTCGTAGCGGATCGAGAGCGGGACGCCGGTCTCCTTCTCGAACTGGCGGAGTATCTTCTCGGCGTAGACCGCGTCGTGGGCGCAGTAGACCACCAGCGGATCGGCCGCGGCGCCGGACCGGCGCTGCAGGAGGAAGAGCGCGCCGATCGCGAGCAGCGCGGCCGCGGCGCTCGCCGCCCAAAGTCGGCCGCGGGCGATCGAGGAACCTGGCGACATCACGAATTCCGGAAGGTGAAAGGGGGGACGGTGCGGGTCGGCGTCGCCTCGGTGTGAAGCCGTGGGCATGCCACTGACGGGTGTCCGCGGCGAGCCCAAGGCGGGCACCCAGCGGGACCAAGGAGGAACTCAATTAGGCTCGCGGGAGGCCGGGAGCGGGCACGAGGCGGACCAATTTCGAGCGATTCTGGGGCGAAAAATCACGACTTAGGAGCGGCCACGGGTGCCGCAGCCGGCTCCGGCGCGGCCTCGGCCGGCGCTCCGGCTGCCGGCTTTTCACCACCGGGTTGATCCATCTTGTCGAAGTACTTCTTGATCGCGTCGTGATAGCCGGGCGGGATTTCCTCCTGCAGGATCGCCTCGCTCACGCCGCGTTTGATCTCCTGCACCCGCTGGGCGTAATCCTTCTTCACCGCGTCGGAGTCGGACACGCCCTTGTTCTTCCACTCCATCAGCATCTTGCCAGCCGTCATCGCCGACTCGGACTTCTCCGCCTTAAACCCAACATCCACCGGGTTTTCCGCGCGGGTGCTCCCGTCGCCGATGGCCTTCCCGCCGTTCGCCGACTTGGGCCCGGGCAGCTTCGGCAGCCCCAGCGGATTGGGTTGGCCATTGGCACCCTTGCCGCCCTCGCACATCTTGCTGAACTGGTGGGCGTAGTCCTCGAGGCTCGAGCAGTTCTTGCACGCGTTGCCGTCGAGGGCTTTCGCGGCGTTCGCCATCTTCGCTGCCTGTATGGCTTTAAGGGCGCTCTCCAACGCCTTCGCATCGCGCATCGTCTGGGCGAGCGCCTTGAGCTCCTGCGAGGTGAGGTCCATCGACTTCGCCATCGCCTCGGCCGCCTCCTTGGAAAGCTCGGGGTTGTTGCAGGCCGCGAGCTGCTGGGCCGCCCGCGAGAGGGCCTCCTGCAGCGCCGGATTGCTCGCCGTCTTCGAGAGCGTGTCGGCCATATCCCCAATCCGGCTCTCGAGTTGCTTGCGCATCTGCTCGCGAGTCGCCGGGTCCGATTCCTTCGCCATCTTCTCGGCCAGTTCCTTGAGCTCCTGGGCCTCCTTCTGCAGCGAATCGGTCTTGCCCTGGCGGAGGTCCTCCTCCATCGTCTTGGACTTTTCCGACTGCTGCGAGCCGAACTTCTGGTCGGCCGACGAGGGGTTCATCCCGTCCTTCAGCCGCTCCTCCGCCGACTTCTCCCACATCTTCCCAACTTCTTTCTGCTCCTCGTTTAACCGCTGCAGGTTCGACTTCTGGTCCTCCGGCCGCATCTGGGCGAAGGACTTCTTCAGCTCCTCCATCGCCAGGTCAACCTCGCGGGAATTCTCGGCCTCGGGCTGCTTTTTCTGGATCTCGGCCGCCCGCGCCGCCGTCACCTTGACCGATTCCTCCAGCCGTTGGCGTTTCTCCAACTCCTGCTGGCGCCGCTCGTAACGGCCGAACGGGTCGAACTGAGGGAGCAACAGCGACGCCAAGGCCAGCGCCCCGACCCACGTCAGCGCCTGCCCCGTCCGAGGCCAAGGGTTGAACGGCACGACCGCCGCCGGCTGGACCGTCTGCGCCTTTGCCTGCACCTCCTGCAGCACCAATGGTTTGTATTCGCCGGGGGATCGCTCCAGCAGCGTCGCGGTCAGGAAGAGATCCTTGGCCCCGGTGGAGCGGTCGACCTCGCGGGCCGCCTCCTCCGCCGAGGGGCGGCGATGCACGATCACCGCCACAAGCAACGCCCCCACAGGGATTAACAGCAGGCTCGGCAGCGTGAAGATGTCCGGCAGCAGCCCCAACCCACGGGCCAGCAGCAGCCCGAGGGCATAACCCCCGGCCAGCCAGAGCACCGCCACATAAAACCATTTGCCCGCGGAAGCTAGACGCATCCGCATCAACACCCGCGTGAGGAGCTGAGCGACCTGGGGAGGCATGGCTGCACCCGATCTGGTTAGAGGCGCCGGACAAAGACGCCGGCTAGCGGCGCCGACCGCGGAAAATGAACCCCGTCATTGTATCACCCCCGTCTGAATTCAGGCGAAAAATGCCCCGCTCCCGCGCCTGAATGGCTCTGCTCCTGTCCCTCTATGGTCCTTTAATCGCCCCGCCGTGCACCCGCCGAAGGCCTGCCGGAGATCCGCCGTTTCACGACCATTTCTGGCGATCGGGCAATTCCATGAATGCTTGGCAGCCCCCGTCCGATCCGATCGACATGATCGCCGCCAGCGTCTCGACGGCGGTCCCCCACACTCCCTATATACGCATGCGGGCCGACTGGGTTTCAACGCAATCGACGAATCGTAAGTGGCCCGCGTCAGCCCGCGATCCAAGCGACGCCCCCGAACGCCTCATCCCAGCGCACGATGTTCGTGGACCGCCCGTCACGCGATTGATGCGCCCGGCGTCGGATCGATGTCGTGAACCGATCCCACGCCTTGCCTCCGTTCTGCGATCCCCAGTCGCTGGCGACGGACGATCGCGTTTGGCCGCGTGTGCGCGGGGCGCGGCCTTCAGCCCCAGCTCGCGATCTTGTCGAGGAAGGTCTTCGCCTGCGCCACGTCGTCCGCCTTCAGCGTGAGCGAGGGGAACCGCATCTTGTAGGACTTGAACAGCCCCAGGTGGTATGCGATCGCGTGGCCCCAGCCCCAGTGGCCTATGCCGGGCCAGGTGTTGAAGAAGAGGGGCTCCTCGATCTCGATCAGGAAGCGGTTGATGAGCTTGCGGTCGCCCTTCTGGAAGGCCTCGTGGAGGCGGACGGAGAGGGCGGGGGAATACCAAGGAGTCATGTCGCCGTAGGCGCGCTGGCCCAGGTCGTAGGTGAGGGCGACGCTGCTCAGGCCGCCGCCGCACATGACGAGGAACTCCTCGGGCGAGGCGAGTTGGCGGACGGAGGCGAGGAAGCGTTCCTGGCCGTAGAAGTCGTCGGAGTCGTTCTTCGCGCCGATGAACTGCGGGATCGCGATGATCCTTCGGAGGGATTCGTCATAGGCCGCGGCCGAGCCCATCGCGTAGGCGAAGAGCGGCAGGGGCGAGCGGGCGGCGACGGCTTGATAGTGCTCCACGAGCTGGTTGGAAGAGAAGGTGAAGTTCCAGTCGACCTGGACCTTGACGACGTCGGCCTTGGCCTTGGCGGCGAACTCGGTGAACTCGATGCAGGCGTTGGTCGCCCAGTGGCGGGGCGTGCTGGCGATGAGCGTGCCGCGGCCGTGGACGACCTGGGCGAGGGCAGCGGTGAGGTCCATCACCTCGCGGTCGGTGAGTGACATGAAGTGGGTCGTGCCGTGGGTGGTCCAGAAGAGCTTGATGCCGCTGCGGATCTGCCAATCGACCCAGCGGCAGGTGGAGTCGATGTCCAGCCGCTCGTCGTCGTGGAACGCGGCGAGGACGGGGACGAGCGGGCCCTTGAGGGTGCGGGCGAAGGCGCGGTGGGGGTTGGGGTTCATGGGGCGAGATGATAGCTCCGGCGTGCAATACGTTCAGAAGCAGCGCTTCGTTTGGTGCCACATGTCATCGTACTCGTGACATGTGCCGATCAAGCCTGGGCGTTCCTACGCAAGAGGACCTCTCATCTCTGAATCGCAACACTCGGCATGACTGCAACGCACGGTACGGCCTTCACAGTTCGTGATGATCTCACGGCCATCCAAGACACATGTCACGAGTACGATGACATGTGGCACCGTTCCATTTCGCCGGCTCGGCGGCGCCGGTGTACCTGAGCAGGAGCGGCTCGAGCCTTTGGCGCTGCTCGGCGGACAGGTCGGCAGGGGGTTTGGTGCGGAGCGTCCGCTGCCACCCGGCGCGGAGGCTTTCGCTGGCCTCGTCGTAGCGGGGGAAGTACCAGAGCGTGATGACGGTCCGGCGTTCGTCGGTGGTGTTGCCGTGCGAGGCGTGGAGCACGCGGGCGTCGCCGACGACCAGGTCGCCGGCCCGCACCGGGACGTCGACCTGCTCGGGGTAGTGGCGGTAGGCGGGATGGTCGGGGTCGTCGACGTGGCGGAGGCTGCCGTCGTGGCTGTCGCTGATGGCGGCGTGGAGCGGGTGTCGCCTGAGGTGCGAACCGGGGATGACGCGGAGGCAGCCGTTCTCCCGGCGGGTGTCGGTGAGGTACCACATGAGGAAGAGCTGGTGGGGCAGGGGGTCGGCGGCCTCGGGCTCGTCCCAGAAAGGCCAATCCTGGTGCCAGTAGAGCGGGCCGGTGTGGGGCTCGCGGGCGATGGGGTAGCCGCTCCAGTAACGCGGGCGCGCGAAGCCGAGCGAGGCGAGGGCGTCGAGGGCCGGCTGCCAGGTGATGAGGTCGGTGAAGACGGGTTCCTGGTAGGCGAGCGTGGCGTGCGTGCCCTGGTTGCCGTAGCCCTTGCGGTGCTCGGGAGTGATCGCGGCGAAGAGGCGGTCGGTCGCGCCGCGGAGCTGGGCGATCAGCTCGGGCGTGCCGCATTGGGGGATGAGGCAGTAGCCGTCGCGCTGGAGTTGGGCGAGGGCGGGGGATGGGGGAGGCGATGCGTTCATGGATGACCTGTTTTCGGTGGACTGCAGGACGTGGCTCATCCGCGCTTGGCCGCGGCGGCCTTCGCTTTCGCGCGCTGTTGCACGACGCGGATCATCTCCGCGGCGGACATGCTCGGGTCGACGTCGCGAGGCTTCTTGCCGGTGCCCTCGACGATGCGAGTCACGTTCCACTTGGCGTAGAGCCGGGGCGGGAGCGCGGGGTCGCGCTTGGCGTGGAGGCGCTCGGGGATCTGGCTCCACTCGGAGGTGCGCGGGAGGCTGGCCGAGCCGTAGTAGATGTGCAGCGTGCGCCGCGGGCGGCTGTCGGGCTTGAGCTTGCCGGTGTGGATGCAGCGGGCGTGGAAGAAGACGGCCGTGCCCGCGGGGCCGAGGATGTCGACCTCCTGCCCGGGCTTGAGCTCCTCGGGGCGCAGGTCGACGAGGCGGCCATGCGTCTCGGGCACGACGCTCAGGCAGTGGTCGCGCTCGGAGACGTCGGTGAGGTAGTAGACCACCGACACGGCGTTGATCTCCATCCGCCGGCTGTAGTCGCGGATGATGTCGCGGTGCCAGCCCTTGAACTCGTCGAGGTTCTTGGTCGGCTGGCGGATCATCGCGCTGAACTCCTCGAGCGCGACGTCTTCGCCGAGGATGAGCCGGAGGATGTCGAGGGCGGCCGGGTTCTCGATGGTGAAGTCGAGCGCTGCGGTGCGCGGGAGGAGATCGACGGTCTGGCAGAGCGAGTCGCTCAGCTCGATCCACTCGGCGGGGAAGTCGGCGCGGTAGCGGTCGAGGGCGGCGTTGGCGGCCGCGACCTGCGCGGGCGAGAGCGCGCCGGGCAGGACGAGCAGCCCGCGACGGTTGAACTCCTCGGCCCGCTGTTTCGTTTCATGGGTCGATGACATGGCGCCTCCGGAGGGGAATCCCGTGGAGGGCCATCGTACCGCAGGCCTGCGCGGAAGTCGGCGCAGATTCAGCGTCTCAGGCCGCGGGCTCCTTGGCCTGCACGCCCTTCTGGTAGGTGGCGTAGAGGTAGACGGGGATCTTGAGGTCGCCCAAGTGCTGCGCGATGATCGGGCGGACGCGGGCCCAGTCGAGGCCGCCCACGCCGGTGGCGAGCTTGGGGAGGGCGAGGCTCTTGAAGCCGCCCTTGTCGAGCTCGTGGCGGAGCCGGCGGAGGCAGTGGTTGACGTTGGCCTCGGTGGCCTTGCCGGGCTTGGCGTGCTGGGTGTGCTCGCCGTCCTGGGTGAGGAGGTTGAAGATGCGGAAGTCGTCGGCTCCCGCGGGGCCGACGCCGGACCAAGTCCAGAGTTCGCCGGGCTTGGGGTGGGTCTGGTGGGCGTAGTGGCGGTAGTCCTTGGCCATGGAGGGCCAGCGCTCGTGGAGGGCGAGGGCCAGGCCGTGGTCGAAGTGCTCGCCGGGGGCGATGCCGTGGGCGATGGCGTGGGCCTTGGTGAGGAGGATGTCGCCTTGGACGTCGTGGAGCATGGGAGTCTCTTTCGGGGAGTTGGAAGTCGAAGAAAGGGCGTCGCGGGGCGGTCAATCAAAAGACAAAATAGTTCTGATATTGCGATAAGCATAGCACGGCCCGCCGGGAAAGCGAGCGGGGCGGGCGGGGAGGGGCGCAAAAAAGACGAACGGAGCGCGGGTCGCGCTCCGTTCGTCGGGGGTCGTTCGATGATGATCCGCGGCTCTGCTCGCGAGGGAACAACGCAGCGTCAGGACAAACCCGCGCCGGGACAAGCCCGTGCTCAGCCCTGCCAATCCTTCGGCAGCGAGAGGCTCCAGACCTCGCCCGTCAGCGGCTGGGCCTCGCCGCCCGCGGCGAAGATTTTGTCCTGGAAGGTCCACGCGGCGATCTCGTGCCGCGGCGTCCAGAGCGTCTCGGACTTGAACTCCTTCCAGGTCTTGCCGTCCTTGGAGTACCACGTGTCGTTGTAGTTGCCGTGGCTGGCGGCCCACCCGCCGAAGATCCACAGGTGGCCGCGGTAGGTCGCGGCGCCGAACCAGATGCGGTTGCCCCAGGGGGCGTGCTCGGTCGCCTGCGTCCACTTCACGCCGTCCTCGCTGAACCAGACGTCGTTCTTCTCCTTGTGCTCGGGCTTCCAGCTTCCGCCGGCGATCATCCAGAGCTTGTTGTCGTGGACGAGGGCCTGCCCGTGCCCGCGCTTGGACCAGCCGGCGTCGGCGGTCTCGAGCTTCCACGTCTTGCCGTCGGCGGAGGACCAGACGTCGTTGTGCATCGTCTGCTGGTTGTGGTCGTAGAAGGTCTCGGTCCCGCCCATGATCCACATGCGGTCGCGGAAGACGCCGTAGCCCATCGCGAGACGGGCCGACCACCCGGCGTTGTCGGTGACCAGGTCCCACTTCGCGCCGTCGGTGGAGGACCAGACCTTGTTGCTCGGCTCGGTGCCGGGGAGCTTGCGCCCGCCCATCATGTACATCTTGCCCTTGAACGACATCGCCGCGGGCAGGTCGCTCTGCACCCAGGGCGCCTCTTCGCAGACCTTGGTCCAGTTCTTCCCGTCGGGGGACTTCCAGACGTCGCGCGGGTTGGGCGTCTGCGGGGTGTACCAGCCGCCGAGCAGCCAGAGGTGGTTGTCGTGGACGAGCTCGCCGGTGGAGTCGCGAGGCTGCCATTGGGCTGCGGGGGTGACGAGTTCCCAGGAGAGTTTCGTGCTCGCTTGCGTGCTCATCTTGGAGTGCCTTCGTGGGTGGAGGTTGAAAGACGAGCGGGCATTTTAGTGAGACGCGCGGAGATCGCACGCGCGGGGGGAGGGCGGGAGTGCGCCCAGCGGCGCGGTTCGCGGGACATCCCGGAATCGGCGCGGCGGGAGCGAGGCAGCGAGAGGTCTCACGCGCCCGCGGTCTTTTCGATCTCGAAGACGATCAACCCGCCCTGGTGCTTGAGCCACGGCAGCGCGAGGCACGTGCCGTCGCTGGCGGCCATCAAGCCCCAGGCGAGCTTTCGCCCGATGGGGTTGAAGAGGTGGGGCGGGAGGAAGACGTGCGTCGCCACGCGGCGGTCGGCGGGCAGGCCGTCGGTCCACTTCCTCAAATCGGCCGACGAGATCAGGGGCTGGTCGCCGGCCTCCTCGTGCCAGAGGGGGAAGGCCTTCATGGAGAGGTCGAACAGGCCGCGGAAGACCGAGCGGTTGTTCTCCGACCCGAAATGGATGCCGCGGGGCTTGAGGATGCGCTGGATCTCGCGCGTCGACGTCCCCGGGTCGGGCAGGTGGTGGAGCACGCCGTAGGTGAACGCGCCGTCGAACGCGCCGGCGCGAAACGGCAGGTGCACCCCGTCGGCGACCATGAAGACCATGTGGCCGTGCTTGCCCTCGTGCCGGGCCCGGCGGATGCCGCGCTCCACCATGCGCTTGGAGATGTCGAGCGCGACCATCGTCCGCCCCGGCTCCGCGAAGCGGAAGGCGCAGCGCCCGTCGGCGCAGCCCACGTCGAGCAGCTTGGCGTCGGGGGCGATCCGTTTCTCCCAATGGAGGAACGTCATCTCGGCGGCGGTGAACCAGAAGGGCGAGTCCTCGATGATGGCGAAGTAGTTGTTGTCGCCCTCGGCGAAGTCGTCGAAGAACTTGCGCTGCTTGATCTGCGGGTCGAACTGCTCCGCGGCGGCGGCGGCCTTGGCGTCGTCGGGCGTCGTCAGGCCCAGCCGGCCGAGCTCGCTGCGGAAGCGGGCGGCGAACGCGCCGAGCTCCTTGGGATCGAGCAGGCCGCGGGGGACCCATTCGAGCAGTTCGTGCTCGATGGGGCACCAGCCCCCGCACCCGTCGCAGACGATCACGCCGTCCGCGACGTGGCCCTCGGCGCCGTCGGAAAACGGGTGCAGGCTCAACGCGGCATCGGGCCGGCGGCAGTTGGGGCACAGGAGGAGGGGGACGATCGCAGGCAGCATCAATCGGGCTCGGGAGCGATGTGGACGACGGAAGCCACGCGGCGGAGCAGCATAACATCGCGCGGCGGGGGCGGCATCTGCGGAGCAGCCGGCGAGGGCGCGCCCGCCAGTTCGGGCCGCTCACGCCTTCTTCTTGCCGAGTTTCTCGGTCGCCGCGGTCCAGAACGTGCCGAGCGCGCCGCCGCCGTCGTTGATGAAGCCGGTGTGCTGGACGAGGAAGACCGTGGTGATGCCGTGGAGCGGGCTGACGCGCAGGTTGGTCGAGAGGGCCCCGCCGTGGCCGAAGGTGTCGGGGTCTGCCGTGAAGCCGACGCTGTAGTTCTCCGTCACGGCCTGGGGCGTCTGCTTGCGCTTGATCTCGCCCATCGCGGCCACGGAGAGGTAGCGCTTGCCGTCGAGCTCGCCATCGTTGAGGAGCATGCGCCCGAAGCGGAGCATGTCGCTCGCGGTGGAGAAGTAGCCGCCGCCGGGCATGGGGAAGCGCCTCTCGCGGTCGTCATAGGGCTTGGTGAGGTGGGTGAAGCCGGTGTCGACGAGCGCGTTCTTCTCGGGGTTCGGGCCGTAGGCCTTGGCGAGGCGCTCGAGCTGCTTCTTGCTCGGCCAGAGCGTCGTGTCCTTCATGCCCAGCGGCTTGCAGAGGTGGTTCTCGACGAAGTCCTCGTAGCGCTCGCCGGTGACGATCTCGATGATGCGCCCGCAGGTGTTGATGCCCATGTTGGAGTAGGCGTATTTCGTGCCCGGCGCGGAGGCCAGCGGCGTGAGGGCGTAGACGCGGGCGGCCTCGGCCAGGGGCATGATGTCGAGCGGCCACTCGACCGCGGCGCTGAAGGCCATGCCGCTGCAGTGGCACATCATCTCGCGGATCGTCGGCGGGCGCTCGGGCTTGCGGAGCAGGACGCAGTCGGCCGTGCCGTAGACGCATTGCCAGAGATGCTTGAATTCGGGGATGTACTTCGTCACGGGATCGTCGAGGGCGATCTTGCCCTGGTCGACGAGCATCATGACGGCCACGCCGGTGATCGGCTTGGACATCGAGGCGATCCAGAAGAGGGCGTCGGGGCTCATCGCCTTGCCGCCCGCGATGTCGGCCGAGCCCGCGGCCTCGAGGCTCAGGACGCCCTTGGCGTCGCCGACGCCGACGACCGCGCCGGCGATCATCTGCTTGGCCGCGAGGGGGTTGAGCAGTTCGGAGAAGGAGACGCTGGGGGAGACGGTGGGTTTCATGGGCGGGGATTGTCGCAAGGGGTCGGCGAAGGGGCAAAGGGCGGGACGGAGGGCCCAACTCGGGGTGTGCCGCAAGAAGGCTCTTCTCTGGTGCCACATGTCATCG
>JAPLMQ010000257.1 GCA_026386955.1 Planctomycetota bacterium
CCCGCCGTTTGACGCGGTTCGGCCGGTTCGTCACGCTTGATGCGGCCGCGGGAGGGTTATTCAGAGGGGTCACATGTCATCGTACTCGTGACATGTGCCGGGGAACGGACAGCTGACAGACTCGGGGAAACATCCTCAAACAATCCAAGATGCCTACAAGTCGCGAGCTCGCATCGCTACCGTCAAACGTGAGGTTCACCTCCTCTCCAGACACATGTCACGAGTACGATGACATGTGGCACCCAGATCGCCGCCGTTTCGCGCCCTGTAATCAGTAGACCGGCCTGACGCCGAAGCCGTGGCCGGTGGGCGTCCGCACCCGGCCGTGGACCATCGCAAGCGGCTTGTCGACCGAGGAGCGCGGGTAGAAGAGCGAGGCGGGCAGGTCGCAGGCGAGCGTTTCGACGGGGAAGGCCGAGAGGCTCGCGGCGAGCGTCGCCATGGCGGCTTGGCCCAGGTCGGTCTCGAGGTTGGAGCCGATGGCGCAGGGCTTGCCGGCGCGCTGGGCGGTCTTGGCCATGTCGATGGAGCGGGTGAAGCCGCCGTTCTTCCCGGGGTAGATGGAGAGCAGGTCGAAGGCGTCGAGGTCGAGCGCCTCGGACAGGTGGTCGGGCGTGAAGACGCCTTCGTCGATGAGGATCGGCACGCCCTTCACCCGGCGGCGCACGCGGGCGAGGAGGCTGATCCTGTCGCGCGGGGTGGGTTGCTCGACCAGCGCGAGGTTGAACGGCAGGAGTTCCTCGATGGCGCGGACGGCGTGGTCCTCGGTGAGGTAGCCGCCGTTGGCGTCGACGGTGAATACCGGTGTGTCGCCCAGTTCGTCGCGGACGGCCTTAAGGCGGGCGACGTCCTCGAAACCCGAGACGCCGATCTTGAACTTGATGGTGCGCACGCCCGCGTCCCAGAAGGCGTGGGCGATCTGCAGCGTCTGCGCGACGTCGTAGCAGCCGACGCTGGCACGGGTGGGAATGGACTCGGCCACCGCGCGGTCGGCGAAGAGCTCGGCGACGCGGCTGTTCTGCGTGCGGGCCCAGATGTCCCAGACGGCGGTGTCGAGCGCGGACTTGGCGAAGGGATTGGCGACGGTCGTGCCGTCCATCAAGGCCAGCGCCTCGCGCGGGTGGTCGAGGGCGGCGCCGATGACGCGCGGGGCGAAGAGCGCCTGCACGGCCCAGAGCGCGGTCTGGGCCGATTCGCCGCTCCAGAGCGGGGTGGTGGCGGCCTCGCCCCAGCCTTCGCGCCCGTCGGCGTCGGTCACGCGGACGATGAGGAACTGCGAGCGGTCGTGCAGACCCAGGGCGGAGCGCACGAGGCGCTCGGGGCGGAGCGGGTGCTCGACGACGCGGCAGTCGATGCTGGCGATGCGAATGGGCATGGGCGAGGGCTCGAGGGGAGGCGGGACGGGAAACGAAAGTCCGTCGGGGAGCAAGCTACGACGCGGGGAGACGGGGTGCAACCGGAAGAGGACAATGGGGCGTGGAGTCTGAATCGAGCCCGACCCCACCGAACCCGACGGCGTACCGTCGGGATCAGTGGGCTTATCAGTAGGCTTGGGGTTTGGGGGTTATCGACCGCTTGTGTCGCGCGTCGTTGTCCCTCGCTTTGAATCAGACCGCGATCGATCGCGATTTCCGATTCTTTTCGCCTCAACGCGTCCCGATAACCGCCCTGCCCGACTGGCCCAGCCCCCTGCGTCTGGCCGATGAAGGTACGGCCGGCGTGCGACCGGCCGCGCTGTGTCCACATCCCTATGCTTCCGCATCGATTCGTTTGACGGAGTTTTCCTGAATGCCCCGTGACATCCCCGTCGGCAACGGCCAGATGCTGGTGACCTTCGACCAGCATTACCAGATCCGCGACCTCTACTTCCCCCACGTGGGGCAGGAGAACCACGCCGGCGGCGGGCCTTGCCGCTTCGGCGTCTGGTCGGCGCTCAAGCCGCGGGACGGCACGGCCCCGGACCGCCGGCGGCAGCGCCTCTACTGGTCCGACCAGGGCTGGAACATCAAGCTGCGCTACCAGGCCGAGACGATGGCGACCGACGTGACGATGAGCCACCCCGACGAGGCGGTGGAGCTCCACTGCACCGACGTGGTCGACTTCCACCGCCCGGTGCTGATCCGGCGGATCGAGGTGCGCAACCAGGCCGACTACCACCGCGAAGTCCACCTGTTCCACCACCAGGACTTCAACATGTACGGGGCGAAGGTGGGCGACACGGTCTACTACGACCCGCAGCTCCGCTGCCTGATCCACTACCGCAACCAGCGCTACGTGATGGCGACGTGGCACGCCGACGGCGAGCTGCGCATCGACGAATACGCGACGGGCACCGCCGGCTTCCAGGGGGCCGAGGGGACTTGGCGCGACGCTGAGGACGGGCATCTGGGGAACAACGCCATCGCCCAGGGCGCGGTCGACTCGACAATGATGATCCAGGTCTCGCTCCCGCCGGGCGGGTCGCGCGTGGTCTACATGGTCATCGGCGCGGGCCAGAGCCGGCACGAGCTCGAGGAGATGCACAAGTTTCTGCACCGCGAGACGCCCCAGGGCGTCATCGACCGCACGACGGCCTACTGGCGGCTGTGGCTGGCGGCGGCGAAGACCGACTTCGCCAGCCCCGAGTCGGGCGGCCCCAGCCCGCGGGCCATCGACCTCTTCAAGCGCTCGCTGCTGGTGGTGCGCTCGCAAATCGACAACGCCACCGGCAGCATCATCGCCGCGAACGACTCGGACATCATGCAGTTCTCGCGCGACACCTACAGCTACCTCTGGCCGCGCGACGGCGCGCTGGTCGCCTCGTCGCTCGACGACGCGGGCTTCCCCGACGTCGCCCGCTCCTTCTACTCGCTCTGCAGCAAGATCATCACCGACGACGGTTACTTCCTCCACAAGTACAACCCCGACGGCAGCCCCGCCTCGAGCTGGCACCCCTGGGTGAGCAAGGGCAACCCGCAACTCCCGATCCAGGAGGACGAGACGGCGCTGGTGCTCTGGGCGGTCTGGCGGCACTACCGGCGATACCGCGACATCGAGTTCGTCCGCCCGCTGTGGGTCAACCTCATCACCAAGGCGGCCGACTTCCTTGTGCGCTTCCGCGACCCCGACACCAAGCTGCCGCTCCCCAGCTACGACCTCTGGGAGGAGCGATGGGGCGTCCACGCCTTCACCGTCGCGACGGTCTACGCGGGGCTGCAGGCGGCGTGGCAGTTCGCCGTCTGCTTCGGCGACACCAAGAAGGCCCAGCGCTACGGCGCCGCGGCGCAGGAGGTGCGAGAGGCGTTCTGCAAGCACATGTGGTCAGAGGAGCACGGTCGTTTCCTCCGCCGGATCGTCCCGCTCGACCACGACCGCACCGCGCGGCTGATGGCGGAGGTCATGGCCGGGCGCACCCCGCTCTCCGACGGGCAGCAGGCGTTCGAGTCGATCCCCGCCCGGCTTGGCCGCGGCAATGGGAACGGCAATGGCAACGGGAATGGAACCGAAGCCCCCGGCCCCGCACCCACCGGCAAGACCCCCGCCTACGAGCGCGACACCATGCTCGACAGCTCGATGTTCGCCATCCACTCCTTCGGCCTCGTGCCCGTGCACGATCCACGCGTCGAGAAGACGATGAGCGAGATCGCCAAGAAGCTCTGGCTCAAGACCTCCGTCGGCGGGCTTGCCCGCTACGAGGGCGACACCTACTTCCGCCACCACTACGACCCCGAGCGCGTCCCGGGCAACCCCTGGTTCATCTGCACGCTCTGGCTGGCCGACTGGCACATCGCCAAGGCCAAGTCGGCCGAGGAGCTCCGGGAGGCCCTGCCGATCATCGAGTGGGTCGCCGCCCACGCGCTGCCCTCGGGCGTGCTGGCGGAACAAGTCCACCCACTGACGAACGCTCCGCTGTCGGTCTCGCCGCTGACGTGGAGCCACGCCAGCGTGATCGCCACGCTCATGGCGTTGCAGGAGCGGATGGACCACCTCGACCTCTGCCCGACCTGCGGGCAGGCGAGGCAGTGCACGCTGCCCGACATTCCGCAGGTGAAGCTGGCGGTCTGAGTCGAAGCGCCTGCGCGCGGCGCGGCCGCAAAACCCAGCCGTTGCTGCGTCTGCGCTTTGGCGTCGGGGACGTTGCGCCGCCACAGTTTCACACCGGAATGTGCGAAGCTCGCGCGTCTGTTGCAAAGGGGGGGCAGCGCTCTTATGCTGTGCCCTCTCTTGCGGGACCAGCGCCCAGGCATGACCCGGCGCGCCCCCGCGCGCCCTGGCGCCGCGCCCTATGTCTCATGCCCCATATGCCCTCTACGTCGCCTCGGTCCTCGGGGCCCTCGCTCTCCTGCTGATGATGCCGCGCAACGGCTACAGCCCCCGCAAGCTCGGCGCGCTGCTCGGCACCGCCTCGCTGGGCGGGCTCTGGCTCTGGCTCAAGCGCGACCTCGACCTCCTGCCCCCCACCTCCCCCGTCGGGCTGATGTCCTACTACTACATCTTCAGCGCCCTGGCGATCGGCTCGGCGGTCCGCGTCATCACCCACCCCAAGCCCGTCTACTCCGCCCTCTGGTTCGTCATGGTCGTCCTCGCCACCTCCGGCCTGTTCATCATCCTCAACGCCGAGTTCATGGCCTTCGCCATGATCATCATCTACGGCGGGGCGATCCTGGTGACCTACGTCTTCGTCATCATGCTCGCCGCCCAGTCCGGCGACGCCGCCAACGACACCACGCCCGCCGAGTATGACGCCGTGCCGCGCGAGCCCGTCGCCGCCACCGCGGTGGGGTTCCTCCTGCTCGCGGTCCTGCTCACCGTCTTCTTCGACGCCGGATACGGCAACCTCCGCCAGGCGCCCCGGCATCTGGGCCAGCGCCCCACGATCAACGCCGAGACCTTGCTGACCAACCGCCCGATCACGCTTCTCGCGGCCGAACGGGGCGAGGCCCCCAAGTTCCACGACGTGAGCAACACCGAGCGCGTCGGCATCGACCTCTTCAGCAACCACCCGTTGGGCCTGGAGCTGGCGGGCGTGATCCTCGTGGTCTCGCTGGTCGGAGCCTTGGTCATCGCCCGCAAGCAGGTCGAGGGAGACGCAGCCCGCTGATCCCCTCCGCGGGAGCGACCGAGCCCGGCAAGCCGGGCATGAATCGCCGAGACTGAAACGCCAAAGGCACACGCCGCGATGGACCAACCCCTGGACAACCTGCCCCTCGCCCACTTCCTGCTCACCGGCGCGGTCATCTTCGTGCTGGGCGTCATCGGCTTCCTGACCCGCCGCAACCTCATCATCATCTTCCTCTGCACGGAGATGATGTTCCAAGGCGTGGCAATCTCGCTGGTCGCCTTCAGCCGGTTCCACATGAACATGACCGGGCAGACCTTCGTGATCTTCGTGCTGACCATCGCCGCCGCCGAGGCTGCCCTGGCCTTGGGCCTGGTGGTGCTGTTGTTCCGACGCAAACGCACGCTCGACGCCCAGGCGTGGGCCGAACTCAGCGGCTGACCCCATTTTCACGACCACCTGGGCCTGCTTCAAGAACCCCGTTTCCTGACCCGGCCCTGACTCGCCTTCGGCGGACCCGCCTATGACCCTTGAACTTGAAACCATCAAATGGATCCCCTGGCTGCCCGCGCTGGCCGCGGTCGTCGGCGGCGTCTGCTGCATGCGCAAGTCAATGCGCAACCTCGCCGCCCCCGCCTGCATCCTCTCGATCCTCGCCGGGTTCATCATCACCCTGGGCGTGCAGTCCAAGGTCACCGTCGACTCCCCCCGCGTCTTCAAGGCCTTCACCTGGATCCACATCGAGAACTTCGCCGTCGACTTCTCCTTCTACGTCGACCCGCTGACGATCATCATGCTCACCGTCATCACCGGCGTGGGCACCTTGGTCGCGTGGTACGCCTCGGGCTACATGAAGGGCGACCGCGGCTACGCCCGGTTCTTCGCCGCCGTCAGCCTCTTCATCTTCGCGATGACCATCTTGGTGATGGCCGACAACCTCTTCCTGCTCTACCTCGGGTGGGAAGGCGTCGGGCTCTGCTCCTATCTGCTGATCGGCTTCTACTACAACAAGCCCGCCGCCGTCGCCGCCGCCAAGAAGGCCTTCATCGTCAACCGCATCGGCGACCTCTTCTTCGCCCTGGGCATCTTCCTGACCTACAGCCACTTCCACACGGTCAGCCTCGCAGAGGTGCTCCGCAGCGCCGGGGACCTCAACACCAACCTCCACGCGGGCGGCCAAGGCGTCTTCGACTTGGGAGCCGCGCCCTCAGTGGTGGTCATCCCCTTCCTGCTGATGCTCGGGGCGTTCGGCAAGTCGGCCCAACTCCCGCTCTACATGTGGCTGCCCGACGCCATGGAAGGTCCGACCCCCGTCTCGGCCCTCATCCACGCCGCGACCATGGTCACCGCCGGCGTCTACCTCATCGCCCGCCTGCTCCCGCTCTTCGCCCTCTCGCCCTACGCCTTGCCGATCGTCGCCGCCGTGGGCGGGGCGACCGCCCTCTTCGCCGCGACCATCGCCCTCTGCCAGTGCGACATCAAGCGCATCTTCGCCTACTCGACCATCTCCCAGCTCGGCTACATGTTCATGGGCGTCGGCGCGGTCTCGACCGCGGGCCCGACCGTCTCGGCCACCGGGGCGATCTACCACCTCTTCACCCACGCCTTCTTCAAGGCCCTCCTCTTCCTCACCGCCGGCTCGGTCATGCACTCGCTCGCCGGCCAGCTCGACCTTCGCAAGATGTCGGGCTTGTCGAAGAAGATGCCCATCACCTCGGTGCTGATGCTCATCGGGTGCCTCGCCTTGGCGGGCTTCCCCTTCACCAGCGGCTTCTTCAGCAAGGACCTGATCCTCGCCGACGTCGTCGAGATGGGCCGCTCCAACAGCCCCTTCGCCACGCTCTACAGCGTCCTGGGCATCGTCGGCGTCGCGACGGCCTTCCTCACCGCCTTCTACACCTTCCGCCTCTGGTTCCGGGTCTTCACCGGGCCCGAGCAATACGAGATGGGCTCTGACGGCCACGGGCACGAGGAGGAGGGCCACGACGCGGGCAAGGCCGGTCACGAGCAGGCCCACGCCCCCAAGTCGGGCGAGACGGCGTCGGCCGCCATCGCCGTCGAGCATCACCACGAGCCGCACGAAGTCTCGTTCGTGCTGATGAACCTCCCGCTGATCTTCCTGGCGATCGGCGCGCTGGGCGCGGGCCTCTGGGAATCGAAGTTCGGCTGGATCCACCACGGCATCGAGACCTCCTCCGCCTTCCTGGGCTACATCCCCAAGACCGCCTCCGACGCGGGCGAGGCCCACGACATCCACTTCACCATGCAGCTGATCAGCGGCTCGATCGCGATCGTCGGCATCGCCCTCGCGGCCTGGTTCCACTGGCTCAACCGACCCGCCGGCGAGCGCGTCGCCCGCGCCTTCAGCGGGCTCGTCAAGGTCCTCAACAACAAGTACTACGTCGACGAATTGAACGACGCCCTGATCGTCCGCCCGCTGCGCACTTTGGCCGACGTCCTCTTCGTCTTCGATTCCTTGATCATCGACGGCATCGTCCAACTCGTGGGCTTCCTCCCCCGCGCCTTGGGCATGAGCCTGCGACCCAGCCAGCAAGGCGAGCTGCAGGGCTACGGCCTGGGCATGGCCTTCGGCGCCGCCTTTGTGTTGATCGTGGTCCTCTGGTCCCTGAACCTCGTGGCCATGCACTGAGTGAACGCGGCGCCGAGCCGCAACCCGCCGCCTTGTCGTCCGCGGCCGTCTCCACACCCTATGAACTCCAACACGCTCATTCCCGCGATGATCCTCGCGCCCTTCGCGGGCGCCTTGGTGGTGGCACTCTCCCGCGAGAGCCACGCCCGCGCCGTCGCCGCCTTCTGGGCGCTCTTCACCTTCGCCATCTCCCTGCTCCTCGCCTGGCGCTTCGACTGGCACCAAGGCGGCGAGACCCAGTTCCCCCTGTCCGTCGAGTGGGTCGCCGCCTTCGGCCTCAACTTCAGCTTCGGCATCGACTCCATCTCCCTCTGGCTCATCCTCCTGACCACGTTCCTCCAAACCTTGGTCGTCTTCGCGACCTTCGCCTCGGTGACGCAGCGGGCCAAGGAGTTCTACTTCTGGCTCCTGATCCTCCAGTCGGCGATGCTCGGCACGTTCGTCGCCACTGACGCCGTCTTCTTCTACATCTGCTTCGAGTTCACGCTCGTGCCGCTCTACTTCCTGATCGGGATCTTCGGCTCCGCCCAGCGAACCGCCGCCGCGCGAGTCTTCTTCCTCTACACCTTCACCGGCTCGATGATCACCTTCGCGGGCGTGCTCTACGTCGCCTGGTTCAACAGCCAGCCTGAGATGGCGGGGCTCTACGCGGGCGCGGGCGAGTGGTCCTTCGACATGCAGACCCTCTACCTGGCGGCCCACCACCTGACCGCCGCGCAGCAGACGTGGATCCTCGTCGCCATGCTCGCGGGCTTCGCCGTCAAGCTGCCGCTCTTCCCATTCCACACCTGGCAGCCCCTCACGTATGCCGAGGCCCCCACCGCCGGGACGGTCCTCCTCGCGGGAGTCATGGCCAAGCTCGGCTCCTACGGCATGCTCCGCCTGGCGATCCCGCTCGCCCCCGCCGCGGCCCTGCACTACGCGCCCGTCATCGCCACCCTCGCGGTCATCGGCATCCTCTACACCGCCTTGATCTGCTGGGCCCAGAAGGACCTCAAGAAGCTCGTCGCCTACTCCTCGATCTCCCACCTGGGCTTCGTCGTCCTGGGGCTCTTCGCCCTCAACACCATCGGCGTGGGCGGGTCGGTCTTCTACATGGTCAGCCACGGGCTCTCCACCGGCGCCCTCTTCCTCTGCATCGGCATGCTCCACGAACGCTTCCAGACCCGCGAGATGTCGCAGATGTCCGGCCTCGCCAAGGTCATGCCCGTCTGGGCCTTCTTCATGGTCTTCTTCTCGCTCGCCTCCGTCGGCCTGCCGGGCCTCAACGGGTTCGTCGGCGAGTTCCTCACGCTGCTGGGCGCCTTCACCGCCGAAAAGGTGCTCGGCCCGGTCTACGCCGGCATCGCGGGCATCGGGATGATCCTGGCCGCGATCTACATCCTCCACATGGTCGGCAAGGTCGTCTGGGGCCCGCTCAAGCTGCCCCGCCTGGCTGACGCCCCGGCCCCCGCCGCCGGCGAGCCCGCGCCCAAGGTCGCCGACCTGGGCTTCCGCGAGATCGCCGTCCTCGCCCCGCTGGCCGTCGCCTGCCTCGCGCTTGGGCTGGCCCCGACCCCGATGCTCCGCAGCCTCGAGCCCGCCGTCGACCGCCTGATCGCCCCGATGCAGGAAGTCGCCGCGGCCGACGTTTCCTCGCCCGCCCACACGACGCTGACCCAGGCCCGCGCCGCCGCGCAAGCGGCGGCCCCGGCAGGCAATGTCGCGTCGGAGACCGCTCAATGAACCTGATGACCGAAAAAATCGCGGGGCTCTGGCCCGAGATTTCCCTGCTCTTGGGCGCGTGCTCCTGCATCGCCGCCGGCTTGGCGGGCACCGTCTCCGTGCGCCGCCTCGCGGCCCCGATCGCCGCTGTCGCTTTGGCCGTCGCCGGCGTCGCCACCCTCGCCGGCGCGTCGCCTCCGACGTCGATCCACATCGGCGCCCACGGCTCCTCCGCCAACGGCATCGCCGCTCCGCTGGCCTGCTACGTCAAGATCGCCGTCGTCGGCGTCGGCCTCCTGCTCCTCCTGGTCGCCGCCGCCGTCCCCAACCGCATCCGCTCCGACCAGCAGGTCGACAACGCCCCCGGCTCGGCCTTCGACGCCGGTCTGGTCATGCGGGGCGAGTTCTTCGCCTTCTTCCTGCTCAGCCTCACCGGCGTCATGCTCGTCTCGGGCGCGACCGACCTGGTCTGGCTCTTCCTCGCCCTCGAGCTCACCAGCCTGCCCACCTACGTCATGGTCGCCACCGCCCGCGACCGCGTCGAGGCCAACGAGGCGGCCGTCAAGTACTTCTTCCTGGGCGCCCTTGCCGCCGCGGTCTTCCTCTACGGCTTCACCCTCCTCTACGGCGCCACCGGCTCGACTGACCTCAACGTCATCCACAACGTCGCCAAACACCAGCTCGCCCACGGCGGCCTCTCGCCCCTCCTGCTCACGGGCATGCTCCTCTCGATCGTCGGCATCGCCTTCAAGATCGCCGCGGTCCCCATGCACTTCTACGCCGCCGACGTCTACCAGGGCGCCTCCACCGCCGTCACCGCCTTCCTCGCCTTCGTCCCCAAGACCGCCGGCTTCGTCGCCCTCATCCTCATCCTGGGGATCACCGGCGACCACACGCCCCAGCCGGTCATCTGGCTGCTCTGGGCCATGGAGGCCCTGACCATGACCATCGGCAACGTCATGGGCCTGCTCCAGACCAACGTCAAGCGCGTGCTGGCCTACAGTTCCATCGCCCACAGCGGCTACATGCTCCTGGGCCTGGTGGCCCTGGGCGGCCATCGCGCGGGCGAGGCGGCGGTCCTCTTCTACGTCGTCGGCTACGGTTTGGCGACGATCGCCGCGTTCGCCGTCCTGGGCTGCCTGGAGACCAACGGCGACGAATCGCAGGACTACGCCCACATCGCCGGCCTCGCCAAGCGGAACCCCGGCCTCGCGGCCACGCTCCTCCTCGCGGTCCTCTCCCTCATCGGCATGCCCCCACTGGTGGGCTTCCTGGGCAAGGTCTACCTCTTCACCTCCGCGATCGACCACGGCTACGTCTGCTTGGTCGTCATCGCGGCAATCAACAGCGCCATCGGCGCTGTCTACTACCTCCGCATCGCCTCCGCCTGCTACTTCGGCAAGCCCGACGAGGCCACCCGCGTCATCGACTGGCCCAGCCGGCGCGTCGGAGGGACCGCCGCGGCCGTCATCGCCCTCGCCCTGGGCATCGTCGGAGGGCCGCTGGTCGAGGCCGCGAGCTTGGCGGTCGACGCGCCGATCGGCCATCCGACCCATTCAACCGGAATCGTGCTCCCTCCTGCCGACGATGAGCGAGGCGAGATGCCGGACACCGCCACGCCCCAGCCGGCGGCGCCGACGACCGCTCCCGCGGACGACGCTCCGGCGGCCACCGAGACTGCGCCCCAGCCCGCGCCGGAGACGGCGCCCAGCGAGCCGGCCGGCAAAAGCTCCGACATGTGATGCAGTCCGCGGCGGCGCGGTCAGGACGGGAAACCCAGGCACGCGGCGCCTGTGCTTTGGGATGTTGGTCTCGCGCAGATCGACGGCTCAACCTCGCTGCGACGCCTCGATCATCTCCAGCAGCGGACGCGGGTCGGCGAGGCTCTCCACCGCCCGGTCGGCCCCCGCGGCCACCAGTTTCTCCACCGTGTAGCTCCCCGTCGCCACCGCCAGCACGAGGCAGTCGTGGGCGTGGGCGCAGGCCACGTCGCGCGGGGTGTCGCCGATGACGATCACCCGCCTGGGGTGGGCCTTGTGCCCCGTGTGGGCCTCGTACTTCCGCATCGCCAGCGCGACCAGGTCGGGCCTGGTCCGCCCCTCGTCCCCGAAGGCGCAGACGCGGAACCAGTCGGACTGCACGCCCACCGACGCGAGCTTGAGCGGCACGGCCCGGGTGTAGTTGCCCGTGAGGCAGCCCATGACGATGTCGCGGGCGGCCGCCTCGCGCTCGCGGAGCGCCGCCAGCAGGCCGTGGATGCCGGGCATGATCTCGATGGTCGACCGCCGCAGCTCCTCGCGGAGTTCGACGACGTAGTGGTCGTGGAAGCGTTCGTGGTGGGCGGGGTCGTCGCCCAGGCCGTTGATCGCGGCCGCCTCGGCGAAGATCAGCGGGTCGAGGTGGCCGCCGGAGTCGATGCCCTCCCAAGTGAAGTGGTCGCCGAAGAGCCGGGCCGCGACGCGCGACATCGCCCGCATGCCCGCCCCGCCGGTGCGGAGGATCGTGCCGTCGATGTCGAAGAGCAGGAGCGTGGGCGTCGGGGTCATGGAGTCGTCCGGACGGGGAGGCGGATCGGGGCGCGTGCGGCGTCGGCCGGGCACGCGGGACAGGGGATGATATCGCACGTCGCCGCGCGGCGGGGTCGGTTCGCATCCCTCACGCGGGGCCTCATTTCCACCGATGCGGGCGGGAGTTTTCCACATCTTGATTCTTGATTCTGAATCAGAATCAAGACCGGGCCGTTGCGTGGGCGGCGAGGTCCAAATCGAGCTGGATTCGGACATCCCATAATCAATTTCCACCCCATGTTTTATAACGGTTGATTTGCGGATCGGCTCACAGACGCCCCTCCATCCCCCCCTCCGACGGGTTTTTGATTCACGTTGATTCATGCGTGAATCAACTTTCCACAATCGGGGTCGGCTGCGCGAAGATGCGGTCTTGTTGGCCCGCCCCGCTACTCCCCCTGCCGCGCCTTTTGCAGGACCCACTCGCGCTTCTCCAGCAGCGCCTCGGGCAGCCGGTCGAAGTAGTGCGGGTGCTGGAACACGCCGGGGACCGGGGCGGTCCACGCCTCGCCGGAGTTGCCGAATTTTTTCCGCACCGCCTCGAAGACGGCCAGATCCTCCAGCCCGTCGCGCAGCACCTTGAGCCGCAGCGAGGGCAGCACCTCGCCCCCCGGCTCGCGCGGCGGGTAGACCAGGAAGCCGTTGCCGTGGTGCGTCCCGCCGTACGGGTGTCCCGCGTTCTCCTTTGTCGGCAGCCGGCGGGTCGCCCAAAAATCCTTGTCGAGCCCCCGCCATTCGCTGTTGCCCGACCAGATCAGCACCGCCTTCGCGCCGTAATGCCACGACATCCAGAGCGCCAGCCGGTGCTCGAGCGCGTCGTTGTCGATCTCCATGTTCGGCGCCCGCACCAGCGGCGCCCGCATCTGCCAGTTGATCGGGAGGTGGCAGTAGTAGTGCCACAGCCCGACCCCCGGCGGGCAGGCGAACGTGCGCGGGTCGTACCGCGCGTTCGAGAGGTCGGTCATCATGATGTCGGTCCCCTCCGCGAGGCGGTCGTGCGCCTCGGTGGCGAGGAAGATCCGCAGGCCGGGCATCTTCTCCCGCATCGCCTTGGCGTGGGGGATGCAGGTCTTGGCGAAGACCTCCTCCGTCGGCTCGTCGCTGGCGCCGTAGGCCACGAACTTCGCGAGCCAGCCCTTCTGCTTGAGGAAGTCGTAGAGCTTGGGGTCGGGCGAGGCGGGCAGGTCGAAGAGCGTCTGCCCGCGCTCCTCGAGGAATCGCACGAGTTCCTCGAACTTGGCCGGGCCGCCGCTCTTCCACCGCGCCGCCATCTCGCCGCTGACGAACGGCTGGAGATGGTTCGACAACACCATCCCGCACATGGCGAGGTATTGCTCCTCGGAGAGCTTGTCCTTCGCGAACCACGCGACGAGCGGGAATTTCTTGGGCTCGATCGCGAGCGGCACCACTTCGATGGGGACCTGCAAAGTCGCCTTCGCTCCGTCAACCTTCGCCACTTCGACTTCGCAGAGCAGCCGCTTTCCCTTGAAGTCTCGCGAAATCGGGACTTCGCAGAGGAAGACGCCCGCGCCGACGCCGGCCAG
>JAPLMQ010000041.1 GCA_026386955.1 Planctomycetota bacterium
GCCCAGACAACCCACTGCCCCGAGGCCCGCACTTTCCCTCAACGCTGGCGGAGGCCTGCCTCAAAAAGTGCTTTCGCTTTTGGCATCTCCGAGGCTAGAACGACGCCCAGAAGGCGACCTCGGTGGCGAAGACGCACGAGGGCCAGACTGCCTCCAGTTGGGGCCACATCCGACCGCCTGCTTTCATCTCCCAGATGCCAAGCGACCCCCTCGCAAACCGGTGATTGAAACACCGTCGTGGAGAGTCAAACGGAATTTTTCAACTTCTTTTTCGCACGTCAAAACCCCAGCCTTGACCCAAAAACCTCGTTTATCCGCCAAGAACGACGGTGAACCCTACTTTTGGAAAAGTTAGCTTGGCTGCCATCATGGCATCTTCGTCGCGCCAAAAATCGGAGTTATAGTCCCCGCATCTTCCCGGTTGAAAGAGACCGCGACAACGAGATGGATGGGGTTGACTGCAATGGATAAAGCACTGGAAAAAGTTCTCAAAGATGCACACTTTTGGCTGCTCCCGCCTGAGCACGCAAAATTCAGGCGTTACTGGAGCGCCTCTCGGAGTCCATTGCTGGGAGAGGCGGAGGCCATGGCCGTCTGCAACATGGGTTGCGACTGGAAACGAACCGGGAGCTTCGTGATCCCGCTCGGTGCGACCCTCGATCACCCTGCAATCAGGCCAGTAATCCGGCACATCGGTCGCTGCCGTGCCGCTCAGGCCCAGAAGCAGAAACGTCGAGCCGAGGGCAAACAGCCAAAGCCTCGATACATCCCGAAGACAGACCTCGCAGAACGCCGAAAGCGATTCGACTACAAGCCCAAGCAGAAGCCGCACAAGCCTCGCGGAAGCGGAATAACGAGCGCGGGGCATGGACCAGAACTGTGATTCATTCCGGGGCCAACGACGCTGACTGAGTAATTCAGCAAGTTTGAGGCGGGTAAAGCCCGGTGCGCTTGTCGTGCGCGCATGACGAACGGCGGAAAGTTCTGGGGGGACAGGGTGAGCAGGTGTAACGGCCTGCTGGTCCATTCGATCTGACGACATCGACTGAGGCACGTCGCCTCGGTCAACACCACAGCCTTACGGCTAGACCACCAAGGATTTGCCCATGCAGACCCTCCCTGCTGTTACTGCGCCTGCCTCAAGCCACCGAACCCAAGCTCGAACGACCACCAAGGTCGCAGCCTCCGGGCTGGTGGGCGACGAACGTCATGCGAGCGCCGAGTCCGCGATCCTCATCCACGGCGACTGCCGCACGGAACTCAAGAAGCTGGCCAGCGCCAGCGTTGACGCCGTTATCTCCGACCCCATTTACCCCGAGGTGAACCGGGCCTATGGCAGGATCAGCGAAGCCGACTGGCATCTGCTCATGCACGACGTGGTGCGAGAGTGCCGCCGCGTCCTGAAGCCGACCGGGTCGGCAGTCTTCATCCTCCAGCCCAATTTCGACCGGATGGGCAAGATGCGCCTCTGGCTGTGGGACTTCCTGTTGTGGGCAGGCCGTGAGTGGAACCTCGTGCAAGACGCCTACTGGTGGGCATTCACAACTGCCCCGACGTGCGCCGTAAGGCGTGAATACGGCCTGATGCGTCAATCGGTGAAGACCTGCATCTGGCTGGGATCGCCGGACTGCTACCGCAGCCAAAACAAGGTGCTTTGGACCCCGTCCGACGCTCACGCGGCCCATAACAGGTCGAACAGGGCGTTGAAGATCGGCCCCAGCGGCAACCGGATGCGGAACGACGCGATCACGAAGTCGTCCGATGAACGCGGGGGGACCACGCCCTTCAACCTCTTGCCCGCTCCGACTGGGTCGGGGACCACCAGTGGCCATCCCGCTGCCACGCCCTATCCGGTGGCTTCTTGGTGGTGCAGGTACATCCTGCCTGCCAGTGGAGTTCTTCTCGATCCCTTTGCTGGCGGCGGAACCATGCTGGCAGCAGGACTGAACGAAGGCGCGTCCAAGGTCATCGGCATCGAGAAGGAAGCCGCGTATTTGGAGATCGCCGCTCGCTGGATCGAGCAGAAGGCAAACAAGGGCCTCAGATGTGGGCGCTGTGAAGCACAAGGGCAAGACGGATCGTGCGAGTCGGCATCGTTTCAAGAATCTACCAATCCTCGGCATCCCCAAAGGGGATCGGCCCCTTGAATGAGCGTGTCTGGGACGAGATGCCGCGATAAATCTGTGACAGCAGGCCCTAAACGTGACTGAAGAACTCGGTTTCAACCGTGGCGCGGTAACTGCGCGCCAACGTAAACGAAAGGCAAACCAATGGCTTCCAAGCCAACTGCGATTCTAGATTCGGGACCGACCCGATCAACTGCCCCCACCAAGCTTCGGCTGGCGGATGCGGACCTCCCAGCCCCTGCCGCAAGGGAAGTGAACAGCCCCAAGGCCGAGGGCCTGACCAAAGTCGAACAGGACCGGCTGACCGAGCTTGAAAACGTCATCCGCGACTTTCATCGCCGATCTCTACAAGAAGCCAAAGCACTTCTGGAAATCCGTCAGAATCGTCTTTACAGGGCATCGCACATCTCATTCAAGCAATATTGCGTGGATCGCTTGGGCATCAGCCGCCAGCACGCACACCGCCACTGCGGATGGGCCGAAGTCGTCGAAGATCTGACACCCATGGGTGTCACTCTCCCCGCCACCGAGCGTGAGGCACGCCCTCTCCACCGCTTGACGCCCAAGAATCGGGTGAAGGCATGGAAAACGTTTATCGCCGATCGCCATGCGCAGTCCATCGAGCAGGTCGCCGAGGTTGTTCAGCCATCCCTGAGATCGGTCGCCCGAGCCTCGGTGATGACGGAGGCCAAGGCCAGTCCGCCGCGTTCGACGCCCCGTCCCATGCCTCTGACGTGGTTTGGCGG
>JAPLMQ010000244.1 GCA_026386955.1 Planctomycetota bacterium
TCGCCACCGACGGCCCGACGGCGATCACCGCCACCACCGAGCAGCCCTGCCACTTGATCGTGCTCGACCTGCTTCTTCCGGGCATGGGCGGGCTCGAGGTCTTCCGCCGCCTCCGCGCCGACGCACGCACCTCCCGGGTTCCCGTCATCATCCTCTCGGCCCAGGCGGCTGAGCCCGAGCGCGTCCTGGGCCTGGAGCTCGGCGCGGACGACTACGTCACCAAGCCCTTCAGCCCCCGTGAACTGGTCGCCCGCGTGCGAGCCGTGCTTCGCCGCGCCAAGTCCGCCGTGACCACCGAATCGATGATCGTCTTGGGCCAGCTCTCGGTCGACGCCCAGCGCCGCGAGATCCGCTACGGCGGGCAGGACGTGCAGCTCACCGCGTGCGAATTCCGCGTGCTCCACCGCCTTGCCAGCTCGCCCGGCGTCGTGCTCAGCCGCGAGCAACTCGGCTCGGCGATCGACCAGACCTACGCCTCGCTCGACCGCACCATCGACGCCCACATCAAGTCGATCCGCCGGAAGCTCGGCCCGGGCGGCGACGAAGTCGAGACCGTCCGTGGCTTCGGCTACCGACTCCGCGCCCCCAGCGCCCAGCCGATGCCGCCCGCGAACATGACCCTGTCCCAGCCCGGTCCTGCTCCGGCCTTGGCGGTCTGATTCCGGTCCCTCCGCCTCCGGCATCTCTCGCCTTGATTCCGGTTCCGGGTGGATCTCGAGTCCAGCATTCCGCATTTCGTTCGCTGTGCGATCTTCGGCCCGCAAAATCAATCGTCTGATCGCCGCCCCGACCCGCGGAAGCGCGGTCTCCTGCGCCTCGCGGAACCGCCGCGCAGCTTGGGCCGAGGCGCCGGAGCCGCAACGCGCCCGCACAGGCGATGAAGGTTCAGTGAAATCAAGGCCGAGGCCTGATCCGGCCGTCGCAGCCTGCCGAATTGATGGGTGCCGACGACTCTCCGCGCTCCGCCGCCGCGTCGCCCGGGCCATGGAAGGCCCGGCGGCGTGCCGCGGGCGGCACGTCGCGGGCGCGATACGATCGCCGCGCCGTCATTCAACATTCAATCAGACATTGCCCTGCCGCCACTGGGCATTGACCAACCGCCACATCGCGCCGGGGTTCGCATCGCGCAGCTCGGGCGGGAGGGCCGACTGCGGGAAACCCTGGTAGCAGATGGGCCGGGCGAAGCGCAGGATCGCCGCGGTGCCCACGGAGGTGTAGTGCGGGTCGGTCGTCGCGGGGAACGGCCCGCCGTGGTTCATCGCGGGCGAGACCTCAACGCCCGTCGGGAAGGCATTGAAGATCAGCCGGCCGGCCTTGTCCTGCAGGATCGCGACAAGCTCGGCATTCTTCTTAAGGTCGTCCTCGGTCCCGTGGATCGTCGCGGTGAGCTGCCCCTCGAGCCCGCGCGCGATCGCCGCCAAATCACCCTCCTTCGGGCAGGCGACGACCACCGTCGCGGGGCCGAAGACCTCCTCGCTCAAGTCGGGGTTCGCGAGGAAAGCCGTCGCGTCGGTGCGGAAGACAATCGGGCCCGCCTGCGTCCGCGCCGGGTCGGCTGCCTGCGCAGCCTTGCCCACGACGCTCACGCCCGGGGCGGCGGCCAAGCGGTCGACGCCTTCACGATAGGCCTCGCACAAGCCGCTGTAGAGCATCGAGGCCGGGGCGACCGCGGCGATCGACTGGCTCACCTGCGCGACGAACTGCTCGAGCCTCGGCTCGGCCCGGGCGACGACCAAACCGGGGTTCGTGCAGAACTGTCCCACGCCGAGCGTCACCGATTGCACCAGCCCCTGCGCGATCGCCTGCCCGCGCTGCTCCATCGCGCCGGGCAGGACGAAGACGGGGTTGATGCTGCCCATCTCGGCGTAGACGGGGATCGGCTCGGGGCGGAGGTTGGCGGCGCTGAGCAGCGCGAGGCCGCCGCGGCGGGAGCCCGTGAACCCGATCGCGCGGGTGAGCGGGTGGCGTGCCAGGGCGTTGCCGATGTCGTGCCCGCGCCCCTGCAGCAGCGAGAAGACGCCCGGGTGCAGCCCGCAGGCCTTGGCGGCCTCCTGGATCACACGCCCGACCATCTCCGAGACGCCCGCGTGGGCCCAGTGCGACTTCACGACCACCGGGCAGCCCGCGGCCAGCGCCGAGGCGGTGTCGCCCCCCGCGACGGAGAAGGCAAGGGGGAAGTTGCTCGCGCTGAAGACCACCACGGGCCCGAGCGGAATGAGCATCCTCCTCAGGTCCGGGCGCGGGAGCGGCTGGCGCTCGGGCAGCGCGGTGTCGATCCTTGCGTCGACCCACGAGCCCTCGCGGGCCAAGGAGGCGAAGAGGCGGAGCTGCCCGGTCGTGCGTCCGCGTTCGCCGGTGATGCGGGCCGGAGGGAGGGCCGTCTCGGCGACGGCGCGCTCGACGAGCTTGTCGCCCAAGGCCTCGATGCCCGCGGCGATCTTTTCGAGGAAGTCGGCCCGCTGCGCGCCGGAGCGCTGCCGATAGTCGGTGAAGGCGGCCTCGGCCAACTGCATCGCGCGGCCGATCGCCGCCGCGTCGGCCTTGTGGAAGGCGGGGCCGAGCTTCTGCCCGGTGGCGGGGTTGATCGACTCGAACGTCTCGGCGCCCGAGTCCGCCAGCGCGTCGCCCAGGATGCTCTTGCCGTGCAGTTCCATGCGTTGCGGTTCCTTGAAAGCCCGAGAAAGCCGGATCAGAGGACGGTGTTGGCCAGCTCGCCGATGGGCCCGATGCGGATGCGGATGCGGTCGCCCGAGCGGAGCGTGAAGTCGGTGGGCGGGATCACGCCTGTGCCGGTGAGCAGGAAGCAGCCCGCGGGGAAGAC
>JAPLMQ010000116.1 GCA_026386955.1 Planctomycetota bacterium
CTGCTGCCCGACGCCGAGGTCGAGGTGAAGAACAACATCTTCCTACGCGGCTTCGCGACGAACCACACCGTGCCCTCGCTGGGCTACGTCCTGGTCGAGCGCCGCAGCAAGCTCAAGCCCGAGCTCGTGGGGCTGCCCCAAGAGCAGATCGTCGAGCTCAAGCGCAAGGGGCAGGAGATCACGCAGGTCCACGAGATCCCGCTGGTCTGCTACACGGGCGACACGATGTGGGGCCCGCATTTCGACCGCAAGGACGTGCTCGAGGCGCCGATCCTCATCACCGAGTGCACCTTCGTCGAGCCGGGCGACCGCAACCGCGCGTCGGTCGGGAAGCACCTGCACCTCGACGACATACTGCGCCTGCTGGCGCTCTCGAAGGCCAAGGCGATCGTGCTGACGCACCTGACCCGCCGGACGCACATCGGTGCGGTGCGCAAGCAGATCGACGACGCGATCCCCGCCGACCAGCGCAGCCGGGTCCACATCCTGATGGATAGCCGGGCGAACCGCATGCGCTGGGACAAGCAGCAGGCCGGGGCCCCGGCCCCGGTCGCGCCGCCCGACGCGGATGGCGAAGAGGGTTGAGGCAGCCTCCCCTCCCCTTCAACCCCGCCCGCCTCGCGGGTACCCTGTCCGCATGGCCGAACACGCCCCAACCCCCGCGGCGCCGGACCCCGTGCTGATCGCCGTCTGCGCCGATCCCGCGAGCGACCGCGAACTCCTCAAGGCCGCGGCCCGCCTCGCCGTCGACCTCAACCTCCCCTTCCTCGAAAAGCCCGCCCGCACCGGGTGGGACGCCCTGCTCACCGTCACGCCCGACCGCCTCGTCCTGGCGATCCTCCGCGGCGACGCCGCCCTCAAGGGAGGCAAGCCCGTCTCGGGCGACCTCTCCGCGATCGACATCGCCTCCAGCGCCGGGCGCAGCCTCGACCAGCCGATCGCCAAGGCCGTGGGCTACAAGAAACGCTCCGAGCCGTCGGTGGTGATCGACGCCACCGCGGGCTGGGCGGAGGACTCCTGGTTGCTCGCGGGGCTGGGCTGCCGGGTGCTGGGCGTGGAGCGGAACAAGGTCGTCTTCACGCTCGCCCGCGACTCCCTGCTCCGGGCCGGCGCGGGCAACCCCGACGTGCTGATGCGGACCCACCTCATCCAGGCCGACGCCCGCCACCTCCTGCGCCGCATCGCCCGGCTGAACCAAAACGACGGCCCGAGCGGCCCCGGCGGCCCGGGCGACGACCTCCCGCCCTCGATGCAGGAGTTCCTCCGCCCCGACGTGGTCTACCTCGACCCGATGTTCCCCTCGGGGCGCAAGACCGCCGAGCGCAAGCCGATGAAGCTGCTGCGCAAATTGGTCGGCGACGACGGCGACGCGGCGGAGCTGGTCGAATGGGCCCTGCGCGTGGCGACCAAGCGGGTGGTGGTAAAGCGCCCGCCCAAGGCCGAACCGCTGGCAAGCGAGCCGACCATGAGCTTCGCGGGCAAGGGCGTGCGCTACGACGTCTACGTGATCAAGGCCCGCGGCTGAGGCTCACTCGCCCGTCGTCGACGTCGTCGTCGTGACCGCCGTGCTGGGGCGGGACTCTGCGGCCTTGTCCAGGCCCTTGAGGCCCACCAGGAGCAGCGGCGACGCGACCGCGATCGAGCTGTAGCAGCCGATGATCGAGCCGACGAACATGACGAACGCGAACCCGCGCACCGCCTCGCCGCCCAGGACGTAGAGGCAGAAGCAGGCGATCAGCACCGTGCCGGCGGTCAGGACCGTTCGGCTGATGGTCTGGTTGATCGAGTCGTTGATCAGCCCGGGGGTGAGGACCGTCAGCTTGCCGCGGTTCTCGCGGATGCGGTCGAAGACGACGATTGTGTCGTTGACCGAGTAGCCGATGAGAGTGAGCACCGCGGCGACCAGGGCGAGGTTGAGGCGGAAGGGCTGCAGGAGCAGCCAATGCCCGATCGAGGTGTCGTAGACGTAGAAGCAGAGGGCGGCGAGGCCGATGGCGGTGATGACGTCGTGGATCAGCGCGAGCAGCGCGCCGACGCCGAAGCGCAGGTTGCCGAAGCGCATCCAGATGTAGGCCATCATGACCGCCCAGCCCAGGACGATCGCGACGATCGCCTGCTGCTGCATCGTGCCGGAGATCTGGCTCGAGAAGCTCGAGACGCTGTCGAGGCTGGTGTCGCGGCGGAGGGCGGCGTTGACCAGGCGCCACTGCGTGTCGGCCAGCCCGCCCTTCTCGCCCAGGGTGTCGGGGCTCTTGGCGTAGTTGAAGGCGTCGTCGCGGGTGAGCAGGACGATGGTCTTGAAGCGCTGCTCGTCGGCGGCGCTGGGCGCGGTCGACGCGCCGGCGGCGGCCTCGGCGGGGTCGGCCGCGTCGACGCCCTGCAGATCGTAGGCGTGGTAGCCCATCGCCTCGAACTCGGGCTGGAACTGGGCGCTCTCGAGCCGCTCGCGGACCTGCTTGACCGTCACCGCGGGGTTGAGGTTCTTGAGGACGATCGCCACGCCGCCGACATAGTCGGGGTTGACCTCGCCGCGGACGTCGCCCCGCTCGATGACGTCGCCCAGCGACGACCCGCGGACCGGGAAGACATAGGGCGGGCCGGCGTCGGTCCTCTCCATGCCCTCGAAGGAGACCGGGCGGACCTGGCTCATCACGTCCTGGAACGCGTCCTTCACGCCGTCGGTGACGAACTTGGGGTCGGTCGCCAGGGTGGCGATGTTGAAGGCGGTGGCCTTCCCGCCGGCGGTGGTGTCGCCGACGCTCACGACGGTCGCGCGGTCGCCGTGGAGGTAGCTCGCCTGGAGGATCTGGGTGTCGAGCTCCTTGAGCGACTGCTCGAGCGTGGCCTTCTGGGGACCGGAGGCGGCCTGGACCTGCTGCGCGAGCGGTTCGCGTCTGGCCTTCAGGGCCTTCTGCTGGCCCTCGGAGACGGCATTGAGGCGATGGCGCACGTCGGTGATGGAGAGGCTCGGGGCCCCCTCGCGGAGCCGGAAGCCGACCTGCGTGCCGCTGCGGAACTCGATGTCGAGGAAGTCGACGCCGCGGACGGCGACGCCGAGCGCCCCGCCGACGGTCAGCACGAGGCTGATGCCCACGAAGAAGTAGCGCTTGCCGTACCAGTCGATGCTGGGGGAGAAGAACTCGTGGATGCCGGGGTACTTCACCGGGAGCATGCCCAGCGTGGTGGCCTTGGTGTAGTAGAGGTAAAGGTCGAGCATCACGCGGCTGCAGAAGACCGCGGTGAAGAGCGAGGCGATGAGGCCCACGCCCAGGGTGACGGCGAAGCCCTTGATGTCGGCGGTGCCGACGTAGAAGAGGATGATGCAGGTGAGGATGGTGGTCAGGTGGGTGTCGATGATGGTCGCCATCGCCTTGCCGAAGCCCAGGCGGATGGCGGTGCGGGCGGAGTTCTTGCGCTCCAGCTCCTCGCGGATGCGCTCGAAGACCAGCACGTTGGCGTCGACCGCCATGCCGATGGTGAGGATGATGCCCGCGATGCCCGGGAGGGTGAAGGTGGAGTTGGACATCGCCATGGCGCCCATGGTGATGACGATGTTGGCGGCGAGGGCGAAGGTCGCCACGAGGCCGGGGATGAAGTAGTAGCAGATCATGAAGGCGGCGACGATGGCGAAGGTCGCCGTCGCGGCGATCGTGCCGGAGCGGAGGTTGTCGGTGCCGAACTGGGCGCCGA
The DNA here is from genome assembly GCA_026386955.1 of Planctomycetota bacterium. GTDB lineage: Bacteria > Planctomycetota > Phycisphaerae > Phycisphaerales > Phycisphaeraceae > JAPLMQ01. The sequence continues at coordinate 3,691 of JAPLMQ010000116.1, forward strand.
CCTTCTGGATGGAGATGGGGCTCTCGCTGAGGCGGGCCTTGAGCGAACCGGCCTTGAGGGTGCGGACGATGTAGGTGAGCTCCTTCTCGGAGAAGCCGCCCTTGCCGCCGGTGATGCTGCCGCGGCCGTTGATCCGGCCATGGACGTTCGGGGCGGTCATGACCTTGCCGTCGAGCACGATCGCCATCGGATGCCCGATGTTCGCGCCGGTGAGATTGCCCATGAGCTGCCCGCCCGAAGCGTCGAGCTCGAAGCCCACGCCGGGGAAGCCCATCTCGTCGGGCTGGGGGAGGGCGTCGGTGAGGGCCCAGGTGTCGCGGTCGTGGGTGAGGCTGTTCTCGCGGGTGTTGCCCAACAGCAGGTAGATACGGTTGCCGTAGCTCTGCGCGACCATGCTCCGCCCGCCGAAGTATTGCTCGGGGTTCTGCTTGAGGAACTTCACCTGGTCGGGCGTGCTGGCGAAGCTGGCGGGATCGTCGATGGGCACCCAGATGTACTCGCCCTCGCCCCCGCGCGGGCCTCGGGTCTGGAGCTGCTCGCGGTACTGGGCGGCGTTGGGGATCGTCGACGACGCGGCGATGCGGAACTCCAGCACGCCCGAACTGCGCAGCAGCTCGATCAGGTCGTTGGGGTCGTCCATCGGGCCCTTGATCTTCTCGAACTCGGCGTAGGCCTTCATCAGGCCGTGGATCTGGTCGGCCCGGCTGCGGTGGGCGGCCACCAGCTCCGCGACCGCCGCCTCGCGGAGGTTGACCAGCCCGCCCTTGTCGTCGTTGGGGTTGGTGTCCATCTTGTCGGGCGAGCCGAGCACGCGCTCGAGCTCGGCCGGCTTGATGTTCGTCGCCTCCATCGCGGCGTTGGCGACCTTCGCCTGCCGGCGGGCCTCGAGCAGAGCGCGGGTCCGCGCGGTGAGCTCGGCCTGCAGGGGCTTGATGCTCTCGACCAGCGCCTTGCGCTTGGCCTCGCTGGCGTCCGACGAAAGCGCGGCCAACTCGGCCTCGGCCTTGCGGACCTTCTTCTGCGCCTCCTCCTGGGGCTTCTGCGCCGCGGCGACGCGGTCCTCCGCCTCGGCCAGCGCTTGCAGGGCCGACTGCCGCTCGGGGCTGCCCGCGCCCAGCTTCGCGAGCATCGCAGAGCGCTCCTGCGGGGTGGCGCGGAGGTAGGCGTCGAGGTCGTGCCCGGAGAGGTTCTGGTCGAAGAGCGCCTTGCGCAGCACGGCGAACTCGTCGCGGCGCTTGGTCGCCTCGGGCGACGCGACCGCCATCTGGATCTCGATGCGATGCCCCGCCAACTGGCGCCAGATCAGGTTCTTCACGCCGGTGGGGTCGACGCGGTTCTGCAGCACCGTGATGGTGTCGTCGATGTCCTTCTGCGCGTCGCTCCCGGGGGGCACGTTCACCTGATAGATGAAGACGGTGCCGCCGGCGAGGTCGAGCCCCGGTTTGAGCTTCTGGCTCGGGGGGATGATGGCGGCGATCGACAGCGCCAGCACAAAGGCGATCAGCAACGGCTTCCAGAGAGGTACTTTGTCCATGGGTCTTCTAGGCTTGGCGGGGGTGGAGCGGTCGGGGAAGCCGGGGTTCCGGCGGAATGCCCATTGATGCGGGAGATGAATCGCGGCTTGCGGCGACACGACGCCTGCCGGACGCGCGGCGACTCACGGGGAAATCACTCGGTCGTCACTTGGCTGTCATTTGGTCTCGACGACGCTGGTCTCGGGCTTGTCGACGAGGACTTCCTTGATGGCGTCGCGCGCGTAGCGGATGCGGGTGTTGTTGCCCTCGTCGACCTTGAGCAGGATGTCCTTGTCGCGGACCTCGACGACCGAGCCGATCTCCCCGCCGATGATCTGCACGCGGTCGCCCTTCTTGAGGGCCGCGAGCATCGCCTCTCGCTTCTTGCGGTCCTTGCGGCCGGACCCGCCCATGGTGAAGAGGTAGAACACCATCAACCCCAGGACGATCGGGAAGATGTAGCTGGAGAGGCCCGGGGGCTGCTGGGACGCGGCGCCGCCGGTGCTCGACTGCCCGGAGGAGGGGGCGACGGTCGTGCCGCCGGCCGGCGCGCCGGACGCGGGGGCGCCGCCCGTGCTGGGGACCGACGGGGCGGCCTGCATGCCATCCTGGGCCAGGACGAAGGGGAACAAGGACTCAAGTCGCATAGCAAACCCTCGGGTTGTTTACACGGACGCAGCGCCCATGCGGGGCGCGGAGGCCTCGCCCACGGGCGGGCCTCAAGCCGACGGGAACCCCGCGGCGCCCGGCATCGGCCAAGCGTGCGGTTGACTTCACGGAATCGCGGCGGTCTCAGGCCATCGCAACCGGCCACCGTCGGGCGATCAAAGACCAGTCATTGTGGGCGATCGCCTGTCTTATGTCCAGCAGGTAGCGCTGGAAGTGCCGGATATTGTGGGCGCTCACCAGAATCGGCCCGAGCATCTCCCCCGCGGCGAAGAGGTGCCTCAGGTAACTCCGGCTGAAACCCTTGCCCGTTCCGCAGGCGGGGCAGTCGCATTCGGGGTCGATCACCTGGGCGTCCGCGGCGTATTTCGCGTTGCGCAGCCGCATTTGGCCGGTGGGCGTGAAGGCGTTGGCGTTGCGCCCGTTCCGCGTGGGGAGGACGCAGTCGAACATGTCGACGCCCGAGCGGACCGCCGCGAGGATGTCGCGCTCGTAGCCCACGCCCATCAAGTACCGCGGACGATCCTCCGGCAGGAGCGGAGCCGTGTGCTGCACGACGCGGACGAGCTGCTCATACCCCTCCCCCACCGCGACGCCGCCGATGGCGTAGCCGGGGAGATCGTGGCCGCGGGCGTGGCTGGCGCTCCAGGTGCGGAGGTCGAGGTCGATGCCGCCCTGGACGATGCCGAAGAGGGCCTGGTCCTGCTTGCGGGCGTGGGCGGCGACGCAGAGATCGAGCCAACGGGCGGAGCGCGTCACGGCCTCGCGCAGCCGCTCGGGCGTGGTCTTGGGCTTCGGGGCCCTGCGATTCGGGCTCTCCCCCTCGACGTCGCGCGAGGCCCGCGTCGACAGCGGCGGGGCCGATTCATCCGCTCCTTCTGCCGCCTCAAGCCCCTGCGCCTCGTCCCGCTCCGCGTTCGCCGGGGGGCAATCGTCGAAGGCCATAATGATGTCGGCCCCGAGCTGGTTCTGAACCTCCATGCTCCGGGCCGGCGTGAGCAGCACGTTCTTGCCATCAAGGTGGCTCTTGAACCTCACGCCGTCGTCGTCGATCTGGTTGATGTCCGAGAGGCTGAAGACCTGAAAACCGCCTGAATCCGTGAGGATCGGGCGGTCCCAGCGCATCCACTGGTGCAGCCCACCCATCTGGGCGATGAGCTCCGAGCCGGGGCGGAGCATCAGGTGATAGGTGTTGGCGAGGATGATCTGGCTGTTGAGCTCGGCGACCATCGTCGGCAGCAGGCCCTTGATCGTCGCCTGCGTGCCGACGGGCATGAAGGCGGGCGTGTCGAAGGAGCCGTGCGGGGTGGTCACGCGCCCCAAGCGGGCGCGGGAGGAATCGTCCTGGCGGAGAAGTTCGTAGCGAAGAGGAGGCATGGCGGGAGTGTAGCGGAGTCGGGAAATGGGTGTGCTCCTTGTGACGGGCGCGAGGAAGGACGCGTTGAGTTGTGCGTCCCTGAGACGCACGGAGGCGCGCGATGCGCTCCGGACGCGATCGTTCCGAGACCCTCGGGCACAAAAAAAAGTGTGCGCCCCCGTAAGACCCGCACAAGCGTCCGGCCAAATCCGGACAAAGTCGCGCAAGTCCTTATTTTGAATTCGGGGTTTCGGCGATCGTCCGGATTTTTCCGGACGCTGGTACCTATGTTTGGCGCGGGAAATCAGGCGTTGAAAATGCTCTAAAAGGTGCCGCTCCCGCTCCATTGTGGTTCCACTCCGGTGGCGCGTCGACACCGGTCCGGTGCGTCTTCGCGATCGATTCGAGGGCTGGTGCGCCGCTCGCCGCGCGACTTGCGCTTGCGGGCTTGGGAGCGGTTTTGGGGCGAATTCCTGTAAACGGTGACGACTTCATTCGTTGCGTCTTAGGGTGCCGTTTTGGCTGTTCGGGACCATGCCGGGCGGGCGCGGACGATGGTGCTCTTTGGGCGAAACGAGGCGACAAAATGTCCCGCTCTCGTGCCGGCGCGCGCCACCCGCAGGTTAACCCAGCCTCGCGGGGCTCGTTCTGAGCGTTTCCGGAGGGGTGGGCGTTCCAACCCGTTTGGGAAATGGGTAGTAAATATTTTTTCGAATTCGGGCGGAAAATTTCCGCGCCCCCGGAACGCCCCCGGAACGCCCCCGGAGCGCCCCCGGCCCCCGGGACGCGCCGAGCGAGCGTCTGGGGTTCGGAGTTCCGCCTTTAGGCGGGCATTTGTTTTCGCTTGACCCGTGTGGACGAGGTGGATCGCGATGAGGGAGGGGGTCGGTTGGCAGGAAGCGCAAGCGACGGCTTGGGGGCACAGCGAGCGGTACGATTTCAGGTCGTCGGACGGTGCAAGCCGTCGCTTGCGCGTCCGGCTAACCCAGAGTCGCGTGGACTGGAGCGATATGGTTTTCCGAAGAGCCGCCTAAAGGCGGAACTCCGAACCCCGGAGTCGCGAGGCCGGGGCGCCGCGCGACGTCATGCCGCGCCGATCACGACGCGTCGCGCGCGGCGGAGCGCTTCGTCGCCTGCTGCAGCGCCTTCTTCTCCCCGCGGCTCAGGCTGTGCAGCCCGTTGGCGCGGACCTTGTCGAGGATGCGGTCGACCTCCGCCTCCTCCTTCTCCCGCTGCTTGTCGGCCCGGGCCTGCTTGCTGGCCCAGTCGTTCTTGGGGAGGAAGGGCAGGCGAAACCCGCGCGAGCCTTCCGCGAACGCAAGCGTCCGGGGGAATCGCATCAGGAGGTAGCCCGCGACCGCGCCGCCCAAGTGCGCCGCCTCCCCGCCGTGGCCGGGCATGTTGTTGACCAAGACAAAGAAGGCCGAGAGGCCGATGAGGATGATCGCCAGCCAGCGGATGGTGAGGGAGATCGGCGGGAGCCAGAGGCGGACGGTCTCGTGCGGGTAGAGCACCGCGGCGGCGACGAGCACGCCGTAGCAGCCCGCGGAGGCGCCCACCAACGGCGAATCGATGTCGACGACCAACAGCCCCGGCACGCGCGAGGCGTTGGGGACCACGCCCCCCAACCAGACCAGGAGCAGGAAGAGCGCCCCGCCCCCCAGGCCGGAGAGCAGGTAATAGGCGAGATACCGGCGGGACCCGAGCGCCGGCTCGATCATCCGCCCGAAGAAATAGATCACGAACAGGTTGAAGACCAGGTGCAGCAGGCCGATGTGCAGGAACTGGAAGGTGACGAGCCTCCAGACCTGCCCGGAGAAGACCGCCTTCGCCGCGGAGAGGTTGCCCCAGTCCGTCAACGGGCCGTTGCCGACCACCTCGGGCCGCCCCATGATGCGGGCGAGCACGGCGTCGACCACGAAGACGCCGATGCACAGCCCCATCAGCCACGTGGTGACCGGCCAGTTGCCCATGCCGCCCACGCCCATGTGGGCGGGCGGAACATCGCGGTAATAAGACCGGTTGTCCCAGGCCATCAACGCATTCCTTGAACAGCGGCGCCCATGAACGCGGCGAAATACAGCAACGCCGCGATCGTCTTTCCGTCGCGGATCTCGCCCGAGCGGATCTTCCGAACCGCCTCGTCGAGCGGGACGGCCTCGACGGTGATCTGCTCGGTCTCGTCCAAATCCTGCCCGACGTGATTCAGCTCGCGGGCGACGAAGCAGTACATCCGCTCGGTGCAGATCCCCGGGCTGGAGTAGAAGTCGAGCAGCGGCTCGATGCGCCCGGCCTGGTAGCCCGTCTCCTCGACGACCTCGCGGGCGGCGCAGGACTCGATGGCCTCGCCGGGCTCGAGCGTGCCCGCGGGGAGCTCAAGCAGGGTCTCGCCCACGGCGACGCGCTGGTTGCGGATCATCACCACGGTCTTGTCGTCGAGCAGCGGGAGGATGACCACCGCGCCGGGGTGGATGACGACCTGCTTGCCGACCGTGCCGCCCCCCGCCTCGGGGACATCGACCTCGCGGACGTCGAAGCGCGGGCCGTGGAGGAGGAGTCGCGAGTTTCGCAGGGTCGAAGGCAGGTTCATCGGATCATTTTAGCCGGGGCGGGGGAGAGAAGAGTGTGGGCGCGGCGGCGATGGCGGTTTTTCGACATCAGGCGCAGCCTGATCAGAGACGGACACTGTGTGTCCGAAGATCGGGCGAGGCGGTACTCCGCCCGCGCGAATCGCGGGGAGCCATGGGCCGTTGGGTTTCACGTGGGGCGTGCGACGAAGGAGTTTCTTCCGGGCGAGATCCGTGGCTCCTTGATGGCGTCAACGACGCTGGCACGTCGTGCGGGCGGGGTACCGCCTCGCCCGGCATTCGGACACACAGTGTCCGTCTCTGATCAGAAAGGCGCGTCAACGGGGCGCGGCGCGGGAACCAAGCGCACGCGCCCTCACACCGCGACTTCCGCGGGCTTGACGTATCCGCTGCGGATCTTGCCCTCGGGCGTCACGCTCGACTTCCAGTCGCACGGATGCGCGTCCTCGCCCAGGTAGAAGTCGTTGGCGTAGAGCGAGGCGATCACGTCGAGAGTCGCCCGCTCCAGCGGCTTGGCGTCGGCGGCGGCGGCGAACTCCTGCACGTCGGCGAGGTTGAGCAGGTTCGGCTCGATCGAGACCAGCTCCGGGAAGCTCGCCAGCCAGCGGAAGGAGAACTGGCGGATCGAGAGGCCGTAGCGCTTGGCGAGCGGGCGGATGACCTCGTTCTTGCGCAGGCCGAAGACCAGCCAGTTCTTGTCGCGGAACTTGCGGTGGTCGGTCGCGGGGAAGGTGTGGTCGGGCGACTTGAACTCCTCGTCGAGGATGCCGGAGTTGGTGGGGACGCGGGCGATGACCCCGCCATGCCCGGCCTCGCGGGCGACCTCGCAGAACTCGCGCCCGGGGTCCTGCTCGTAGAGGTTGAAGACGGTCTGGACGACGGCGGCCTTGTGCTTGCGAAAAGCGAGGTAGCCCTCCTCGCGCCAGCCGATCGCGGGGCCCAGGCCGACGCCCCAGTGGCGGATCTTGCCCTCCTGCACGAGCTTGTCGAGGGTCTCGAAGAGATCGTCCTTGAACTGGGAGAGCTTGAGGTTGTGGGCCTGGTAGAGGTCGACGCAGTCGATGCCGAGGCGCTCGAGGGACTTCTCCAAGTCGAAGCGGAGGAACTTGGGGGTGAAGTCCTGCTTGCGCTCGCGGTGACCGCCATGCTCGCCGGGGTCGGAGTAGAAGTCGTAGCCGAACTTGGTGGAGACGACGAGCTTGTCGCGTCCGGCGTACTGGATGGTCTTGGCGAGGAGGGACTCGGCGCGCCCGTTGCCGTAGGCGGCGGCGGAGTCGAAGAAGTTGACGCCGTGGTCGAAGGCCTGGTTCTGGAGGCGGACGCCGTCGTCGTCGGTGAAGTCGCCCCACCAGTTGGTGCCGAAGACGAAGTTGCCGAAGCCCAGGAGGCTGACCTTGAGGTCGGTGCCGGGGATGAGGCGGTATTCCATGGCGGGGGAACTCCAGGTCTTGCGGAAACAACCGGATCAAGCCCATCGATCCCGACGGTACGCCGTCGGGTTCGGTGGGGTTGGGCTTCAAGGCCGCCCTGCCCGCACCGATTCAAACAACGTTTTCCCGGCTGTCAATGATGTCCGGGATCCCCGGAGACTCCGGGACCCACGGAAACCCCGGAACATCCGGAACCTCCGGAACCCCACGGAACGCGACGGAGTGCCATCGCGATCCGTGGGCTTGGGGGCGCAGGGTATTTCGCAGGACCAATCACTGTTGCGGCTTGGCGACGGTGCCGGCGAACTTGTTGCGCAGGCGGACCAGCTCGAGCTTGGTCGCCTCGCCGCCGAGGTTGGGGTCGGTGTTCTGCAGGGCGCGGACGTTGAGGGAGACCTGCTCGAGCCCGGTCTTGGTGATCTCGCTGATCTGCAGGCGGCGCATCCAGGCGTTCCACCAGATGGCGGGGTACTTGCCGCCTTCCTCGGGCGGGAGGTCGCGGATGAGCCGGTCGTAGAGCGGGGCCGCGTTGTCGGTCAGGCTCTTCTCGCCGCCGATGGCGAAATAACACTCGGCGACGTTGTGCAAGAGGTCGGCGTTGTCCTTGGCCTTGGCGAGCAGCGGCTGGAGCATCTCGAGGGCCTTCTTGGGGTCGCCCGAGAGGCGGAGCGACTTGGCGAAGACCAGCTTGAAGGGGAGCATCTTGTCTTCGGGGTACTTCTGGTCCACCGCCCACTTGTAGAGCAGGTCGGCCAGCTTGAGCTCGACCTTGGAGATCGCGTCGGCGCGGTCGAGCATCGCCTTCTTGCGGCTCTCGACCAGCTCGCCGCCCGCGCTGCGGCGGAGCTGCTCCATGATCGCGTCGAGCCCGGTGAGCACGCGGTCGACCACGGGGGCGGCGTCGTCGGGGAAGCCGTTCATCATCCGCATCGACTCGTTGACCGCCTCGTCGAACTGGTTGACCTGGAAGAGGGCGATGATGCGCTTCTCGAGCATGGGGCGCATCAACTCGGCCTCGGCGCCGTAGTCGCGGTCGAAGTCCTTGAGGAGCGTGAGGACCTTCTCGTACTTCTTCTCCTCGTCGACCGCCATGTCGGCGAGCACGAGGGTCGCGGAGCCGGCGGCGCGGCGGGCGGCGGGGGCCTGCTCGGCGGAGGCCTGCTGGAGGAAGCGGGCGGCCTCCTCGCGGATGCGCGTCGCCTCCACGACGACCTTCTCCGCGAGCTTGCGGGCGTCCTCGGCCTTGCCGCCTGCGGCGGGAGCAGGGGCTGCTGCAGGGGCGGAGGCGGCCTGGGTCGTTGCGGGCTGGGTCTCGGGCTCGGCCACGACGGGCGAGAGGCCCCGCGCCTGGCGGTAGAGCACGTGCAGGCAGTGCAGCATCTCCTGCTGCGCGGGGTAGTAGTCGGCGTTGTCCGAAGGCACGGCCGCGAGGATCTCGGCCGCCTTGGCGAACCGGCCGGTCGCCTCGAAGACGGCGGCGCCGACGTAGAACCGCTCGTTGATCGCCGCGGGCGTCGTGGGGTAGTTGGTCAGCAGCACCACCGCCGCCCGTTCGTAGGCCTGGTCGACCCCCGACATCCGCTTGGGCTGCTCGTGCAGGTAGCGCAGCATCGAGACCGCGTTGATGATCCCCGCCTCGGAGATCTTCTGGTCGGGCAGCTCGGCCCCCAGCTCGGTGAGGATGCCGGCGCACTTGAGCAGCTTCTGGTTGTCCTTGGGGTCGAGGAAGTAGTAGCTGATGGCGAGGTTGAACTTGGTCTGGGCCCGCACCGAGGGGCGGAGGTCGTCGCGCTTGAGCAGCCCCGTGCAGATGTCGATCGTCTTCTGCAGCTTCGCCGAGCCGTCGGTCCGCATCGCGCCGGCCTTCTTGGCGTCGGCCTCGCCCGCGGCCTGCTCCATCAGGGCCTGCCCCTTGCTGCGGTTGATCTCGGCGATCGCGGCGGCGACCGCGCCGGGCAGCGCGACGAACTCGGCGGGCGTCGTCGCGGTGGTGTTCGCCTCCCAGCGGCGGTAGATGTAGTCCTTGATCGACTCCGCGCTCTCGCCCAGGCTCGGGTCGTCCAGGAACTGCTGGTACGGCTCATAGGCCAGCGCGACCAGCGAGGCCTTCTCCTTGCCCTGGGCCTTGTCGGCCCGGCGGAGCAGCAGCCGGTGCGTGGAGTCGACGATCAGCAGGCGGAAGAGCAGGTTGTCCTTCACCATCGCGTGCGAGTGGAGGTCGGCGAGCTGCGCCAGCGCGGCGGGGCCCTGCCCCTTGGCCTCGAGCGCGCTGGCCCTGGCGATCCGCGCGACCAGGTCGGTGCGGTCGGCGGCGTTGGCCTTGATCACCGCGTCGAGCGAGGCCAGCGCCTCGTCGACGCGCCCCAGCGCGAGCTGGGCCCGGGCCGAGAGCGCCTGGGCGGGGCGGCGGACCTCGTAGGGGTCGTTGAGGTCCTTGATGAACCCCTCGAGCCGCTCGACCGTCAGCGAGAGCAGGCGGGAGCGCTCCTCGGCGGCGGTCTTGCGCTGCTGGATGATCTTGGGGTTGGGGACGCGGTAGTAGGCGTGCGAGTCGGGGAGCTGGGCGGCGTAGAAGGCGGCGTGGGCGAGGAAGTACTGCGTGCGCGTCTTGTAGTACTGGTTCATCATCCGGTCCCACAGGCCGGTGTTGACGCGCTTCTCGGTGTGGTCCTTCTCCTTGGGCAGGTCGCCCTGGAGGACGAAGAGGCGGACGTCGGCGTCGGCGGTCGCGGCGAGCACCTCGGGGACGACCGTCTCATAGGCCGTCCGCTGCTCGGCGGAGGGGACGCCGAACTCGTAGAAGTCGTTGGCGTTGTCCTTGATGATCTGCAGGTACTCGAAGATCTGCTGCTCGGCGTTGTCGGTCTGCCAGAGCGGGCGCTGCTCGTTGTCGGGCAGCTCCTTGACGAGCGCCAGGCGGGCCGCCTGGGCCCCGTTGAAGGCGTCGAGCGCCTCCTTGCGCAGGGCGACGGCGCGGGCGCCGTCCTGCTCCTTGAGGGCCGCGGCCCGCTTCTGGGCGTAGTCGATCAGGTACTGGTTGATCAGCACCTGCTTGGCCAGGACCGGGTCCTTCCCGTCGCTGAGCTCGGTCAGCGCCAGGTGCTTGAGCAGCTCGCCCATGCCCTCCTTGCGCAGGCCCTCGATGAGCGTGGTCTTGTCGAAGCGGGAGAACTGGGCGTGCGCGGGCGCGGCGGAGGCGAGCAGCGCCAGCGAGAGGGTCGGGAGGGTGATGAGGAGGCGGTGTTTCATGATTCGGGCGCCGGCGGGATTGCCCCGGGCGCGGCTCAGTTCTCGGGCAGCGCGGCGAAGCTCACGTTGGAGTACCGCGCGCGGACGATGGCGTTGAACGCGCCGACCACGTGGTTCCACATGACGCCCCGGTCGGGCTTGATGATGATCGGGTTCTTGGCGGAATACTGCCCGCTGCGGTTGTGGGCGGGGTCGTCCTGCATCCGGCTGAGCACGTCGTAGAGCGCCTCGAAGTCCTTGGGGGGGTCGATCGAGATGTTCTCGAACTGGATGACGACCTTGTCGAGCGAGCCGAAGGTCCGCAGCGAGATGACCAGCGGGGTCATGGGCGGCGCGGTGGTGGCGGCGGAGGCGGCCCCGCCGGAGCCCACGGGCAGGTCGGCGGGGACGACGCCCTCGCCGATGGAGAAGCTGGCGGTGAGCACGAAGAAGAGCAGCAGGTTGAAGGTCAGGTCCATGAAGGACGTGATGTTGAGCGCGGCGACCTTGATGCTGACCTTGTGCTTCTTGCGCTTGCCGTGGGTCTCATGCCCCTCGGCGTGGGAGCCGGCGACGACGGCGGCGGCGGCAAGGTCCCCGGGCTTGTTGGTGTCGCGCGATTCGGTCATGGCGTTCCCGCTGGGGTCGATGCTTGGGCCGTCGTTGCGTGGCAGGACTTTTTGGGCCGGGTTGCGTGGCCGGTCATTCGGAATCAGGCAGGCCGGCGACGATGTTCACGTGGCTGATGCCCGCCTCGGTGATCGCCTTCATGATCGGCGCGACGCTCTCGTAGTGGAGCCGCTTGTCGGCGCGGAGGTCGATGGCGACGTCCTTGCTGCGGGTCTTCTCCACCAAGAGCAACTGCGTCAGCCGCCCGTAGTCGCCTGGGGCGACCTCGTTGGACGAGCCGACCTTGATCTGCACGGCGTTGCCGCTGTCGCCCTCGGCGACGACGCTGACGACGATCTTGTCGGGCTTCTCGTTGGCGCGGGCCTGCGAGCCGGCCCCGAGTTCGGGGATCTCGACCTTGGGCAGCTCCGCGAGCGCGAAGTTGCTGGTGAGCACGAAGAACATGAGCAGGTTCAGCACCAGGTCCATCATGGACGTGATGTTGAGCTCGGTGCGGGGCAGGTCGGCTTTTTTGCGCTTGGGCATGGCGGGTCCGGTCGCTCGGGCGACACAGGGCGGCGGCGGGCCGCCCCAAACTAAGTCAGGCGGAATCAGGCCGAATCAGGCGGGGCTGGGCGCGGGCTTGGCGGCCCCGGCCGGCGCGGCGGCGGGCTTCTTCGTGACGCCCGGACGGAAGCCGGCGATCAGGCTCTTGGCCCGGACGATCACGTCGACGGTCAGGCCTTCGACCTGGACCTTGAAGATCGAGGCGCTGATGACCCCGGGGATGCCGACGACCAAGCCCCAGAAGGTGCAGACCAGCGAGGTCGCGATGCCGCCCGCCAGCGCGGAGGCCTTGGGGCTGCCGCCCGCGGCGACGAGTTCGGTGAAGGTCAGGATCATGCCGAAGACGGTGCCGAAGAGGCCGATCATCGGCCCGGCGGCGCCGGCGACCTCCAGCCACACCAGGCCGCGGACCTTCTTGGAGCCCACGGCGTCGGCGGCCTCCTCGATGGCGAGTTCCATCGCCTGGTAGCCGCGGGGCGCCTCGGCCAGCGCCGCCCGCATCGCCTGCCCGAAGGGGCTGGTGTCGGCGGCGGTGAGCTCGATCGCCTCGCGGTAGTTCTTCTCGGCCAAGAGGCGCTCGAGCGTCTCGGAGAGGTCGGGCGGGATGAAGTTCACCGTCCGGTTGTGCATCAGGTTCTGGATGATCAGAGAGACCACGGCGATGGAGGTGAACAAGCAGAACCAGATGAGCGTGGTGCCCACCGCGTCGCCGGTCCGGAGGAACTGCATGAAGTAATTGACCGAGCCGCCGGCGTGCTCCTCGGCGGCCAGGGCCGGGGCCGCGAACAACGGCACCGCGAGCGCGGCCAACGGCACGATCCAACCATTCCGTCTCTTCACCATGGGGTTTCCTTCGGGTTTCACAACGGGTTCGGGCCCGGAATCAAGTCGCACTTTCCAGCGGGGAATTCCAGCCCATCATTCCAGACCAGCGTTCCAACTCATCAAAGGGACGAGGCGATCACTCGCCGCCCTTGCCGGCGTTCTGGGTGATCAGCATCTCCAGCCGGGCACGCAGCAGCGGGTCTTCGTCCTCGCCCACGTGCAGCCGGGCCTTCGTGTAGTACCTCAGGGCGATGTCGGGGCGGCCAATCATATCATGCACCAGACCCGCCTCAATCATCGAGGGGCCGGCGTAGGAGCTGGGCCCGCGGTAGACGATGACACGCATGAAACTCAGGCCGGCGTCGAGCAGCAATTTGCGGTCGTTGCCGGCGGCGCGGGCGAGGCCCATCTGGGCGACGCCCAGTTCGTAGAGCCGCAGCGCGATCGAGTCGAGCTTGTTGGTGGCCAGCTCCGCGCGGGCGGCGTCGGCGGCGGCCTGGAACTGGCCGGCGACGAGCATGGCCGCGATCGGGTCGGGCGGATCGACCTCGCGCAGCTCCTTGGGCAGCACGACGGCCCCGGGGCCGCTCGCGGGCGGAGGCGTGGCGACGGAGGGCGTGGTCGGAGCCGCGGGAGTCGGCGTGGCCGGCGTCGGGGTGGCGGGCGTCGGGCCGGGCGCGGCGACGGCGGGCGCGTTGTTCATCGCCGCCGGGGTGGCGGGCGTGGGCGTGGGCGTGGGCGTCGGTGTAGCAGGCGTGGCCGGCTTCGGCGTCGCGGGCGTCGCCCCGGGGGCGGGGCCGGGAGCAGCGACAGGGGCGGCCAGCCCCAAGGCCGTCAACGCCTCGGCCAACTTCTTCACGTTCGACGCCGTCGGCCCCGACAGGCCGGTCTGCGCCGCGGCGATCTTCTTGGCGAGGTCGGCCCGCTGCTCGGGCGTCGCGCTCGAGAGCGCCTTGACCGGCGGGCGGGTGAGGAACCCCACCTCCACGCCGCCCTTGACCATCTGGATGTAGAGGTCGACCGCCTCGACCGGTCGCCCCAATCGGTCCAGCGCCAGCACCAACTGCGACTTCGCCCAGTTCCGCAGCCACGGCTCGCGGGCGGACGACTGCACCTTCAACAGCAGCGGCACGGCCTCGGCCTCGCGCTTGGCGTCCATCGCCAGCGAGGCGGCGGTCATGTCCGGGTAGGCGTCGAGCTTCAGCCCCTGCAGTTGCTCGAGCGGGCGGTCGGTCTCGGCCCCGCTGCCGGCGGTGTAGAAGACCCGCCCGTCGACGATCTTGATGTCGCCGACCTTCGGGACCCACAGGCCGTTGAGCTTGACCTCGTCGGCGATCGCCGCGGCTCCGCCCGTCTGCGCCAGCGCGGCGAAGGCCAGCGCGGCGAAAGCCATCGCCCGCCCCAAGGGACGCATTTGCCGCCTCGCCGCTCCGCCGACTTCGATCCAGGAAAGACGTGTGCTCATTCGATGCCCAGCTCCCGCCCGTCGATGAACTTGAAGACCCCGCCGCTGCGCTCGGCGATCAGCTCCATCGTCCCGCGCATCTTCGCCTGCGTCAGCGGGTCCGCATAGAGGAACTGGATCGTGTTGATCTTGGTGTGCCCGGTGTTGGCCTGCTCGATCTCCGCGAGGAGGCGGCGCTGGTCGACCTCATACCGCCCCTTGCCGGTGATGTCGTCGGAGAGCAGGAACATCAGCTCGGGCTTGTAGCGCAGGGCGGCCTGCAGGGCCTTGACGGGGTTGGAGAGGCCCATGGGGGTGACGTTGCCCTTGGCGGGGTCCATCCAGTCGATGACCATGCCCTTCTTCTCGAGGGAGGCCTTCTTGAGGCCGGGAGGCGGGACCTCGATGGCCTCGTCGCCTTGGAAGAAGATGACGGTGAAGACCTGCTGCTCGCTGAGCTGGCCGATGGAGCGCTTGAGCTCGAGGATGACGAAGGCGAGGGAGTCGATGAGGGAGCCGGAGGCGTCGACGAGGTAGATGATCTTGCGGGCGTTGCCGCCGGTGCCCATGAACTTGGCGGCGAAGGCCCCGCCGCCGCCGGCTCCGCCGGAGCCGAAGGGGCTGCCGTTGCCGTTTCCTGCTCCTTGGGAAAGGCCGCCGGTCCACCCGCCGCCCTTGCCACCGCCCGAGCCCTCGCTGCCGTCGCCGCCGCCCGAGGCGGCTCCGCCGACACCGATCAGTCCGCCCGTGGCGCCCAAGGCCGACGTGCGTTGCCCGCCGCCGCTGCCCCCGGTGGCGCGGTTGGTGGCCCGTTCGGCGCTGCGCGACGACGTCGCCGAGCTGGAGCTGATCGAGGCGTGTTCGCTGCGGCTGAGCGAGCCGCCGGGGGTGGCGCTGAGGGTGGCGGTGGGGATGATCGGCCCGGTCTCGCCCTCCTTGGGGCCGCTGTTCTTGGTCGCGAAGACCATGAAGACCATCAGCAGCAGCACGCCCGCGTGGAACAGGAACGAGATGCCCCAGGGGAGCAGGGGCGTCAGGACGTCGGTCACCTCTTCTCGCACCGCGACCTTGTCGTCGTCGGCCGGGATCGCCACGCCCTGCTGAGGCTCCGCGAATCCGAAGGTGAACATGGTCGGCTCCTAGAAGTGCCCACGGCCCAAATCACAAGACGCCCGGACTCGCACCTTGCCTTCGCGCCAGACTCCGCACCTGACATCGACCGATCTCGCCAACCATATTCAACACCGCACTCCCCCCATTGTCCAGTTGGATGGACGACAAACGCCGCTTGGGCCGGGCTTTCCCAACCTCCCAACCCCTCCCGCCCACGGGTTTGCCACCCGCCGGGCGGCATGCATAATGCCCCGTCTGATTCGTCCCCCCCACCTTTGACCAACCCAACCTGGAGCCTCTGCCGTGGCCAAGAAGTCCGACGGAAAGAAACTGCGTTACGCCTTCATCGGCGCCGGCGGCATCGCCGGGGCCCACATGAGCTACCTCGCGAAGATGCCCGACGTGGAGCTCGTCGCCCTCGCCGACGTGAACGAGGCCTCCATGGCCCGCCACGCCGAGACCTACAAGATTCCCAAGGCCAACTGCTTCACCGACTACAAGCAGATGCTCGCCAAGATCGGCCCCGAGGCGGTCAGCGTCTGCACGCCCAACGGCCTGCACGCGCCCAACACCATCGCCGCCCTCAACGCCGGCGCCGCGGTCCTCGTCGAGAAGCCCTTGGCGATGAACGCCAAGGAGGGCCAGGCGATGCTCGACGCCGCCAAGAAGAACAACCAGAAGCTGGTCATCGGCTTCCAATACCGCTTCGGCCCGAACTCGACCTTCCTGCGCAAGGCCGTCGCCGCCGGGAAGTTCGGCGAGATCATGTACACCAAGTGCCAGGCCCTCCGCCGCCGCGGCATCCCCAACTGGGGCGTCTTCGGCCGCAAGGACCTGCAGGGCGGCGGGCCGATGATCGACATCGGCGTGCACATCCTCGAGGTCGCCCACTTCGTGATGGGCTCGCCCAAGCCGGTCTCCGCCTCGGGCAACACCTGGACCTACATGGGCGACAAGAAGTCGGACGTCGCCTCGATGTGGCCCAACTGGGACCACAAGACCTACACCGTCGAGGACCTCGCCGTCGGGCAGATCCGCTTCGAGAACGGCGCGATCCTCTCGATCGAGTCGAGCTTCGTGGCCCACATCGAGAAGGACATCTTCAACTTCTCGCTCATGGGGCAGAAGTCCGGCGCGAATTGGGACCCCGCCCAGATCTACACCGACGACAACGGCTACATGCTCAACAGCACGCCCGGCTTCCTCCCCTCGGGCCCCGCGGCCGACCACTTCGCCGCGAAGATGCGCAACTTCGTCGACCACGTGCTGCACGGCAAGCCTACGCTGGCCCCCGCCGAGCACGGGCTGATGGTGCAGAAAATGCTCGACGGCATCTACGCCTCGGCCAAGTCGGGCGGCGAGGTTTCGATCGCGTGAGGTGAGAGGTTTGATCTTGCGTCAATCAAGACGGGCGGCCCATGGGGGTCGCCCGTTTTCATGCGCGGGGCGAAGCGAAGGAATTGTTAGCCGGAAGCGCAAGCGACGGGACAGGGGTTCCCCAATCCACAGCCCGGATGAGTCTCAAGTGACGCGCCCGATTGTCGACCATTCGGGATTCCAAATGAAGGCGGTGGAGTCTCCGCGAACTCCGGCGCGGCGGTGATTTGATCGACCCCCGTCCCGTCGCTTGCGCTTCCGGCTAACAAGACAGGTCAATCCGATGCCCCCTCACCCCCCATCCACATTGAACCCCTCCCCGCGCTGCCGCGCCCACGCCACATAAGGCCGCGGATCGCCGCACCACAACCTCTCCCGCGCCCACGCCCGTGGCCGCGGCGGGCCTTCGCACTCCAGCCGGATCACCGGGAACAGCTTCGTCGGCGGCGACGCGGGCAGGCCGCGGATCACCAATCGATCCGCCGTCTGCTCCACCTTCAGCCGCTTGCCCGTCGTCAGCAGCGTTGCCCGCAGCACCTTCGTCTCCAGCCCCGCGACCGTCATCTCAGGCCGGCGGTCCCAGAAGCGCATGATCAAATAGAGGTTGTTCCCGCGCCGGGTCTGCATGCCGTAGGTGACGAACTCGGTGACATCGCCGCCCTCGGAGCCGTAGATCGCCTCGCCGTGGCGTTTCAGCCATTGCCCGATCGCCTTCATGCGCGAGGTGAACGGAGCCGGGAACGCCCCGTCGGGCTTGGGGCCGACGTTGAGGATCAGGTTGCCGCCGAGACTGGCGGTCTTGCAGAGCATGTCGAGCAGGTAGTCGGCATTGTGCCAGCGCTCGCCGGTGGTGTAGCCCCACAGCCGCCAGGTGCTGGTCATGCAGGCCTCCCACGTCCGCCGGGCGTCGGGGGTGATCTCCTGCTCGGGCGTCGAGAAGTCGCCGGCGTCCTCGGGGAAGGCGTCGTCGGCGTCGCACCCGGGCGTCTGCTCATAGCCCAGCGGGGGCTGCTGTGCGTGCAGGCGGTTGTTGATCAACATCCCCGGCTGGAGCCGGCGCATCATCGCCACCAGCTCGCGACCATGCCACGCCTTCGCGGGGTGCGGCCAATTCCCGTCGAACCAGAAGATGTCGATCTGGCCGTAACCGCTCAGCAGCTCGCGCACCTGCTCGTGGACGAACCCGCGGAACTTGGCCCACCCCTCGGGATTCTGCGCGGGCCCCTCGAAGTAGGCGGGGATGCGCCAATCGACCAGCGAGTAGTAGAGCCCGATGCGGATGCCCTGCTCGCGGAAGGCGTCGACGAACTCGCGCACCATGTCGCGCCTCGGGGCCTGGCGGGCGCTGCTGTAGTCGGTCGTGGCGGTGTCCCACAGGCAGTAGCCGTCGTGGTGGCGCGTGGTGAGGCAGGCGTACTTCATCCCGGCGTCGCGGGCGATCTTGGCCCACGTCCGCGCGTCGTATTGCCGAGGGTTCCACTTGCAGGCGACGCGGGTGTATTCCACCTGGTCGAGCTGGTCGCGGAAGATCACCTGCTCGCCGCGGCCATAGACGGCGTAGGGCCCGAAGTGGATGAAGAGGCCGAACGCGGCGTCGCGGAACCAGTCGCCGCGGGAGGCGGAGGTGCGGGGTGGTTTCTTCGAGGGTTTGGAGGTGGGCATTGGGTGCTCCTTGTCTTGTTAGCCGGAAGCGCAAGCGACGAGACGGGGGTGCCGCGAATCACGGCGCAGCCAGATGTATACCGTGGACCTGCCGCATACATCTTGCCGCGCTGAAAATGGTGCGACCCCTGTCCCGTCGCTTGCGCTTCCGGCTAACAATACCTCGTCAAACCGCCGCGCAGGTCATGAACCCGCGCACCGCCGCCAGATAGGCCTCGCGCTCGTCGCTGGCGATCATGTGGGCGGCGTTGGGGAAGACCTTCAGATGGGCCCGCGGGATCCGCTTCGCGATCTCCTCCGACTGGCTCACGGGGCAGATCCAATCATGCCGGCCCGCCAGCACCAGCGTGGGGCACATGATCTTGTGCAGTTGGTCGAGGTAGTCGAACGAGCGCAGGAATCCGTTGGGCGCGAAGGAGAGGTTGAACTGCGCCGGCGTGAACGTCAGGCGCGGCAGGTTCTCCTCCCATTTCCTCAAGTCGAACGCCACGGCGTACAACGGCCCCATCACGCGGAAGTATTCGTGCACGTGGGCCAGGCTCTCGAGCCCGCCCGACATCACGCGGTCGAACTGGGCCCGCTGCTCGGGCGTCCCGCGCTCCTGCAAAATCCGCCGGGCCTCGTCGAAAGTGCGGTGGCTGGGGGCGGTGGCGCTGAGGATGAGGTTGGCGACGCGGTCGGGATAGCGCAGCGCGTAGCCCTGCGCGACCATCCCGCCGTAGGAGGAGCCGAGGATGCTGATGCGCTGCAGGCCCAGATGCGTGCGCAGGGCGTCGAGGTCGTCGATGTTGTGGTCGAGGGTGTAGGTCGAAGGGTCGGCCGGCTGGGAGCGCCCGGAGCCGCGATGGTCGATGTAGACGAGTTGGACGGTGTCGCGCAGCTCGGCGAGGTTGAACTTGAAGTTGGAGTGGTCGCCCCCGGGCCCGCCGTGGACGAGGAAAAGGACGGGGCGCTCGACCATCCGCGCCGGCACGCCGGGCGAGGCCGGGGCCGGGACCAGGCCCATGCCGTCGACATCGAAGTAGATGCGCGTGCCACGGATCGATGCGAACATGGTGGGCTCCGGGGTGGGATGGCGGGCGGGGAAAGCGTAGCAAAGAACCGTCTGATCAGACGAAGCAAGATGTCGCCCCGCCTCCCCTGCCGCTTCGTCTCCGCTATGATGGTTCACGCGTCGATCGCGCGGCCGTCCACGCCCGCGACCCGCGCGTTTTTCCGCAACGTATTTCCTCGCCAACCCCGCCCCGCTTCGCCTCCCATGGACCAGACCCTCACGCAATCCGGTGCCCGCGTCGTCGACGGTGCCGACGCCCTGGCCGACCTCGTCCGCCGGAGCGCGGCCCAGCGCCTGCCGCTGGTCGACTACGGCCGGGCCCACCAAGGCCTGGGCAACCCGCCCCCGGGGGAGCATGTGGCCTTCTCCCAAGTCGGCGGCATCCTCGACCACTACGAGCGCGACTTCACCGTCCGCGCCGCCGCGGGGGCCCGCCTGGGCGACCTGCAGGCCGCCCTCTTCAAGACGCGGCAGTTCCTCCCCATCGACGCCGACGAGGACCTCTCGCTGGGCGAGGTCATCAGCCATCACGTCTACGGCGGGCTCCGCGCGGGCTACGGCTCCGTCCGCGACCATCTGCTCGGCCTGCGCTACATCGACTGCCGCGGGCAGCTCATCCAAGCGGGCGGGCGCACCGTCAAGAACGTCGCGGGCTACGACGTCACTCGCTTCCTGGTGGGCGGGCTCGGCCAGTTCGGCGCGATCTGCGAGGCGACCATCCGCACCTACGCCGTGCCCGAGCAGACGATGGTGGTCGACCTCGACGTGGCCGACCCCGCGGGCATCGACGCCAAGCTCTCCCCCCTGCTGCTCTCCGACGCCACGCCCGCGTGGATGATCCTCACCCGCCGCAAGGGCGAGTGGGCCCTGCAGATCGGCTACTTCGGGCGGCTGACCGGATGCGTCGCGCAGCTCCACGCCCTTGAGGTGCAGGTGAGCGGGACCGACACGCTCAACATCGCCGCGACCAGCACCAGCTCGACCCTCGAGCGCGACCTGGGCGACCTCGCCCGGCAGCGGGCGTGGCGACGCTCCGCCGGGGCGTTGGTGAAGATCGTCGTCCCCCCCGCCTCGACCGGCGCGACGGCCAAGGCCCTCGCCGCCTGGGCCGACGAGGCCGAGGACGCCGACGAGCTTTTGATCGACGCGATGCCCGTGCACGGCTGCCTCTGGACGGGCGGGAACCTCACCGGCCCCGCGGCGCAGGAACTCGACCAAGTGATCCTCAAGCTGATCGCGCCCGTGGGCGGGCTGCGCGTCTGGGCCAACCGCCCCGCCGACGCGCTCGACATCGCGCCGTTCGCCCCGGTGCAGCCCGATTGGCCGATGCTGCAACGCCTGCTCGCGACGCTCGACCCGCTCTCGATGTTCAACCCCGGCCGGTTCCTCAAACCGGAGACAGCGAAACCGTGAGCACCGCCGCCCCCAACGCGTCCCCCGCCCCGCTGCCGGCGCCCGAAGCCCCGCACGCCGCCCGCACCATCTCGGGCTTGGGCGACGAAGCCCCCGCCCCCGGAACCGGCGGCAAGCCCCGTGTCCCGCTCCTGCAACTCGACCCGCGGACCTACGACCGCGCCCTGGGCTGCGTCCACTGCGGGCTCTGCCTCCCCGCCTGCCCGACCTACACCGAGAACGGCCTCGAAGCCGACTCGCCCCGCGGCCGCATCTACCTCATGAAGGGACTCGCCGACGGGAAGATCGAGCTCACCAACTCCGTCGTCGAGCACCTCGACCTCTGCCTCGACTGCCGGGCCTGCGAGACGGCCTGCCCCTCGGGCGTGGTCTACCACGAGCTGATCGAGGAGACGCGGGCCCGCCTCGCCGAGCACCGCACCCCCACGCTCGTCGACCGGCTCGTCGAGACGATCTTCTTCCACATCTTCACCTACCCGCTCCGGCTCAAGCTCTTCCTCCTGCCCGTGCGCGTCCTGCAGAAGGTGGGCGTGTGGGAGATGCTCACCCGCTCGCCGCTGGCGAAGATGCTGCCGGGCAAGCTGGAGAAGATGCAGCAGATGCTCCCGCCCACGGGGCCGCTCTGGGAGAAGGGGCTCGACGCCGCCTACCCCGCCGCGGCCGGGAAGCGGGCGACCATCGCGCTCTTCCCCGGGTGCGTCGCGAGCGTGCTCTTCCAGGACGTGAACCGCCAGACCGTCGCGCTGCTGCAGGCGGCCGGGTGCGAAGTCGTCGTCCCGCGCTCGCTGGGCTGCTGCGGGGCGATCCACCACCACGGCGGGCGCGTGCACGCGGCGGAGGATTTCGCCAAGGCAAACATCGACGCCTTGTTCCCCAATGGCACCGACAAGCCGATCGCCGACTACATCGTGAACAACATCGCCGGCTGCGGGGCGATGCTGCGCGACTACGCCCACCTGCTCCGCGACGACCCCGCCTACGCCGCGAAGGCCAAGGCCTTCACCGCGCGGGTTCGCGACATCAGCGAGATTTTGGTGGAGTTCAAGCCCACGCCGCCGACGCGCGAGATGAGCCGGACGGTCACGTACCACGACGCCTGCCACCTGGCCCACGCCCAGAAGGTGACGGCCCCGCCGCGGCAGATGCTTTCGTGGATCCCGGGGTTGAAGGTGATACCGCTGCCCGAGGCCGACATGTGCTGCGGGGCCGCGGGGACCTACAACCTCACGCAGCCGGCGATGGCCCGCGACCTGGCGGTGCGCAAGCTCGAAGCGATCAAGCGCACCGGCGCGACGACCTGCGTGACGGGCAACGTGGGCTGCGCGATGCAGATCCAGAGCGAGGCCGACCGGATGGGGATGAAGCTCAAGGTGGTCCACCCGGTGACGCTGCTGCATGAGGCGTATTTCGGGGCGGAGACGGGGAAGGCGGAGAAGAAGTAGGAGAAGACCGCCTGAACGCGGAACTCCGAACCAAGAGACGCCATGCCCCGTGTCATCAGCTCAATCCACGTCAACCTCCCCGCGCCCGCGCCGCTTTCGCGAGAGGCCTTCTTCGCGCGCAAGCCGCTGACGGCGGGCTGCCTGCCCACCCCGCGCATGGCCATCGGCACCGCGGGGCTCGGCGGAGCCTGGGACGACGTCCACGCCCATGAGAGCGTCGAGGTCCTGCGCGACGCGTGGCGAGGCGGATTCCTCATGACCGACTCCTCGCCCAACTACGGCGACGGGGCCGCGGAGCAGGTCATCGAAGAGGCGCTGCGCGGCTGGCAAGGGCCGAGCCCCGTGCTCTGCACCAAGATCGACGGCTGGGGCGACCTCTTCGTCCCCCGCGCGGGCGAGACCTGGCGGCAGGCGATGGAGCGTCAGGTCGAGACCAGCACGCGGCGGTTCGGCGACAGGCGCATCGACGGACTCGCGATGCACGACGCCGAGGGCTGCCCCGCGGAGTTCTTGCCGGCCTGCGTCGACTACCTGTTGGAGCTGCGCGAGCGGAAGCAAGTCGGCTGCATCGCGATGGGCGGGGGCGGCCCGGGCGTGCAATTGCCCGTGCTCAAGGCCCACCCCGGGAAGTTCCGCTACGTCATCACCTACCTGCGCATCAACGCGATCAACCTGCAGGGGTTGGCCGACCTGGGGCCGGCGGCGAACGAGGCCGGCACGGGGATCGTGACGGCGAGCCCGATCTTCATGGGCGTGCTGGGGCCGAAGCTCGAACAGCACATCGCCAATCCGCGAGGCCACTTCATGCCGGTGTTCCAGGATCGCGCCCGCGCCGCTGCGAAGCTCGCGGCCGAGGCGGGGTTGCCGCTGTCTCACCTGGCGCTGCGGTTTCTGCTGTCGACGCCGGGCGTGGAGTTCGTGCTGGCCGGCGCGGACACGCCCGCGACGTGGGCCGACACGGCCAAGGCCTACGAAGCGGGGCCGTTGCCGGGGGATTTGTACGAGCGCGTCTGGCGCAACGCGCAGGCGGGGCAGCCCGAGCCAATCATCGGGGGGTGATGACAGGTGCAATTGTTGGCCGGACGCGCCAGCGACGGAGGTTTTCATCTCATCAGGCGAAAGCCTGATCAAAGCCGGGGACTGTGTCCCCGTTCTTCGGGCGAAAGGCGGCACTCCGCCTCGCACGTATTCATGATTTCGCGGTGAAGCCATCATCTCATCCGGTTTCGCGCGAGCGGAGTACCGCTTTCGCCCGAACTCCGGACACACAGTGTCCGGCTCGGATCAGACTTCGTCTGATGGGAACGAAGACAACCCGCCGTCGCTGGCGCGTCCGGCCAACAAGGCAACGCGCCTCCTCCCATTTGACGCCCTTTCCGCGCGGGCGTTAGTCTGCTCTCCCCTCATCTCCATTCATTCATCACTTCACGGGACACCCAATGACGCAATTCGACGGCCTCGCCTGCGACCTCTCCACGCTCCACCGGCTTTCCGCCGCGAAGTCGCGGTCGATCAGCGCGGAGAACTTCACCGGCGAGAAGGGCAAGGCCGGCATGGCGACGCAAGGCACCGGCGCCAACTGCGCCCGCGACCTGGGCCAAGGCTGGAAAGTCTCGCCCTCGGTCCCCATCCCGCCCGGGACGACCTACACCCTGGCCGACATCCAAGG
Source organism: Planctomycetota bacterium (assembly GCA_026386955.1). Classification (GTDB taxonomy): domain Bacteria; phylum Planctomycetota; class Phycisphaerae; order Phycisphaerales; family Phycisphaeraceae; genus JAPLMQ01. The sequence continues at coordinate 27,649 of JAPLMQ010000116.1, forward strand.
CCCGGGCGCGATCCAGTCGATGTGGATGGCCGGGGCCTACCACCCCCGCTTCAACATCATCCGCATCTACTGGGACGGGCAGGAGAACCCCAGCGTCGAGTGCCCGCTGGGCGACTTCTTCTGCCACGGGTGGGGCAAGTACCAGCAGCTCACCTCGCTGGCGGTCTGCCTCAACCCCGGGCAGGGCGCGTTCAACTGCTACTGGCCGATGCCCTTCCGCAAGCGCTGCCGGATCACCATCACCAACATCGGCCCGGACCCGATGACGTGGTACTACCAGATCAACTACGCGCTCGGCCCGGTGAGCGACGACGCCGCCTACTTCCACGCCCAGTTCCGCCGCGTGAACCCGCTGCCCTACAAGGAAGTCCACACCATCATCGACGGCATCAAGGGGCGCGGGCACTACGCCGGGACCTACCTCGCCTGGGGCGTGAACAACAACGGCTGGTGGGGCGAGGGCGAGATCAAGTTCTTCATGGACGGCGACAAGGATTTCCCCACCATCTGCGGCACGGGCACCGAGGACTACATCTGCGGCTGCTACAACTTCGACGTCCCCGGCAAGGGCTACACGGAGTTCTGCACGCCCTACGCCGGGCTGCACCAAGTGATCCGCCCCGACGGGCTCTACCAGTCGCAGACCCGCTTCGGCATGTACCGCTGGCACATCCCCGACCCCGTGCGCTTCGAGCAGGACCTGCGCATCACCATCCAGGCCCTCGGCTGGCGGCACGGCGGACGCTACTTGCCCAACCAGGACGACATCTCCTCGGTGGCCTACTGGTACCAGACGCTGCCGACGGCGCCGTTTCCGAAGCTGCCGGACAAGGATTACCTTGAGGTGATCTGACCCCCGGAACCCGGAAGTGCGCGCAAGGCAGCACGACTTCAGTCGTGCCGTCCGGGACGAGCCCAACATGACGATCCCCATCCCGTTCGTGCGTCTCGTGCGCCACGTCGACCTCGCGGACTTCGGTTGCGAGGACATGGCCAGCGGCGACATCGACGGCGACGGCCAGCCCGAGCTGGTCTTCATGCAGGGCCCGGCCATGCTCGCGGCGGCGATGTTCCGCCCCGGCGGCGCGCCCGGCTCGTGGTACGGCCCGAACTACACCACCGGCGACGACCAGGCGCTCGACTGCGTCACCGCGGTCGGGCTCGACGGCAAGATCCGCTGGCAGCGGGGCAAGCCTTGGGCGAAGGACTTCCCCTTCCGCACCCACGGCGGGTTCGAGATGATCCGGGCCGTCGACATCGACGGCGACGGCCGCGCGGAGCTCCTGCGCATCCGCGGCGACCAACTGCAGTCGCTCGACGGACGCACGGGCAAGACCCTCGCCGCCGCGACGCTCGACAACGACGGCTACTCGCAGATCACCCCCGCCCGCTTCCACGGCGACGCCACCCGGCAGATCGTCGTCAAGCCCTGCAGCGACGGCGTCGACGGCCACCCGCACGCTTGCCCCGTCGTCGCGTTCGACCACCATCTCAAGCCGCTCTGGGGCCGTCGCGACTTCAACCGCGTCGGGCATGTCCCGCTCGCCCACGACGTCGACGGCGACGGGCGCGAGGAGCTGCTCATCGGCTTCGACTGCGTCAACCCCGACGGCTCGGTCCGCTGGACGCTCCCGCTCACCGGCGGCAAGGGCCACCCCGACCGGCGGACGATCGTCGACATCGACGGCGACGGGCTCGCGGAGATGGTCATCGCCTGCGAGGACCTGGGCCTCATCGTCTCCGACCTGCGCGGGAACCTGCTCTGGCGGCGCGACGCGGAGCACTGCGGCGAGGCCGTCGTCGGCAAGTTCTTCGCCGATCGCCCGGGCCTGCAGATCCTCCACAACAACGAGCACTGGCGCGTCGACGGCGACAGGAACCTGGGCACCGCGATGCTCGACGCCCGCGGACAGGTGATCTGGGAATCGCCCCGTGATTTGTACGCCGTGCCCGTCGACTGGCCCAACCCGCTGGGCCCGCAGGCGATGCTCACCCGCCCGCACGCGGCAGACCCCGAGGACGGCAGGCCCTTCATCATGGACGGCTCGGGCAAGACGCTCGCCCTCTTCGACATCCCGCTCCACGCCCCGCGTGCCCCGCGCGACCGGCTTCCGCAGGACCACCTCAACGTCGGCGACTGGGGCGACTACTACGCCTACCGCGTCGTCGACGTCCCGGGCGAGGGCAATCGCATCCTCATTTGGACGCGGCGCGACTTGTGGATCTTCGCGACGGAGACGTGAGACCAAACGAGACTCGGCCCCAAAGCCCAGGCACTGCGTGCCTGGGTTTTCCCAAGGCGCGCCATGAACACGAACCCACGCGCCGCACGCTTCACGCGCCTTGCGCTGCTCGTGACATCCTTCATCACCACGTTCTCCTTCGGATGCGCGTCAGAACCCGCGCCGATCGATCCGCACTTCGCCCTCACCCGCACCGACGCGAAAACCGCGCTGCAGGAGATGCAGACCCACCCCGCCCCGATCGCCCGCCCGATCGTCGTGCTCGCCGGGTGGCGCGACCCGGGCATCACCTGCGGCCACCTCTGCGCGGAGATCGAGAAGATCACGCCCGACCGAAGGATCCTCGGCGTGGAGTTCGGGGGCGCGATGACGTTCGACGATTGCCGACAAAAGGTCATCGCCGAGGTCGAGAAGCGATTCCCCAGCGGCGATCCGCAACAGACGGCCGAGGTCGACGTCATCGCCGTTTCGATGGGCGGGCTGGTCGCGCGTCATGCCGCGGCGCCGCCGCCTGACGACCAACCCGGCTCGAAGCGCCTGCGCATCGCCCGGCTCTTCACGCTCGCGACGCCGCACCGCGGCGCGCAGTGGGCCCAGACGGGCTTGGGCGGGCCGCTCGAGCGCGACATGCAGCCCGGCTCGGCCTTCCTCGCCCGGCTCGACCGCGAGCGGGCCGGCTCGGGCTTCCGGCTCTTCTGCTACGGGCGGACCCGCGACTGGATCGTCGGCATCGAGAACACCGCCCCGCCAGGCGAGACGGCCTGGCGCGTGGAGCCGCCCCCGGGCGAGGGCGGGCACCTGACCGTCTTCAACGACGAGCGGATCTTCGCCGACATCGCTCGCCGCCTGCGCGGCGAGAGGGCGTTTGGGGTGGGGGTCAGCGAGTGAGTTCGAGGTTGGTGTGAGGAACCCGTCTTGTTAGCCGGAAGCGCAAGCGATGGGACGGGGGTTACCCCAATCACAGCCAGGACGAGTTGCAGAAACCGCGTCCAATCCTTCATCGACAACACAGTCAGCCTTCACCGATCGGCGTTCGCGAGCGCGGGCGCGGCAGTGAATTGATCGACCCCTGTCCCGTCGCTTGCGCGTCCGGCT
>JAPLMQ010000263.1 GCA_026386955.1 Planctomycetota bacterium
GGGCGAGGCCGGCGAGCGCGAAAACCAGGCCCAGCGCCATCGCCGCGGCGAACGGGTGAAAAGATGGGAAACGAATCCGACGGCGGGCCTGAGGCATGGCGGGACACGATACTGGATCGCGCGGGGCGAGCCAAACGGATCGGTCGCGAGCCCGACAGGCCACGGTGATGTATCATGTCCGGCTCGACGAGGCATCAAAAGGAAACAGCCATGCTGCGGATCGGACTGGTCGGATGCGGCACGCACGCGAACTGGGCGGTGGTTCCCGCGATCAAGGCGGCGGCCCCGCGGGCGGCGCTGGTCGCCGTCGCGGACGTCAACGCCCAGAACCTCGCGAAGATCGAGGCGGGCCCCGCCAAGCGGTACAGCGACCATAGGCAGATGATCGCCGTGGGCGGGCTCGACGCCGTCTACGTCGCGACCCTGGCCAACACGCACGCCGACATCACCTGCGACGCCCTCGCGGCGGGGCTGCACGTGGTCTGCGAGAAGCCGATGGCGACGAGCGTCGAGGACTGCACGCGGATGACGCAGGCGGCGGCGAAGGCGAGGCGCGTCTTGGCGGTCAACTTCGAGACGCGCTACCACGCGGAGATTTTGCAGATCCGCCGGTGGATCGACGAGGGGCATCTTGGGCGGGTCGAGGCGATCCACATCCAGGATTTCTGGGACGGGCACAAGGTCTGGGGCGAGATCGGCGCGCGGCGCAAGCGGCTGACCGATTTGGCTGGCGCGCTCGACTGCGGCATCCACAAGGCCGACTGGGCCCGCTACTGGTGCGGTGGGTCGTGGAAAAACATCACGGCCCTGGGGCGCTGGTTCGACGAGGACGTGCGCTTTGCCCCGCACATCGGCGTGCTGGGCGAGCTCGACAGCGGCCAGATGGTGACGCTCAACGCCAGCTTCGCCTATAGCGCGTACATCAAGCCCCATGCCTACAGCCACGTGCTGACGGTGGTGGGTTCGCAGGGCGTGATCAACCACTTCGAGGACCGCGTCGCCCCGTCGGTCGTCCGGCTGACGAGCGAGGCGCTGACGGCCACGCACGAGGTGACGGCGACGGGGCACGCCGACGTGATGACCAAGTTGATCCGCGACCTGGCCGATGCGGCGGAGGGCAAGCCGATCCCGCGTGAGATGGCGCGGGGCGAGGACGGGCTGGCGGCGCAGATTTTCGTGGAGGAGGCGAACAAGCAGGCGGTGGCGCGGAGGTGAGGGGCGTTGGGAGAGACCATGGTCGTGCCACACCGCAGCCGAAGGCTGCTGTGTGCCGGTCAACAAAAGGCGCAGAGTCCGCGAGGCATCCGGTTTTGCGTGCGTCGAGAGGCGATGGAAGAAGACCCCCGCGAATCTTTGGCCGCATTGGTCATCCGCACATAGCAGCCTTCGGCTGCGATGTGGCACGTCCCTCGTCATGGAATGGGGCGCGACAGAGCAAACCGTTTACGCCGCGGCCCGCGCCGGGGTCCGCAGCAACCGCAGCGAGCCCACCAGCGCCGCCACTGCGAGCGGGGCGACGATCACCAGCATGCCCGTCGTGGGGCCGCCGAGCATGGGGCCCAGGGCGAGGCCCATCAAACCCAGCGCGGGGCCGAAGGCGAAGCCGCCGCCGATGAGGCTTTCGTGGGCCCCGCCCGACTCGACCGAGGCGCTGGTGACGACCATGGCGTAGTAGAGGGCAGCGTAGTATCCCACGCCCGCGGCGGCGCCGAAGAGGACCTCGCCGGCGAGCACGGTGGCGAGGTTGTCGCCGGTGAGGATGAGGCAGAAGCCGATGGGCAGGCCGATGGCCGCCCAGAGCGCGGGAGCGCGTCGGCCGTGCCAACCCGTGTAGGCGAACATGAGGATGAAGGCCGTGGTGCGGACGATCTCCACCAGCGAAGCGAGGGCCGGGGCCCAGACCCTCCAGCCGAGTTTCTCGAAGATCGTCGGCATCAGGGGCGTGACGATGAAGAGCAGCGTGTAGCTAGCGATGAGGCTGATGCGGTTCGACCAGAGCAGGCGGCGGTAGTGGACGAGGACCGAGTCGGCGAGGCGCTCGGGGTGGTCGGGGGCGAGATGGACGGGGTGGGGCTCGAGGGTCAGCACGAGGGCGAGGCTCGCGAGGTTGACCAGCGCGGGCAGGCCGAAGAGCGACGAGGGCTGCCAGGCGATGAGCGGGCCGACGGCGGCCATGGAGAAGGGGACGGCTAGCGACCAACTGAGGTTGAATTGCCCAACGGCGCGCGAGGTCTGCTTCGCGTCGAGGCCGGCGTTGATGTAGCTCTCGATGATCGGCCACTTCGCGCCGGTGAAGCCGGCGAGGAGGAGGTTCACCACCACGAACGGGACCAGATGCGGCACGGTGAGCAGCAGGATGTGCGAGGCGAGGTGGCCCAGGAGCAGGAGCAGGAGCAACCGCCTCTCGCCCAGGCGCACGGCGAGGCGGTGGCTTAGAAGAGCGCCCAGCACGTAGAACGCGCCGATGCCGAAGGCGAGCCAGAGGTTGGCGGCGTCGTCGAACGCGAGGCGTTCGTGGCTGTAGAAGTAGACGCCGCGCTCGACCAAGACGGTGGCGAAGCTCTCGATGAAGCTCAGGGCGAGCAGGCGGGCGAGGCGGGTCATGGAGCGTCCGGGGCGGGTGCGATCGGAGGTGCTTCTGCCGGATCGGCGTTGCGGCGGGTCAGCGGCACGACGGCTCCGATGAAGAGCATCATCGCGAAGGGCGCGAGGGCCAGGGCGGCCCCCTGCGTAGGCGTGACGGCTCCCGAGGCGAGCGAGCTCGTCGCGAGGTAGTTCCCCGCGAGCGCGAAGCCCGGGCCGGCCATCCCGCCCAGCGCGCCGAGCCCCTCGTGGGTTCCGCCTCCCTCGACGGAGGCCTGCTTGACGACCATCGCGTAATAGAGCGCGGAGAAGTAGGACGCCCCCGCGGCCGCGCCGAAGAGGATCTGCCCGACGAACCAGAGGTAGGGGCTGGGCGAAAGCAGCACGAGGGCCGCGCCCGTCGGGAGCGCCATGGCGACGACGAAGAGAGGCAGCCGTCGGCCGTGCCAGCCTGCGTAATGGCCCATCAGGGCGAACATGCCCAGGCGGGCGAAGTCCATGAAGCTCGACATCGCCGGGGCGAGGCCGACCTCGATGCCCGCCCGGCGGAACATGCCGGGCAGGAGCGAAATCAGCACGAGGAAGAGCACCGACTGCAGGAGCATGAGCCAGCGGCCGGTGATCATCAGGTTGCGGTAGTGGTCCGCGTGGCCGGCTGCGAGGGCGTCGGGGTGGTCGGAGGCGAGGTGCTCGGGGTCGGGCTCGAGCGGGCGAATGAGCAGCCAGATCGAGCCGGAGAGCAGGAGCGAGATGAGGAAGATGCCGGGCGGCCAAGCCTGCAGGACGGGGCCGACGAAGGTCAGCCCGATGGCGGGGGCGAGGGCCCAGGCGATGTTGAAGCGGCCCAGGGCGTCGGAGGTCTGTCGCGGGGTGAGCCCGGCGCTGACGTAGCTCTCGATGATCGGCCAGCGGAGCAGGCCCATGCAGGAGCGCAGCAGGGCGACGGAGACGACCAGCGGCGCGACGGGGAAGAAGAGCAGGAGCAGGTCGGCCAGCATGGTCAGGCCGAAGGTGAGCAGGAGCGTCCGGCGGTGGCCCAGCCGGAGGGCGACGCGGTGGCTGGCGAAGGCGGCGAGCAGGCCCATGGCGCTCTTGGCCAGGGCGAGGGCGAGGTTCTGCCCGTCGGAGAAGCGCAGGACGTTGCTGGTGAAGAAGAAGATCCCGCGGTCGGCGAAGATCTCGATCACGGTGAGCAGGAAGGTGATGAGCAGGAGGCGCTTTGAGCGTGACATGGGTGCCGGAACGGGGGCTCCGGTGCGATGGGGTGGACTGACGAAGCTGCCCACCTTTGTGGGGTTCGGGTCGTGGGGCCTTGAATCCGGAACGCCTCAGGCGTTCAACGCGAGACCGTCGCGGGGTCGAGCTCGTGGGCGAACGCGGCCTCGAGGGCGTCGAGCCCCTCGTCCAGCGCCTCGCGCGAGATCATCAGCGGCGGGCAGATCTTCACGCTCGCGCCGGCGAAGCCGACGGGGGCGAAGAGCATGAGGCCCGTCTGCACGGCCCGGCCGACGACGCGCCAGGCGAGCTGGCCGTCGGGCTCGGTGGTGCCGGGCTTGACGCAGTGCATCGAGGCGACGAGCCCCTTGCCGTGGACGGCGAGGATGACGTCGCCGAAGCGGGCCTTGATCTTGGCGAGGCGCTCGTGCAGGACGACGCCCAGCTTGGCGCTGTTCTCGACGAGGCGCTCCTTCTGGATCAGCTTGAGGCTCGCGAGGGCAGCGGCGCAGCAGATGGGGTTGCCCGAGTGGGTGCTGGTCATCGAGCCGGGGGGGAACTGGTCCATGAGGGCCTTGCGCCCGATGACGGCCGAGAGGGGGAGCGAGCCGCTGATGCCCTTGCCGCAGGCGATGAGGTCGGGCTTCACGCCGTAGTGCTCGAAGCCCCAGAACGCGCCGGTGCGCCCGAAGCCGGCCTGGACTTCGTCCATGACGAGCAGGGCCTTGTTCTCATCGCACCAGCGGCGGAGCTTCTGGATGTAGGCGGGCGGGGCGAAGCTGGAGTTGCCGCCCTGGTAGGTCTCGGTGAGCACGCCGCAGACGCGCGCGGGGGCGATGCCCTGCGCGGCGAGCGATTTCTCGAAGGCGGCGAAGTCGTTCTCCTCGGGCGTGGAGCGGACGCCGCCGTCGGGGAAGGGGACGTTGGCGAAGTGCTCGTCGCCGTAGCCGATCCACTCCTTGAGCGGGGGGATGCCGCCCGCGCGTTGGGAGCCGAGAGTGCGCCCGTGGAAGGCGTTGCGGAAGGTGACGAAGACGGGGTTTTGCTTGCCGATGCGGCGGGCGTTCTCGCGGGCGAGCTTGATGCAGAGCTCGATGGCCTCCGCGCCGGTGGAGAGGAGCATGATCTTGTCGTCCCCGCGCGGGGCGACGCCCTGCAGCGCGGCGACGAGCTCGTAGCGCTCGCGGGTGGGGAAGCAGTAGCTGGTGAGCAGGCCGTGGTTCGCGACGGCGGCGACGGCGTCGGTCATCTCCTTGCGCCCGTGGCCGGCGTTGGTGATGAGCACGCCCGAGGTGAAGTCGATCCACTGGTTGCCGTAGGCGTCGAAGACCAGGAAGCCATCGCCGCGGTCCCACATGATGGGCGGCTGCCCCTCCATGGCGACGGGCTCGAGGTCGCGCATCCGCTGGAGGATGGGGACGGTGTCGGGGTGGGGGATGGGCGTCTGGATGACGCGGAAGGCGGTGCGGACCGGGTCGACTTCGACGGGAGTGATCGGGTAGGGATCGCCCATGGCGGCAAACCTCGGGGAAACATGGCGGCCGGGCAAGGCGGGGTGCGCCCCGCGCCGCGGCGCGGCGGGAAGTCCGGGATTATACGGTGGAGGCGAGATCGCGGGACGGGACTGGTGACGGCGTTTTACACCGCCGCCGGGTTCGGCCATGCTCTTGTCCCCGTGCGAACCCCATCCGCCCGTGCCCAGGAGCCGACGCCCATGCAACGTTGCGAGATCCACGTCAAGAACGAGACGCTCACCCCGCTCAACCCCTACCTCGTCTCCCGCGGCGTGCCGTTCCCGCCCGGGGCGGTGCGCAGCGCGAGGCAAGTCAGCGTGCGCGACGCCAAGGGGCGCGTGATCCCCAGCAGCGCGAAGGTGCTGCAGAAGCGCCCCGACGGGAGCGTCGAGTGGGCCTTGGTCGACGTGCTGCTGCCTCTGGGGCCGCAGGAGTCGACCAGCATCTTCGTCGAGCCCAAGGCGGCCGCCGCCGTCGCGCCCAAGCGCCCCGTCGTCCTCCGCCGCGAGGGCGACCGCTTCACGCTCGCCAACGGGCACTCGGAGGTCTCCGTCTCCCGCGCGGGCGGGTCGGTCATCGAGCGGCTCGTGGTGAACGGCAAGGTGATCGTCGAGCGCGGCGACCTGGTCGACCTCCAACTCGTCGACGGGAGCGGGAAGATCCACCGCGCCAGCCTCGCGGGCAAGTACAAAGTCGTCGTCCAGCACCAGAACCCGCTGGTCACCACGCTGCGCGTCGAGGGCAAGCACAAGGCCCGCGACGGCTCGGTCTACCTCGATTTCGCGCTGCGCGTCACGCTCGTCGCCGGACATAGCGACGTGAAGCTCGAGCACACGTTTTATTGCCGCGAGCAGGCGCCGGCCCGGCACCTTGTGCGTTCGATGAAGCTGGTGATGCCCACGCGGATGGACCCCGCCTCGACCAAGGTGCTCCGGCAGCAGAACCACGGGCACAACTGGGTGCCGCGCGAGCTGGAGATCAAGGAGAACGTCGAGGTCGTCGCCTCTAGCGCGGGGGACATCGACGCCTACGCCGCGAACAACAAGGGCGCCGCCGCGACCCACCCCTGCGCGGGCGGGGCCGTCTTCCTCCGCAGCTTCGAGAGCCTGCACGAGGACTGGAGCAAGTACCCGTTCTACATGCGCCCCGGGCAGGGCTCGGGCTTCCGGGCCGACCTGCAGATCACCGCGATGCGGGCCGTGCACCCCATCGTCGGCTGGCGGGAGAAGGGCTACACCTTCGTCACCACCTTCGAGCACTTCCGCCAACTTCACCCCAAGTCGATCCTCATCGACGAGAACGTGATCACCTGGTCGATCTGGCCTGAGTGGTCGACGCCGATGGTCCTGCTCCAGGGCGTCTCCAAGAGCCACATCCTCTGGATCACCGGCGAGCGGGCGGAACTCGACATCGACCAGATCGACGCCCTGCGCTTCCGCTGGGAGTACGGCTACGTCGAGCCGGTCGACATCTCCTTCGACCCCGCCTGGCCCGCCCACTGCGCGGTGCTCGACTGCGGCGACCTGCTCAAGCACCAGCCCGACAAGTACCCGCTGCTCGAAAACCTCATCGAGCCCGTGCCCTCCGCGGGCAACCCCGGGCGGCACACCTACGACCGCCAGTCGGCCACCGGCATGTTCCACTTCGGCGACCACGTCAACCCCGAGGCGACGAGTTGCAGCAACAACGAGGACGACTGCAACGTCCTCTTCCCGCTGCAGCATTTCCTCCGCACCGGGCAGACCTACGCCTGGGACTACGGCAAGGAGTCGGCCCGGCACTACATGGAGGTCGACCACTGCGAATGGTCGACCGATCCGCGGCAGAGCGGCGGGCTGATCCCGCACACGGGGCAGCACTTCATCGGCAACGTCTACCCCAGCCACCAGTGGTCCGAGGGCATCCTCGCCTACTACTACATGACCGGCGACGAGCGGGCCCGCGATGTCGTGGTCCGCGTGGGCGACAACAACGTCTGGTGGACCTACAACAACCTCAAGATGGTCATCTGCGACGGGCGCGAGGCGGGTATGCCGCTGGTCAACCTCGCGGCCGCGTACCGCCTCACGCAAGACGCGAAATACGTCAAGGCCGCCAAACACATCTGCGAGAACTTCTTCGTCAAGTGGACGAAGAAATTCGGCTCGTTCAAATACCCCTACCCGCAGGGCCTGCAGGAGAAGCCGCAGAAGCTCATCACCGGGTACGGCGATTGGTCGAGCTTCGCGGGCCTATACCGGATGTGGGAGGTGACGGGGGACGAGTACTTCCGCAAGCTGGGCGTCGAGCTGCTCACGGCCGCGGTCAAGCCGGAGCTCTTCTCGTTCAACGACGCCCGCGGGATGGACTTCTTCGCGGCGTGGGCGCTGGGGAAGATGACCGGCGACATGGAGTATGTGATGAAGGCCTGCGAGCGGGCGGCCCCGATGCTGCTCCGCCGCGGCGGCCACCCGCTCCGCCGGCTGCACTTCCTCAAGGAGATGGACGAGCGCGGGATGATCGACGAGAAGATGGTCGGCAACCGCGCGGGGTCGATCTGAGCCTTCAGCGCGGCCAGCGGAACTTGCGGTCGGCCTCGGTGATCGGCAGGTCGTTGATGCTCGCGTAGCGGCGCTGCATCAACCCCTCGGCGAAGAACTCCCAGTTCACGTTCCCGTAGCAGCGGAACCACTGTCCCGAGTCGTCGTGCCATTCGTACTCGAAGCGCACGGCGATGCGGTTCTCGCGGAAGCTCCACAGCTCCTTCTTCAGCCGGTAGTCGAGCTCGCGGGCCCATTTCCGGCGGAGGGATTCGACCACGGCCGCGCGGCCGCGGATGAACTCCACGCGGTTGCGCCACTCCGTGTCCTCGGTGTAGGCCAGCGCGACGCGCTCGGGGTTGCGCGTGTTCCACGCGTCCTCGGCCGCCTGCACCTTCTGCTTCGCGGTCTCCTCGTTGAACGGCGGGAGCGGGGGGCGTGGGGCCATGCGGGTCTCCTTGCGGATGTGCGTCACGTCGGCGGCGGAGGGATTGGATGGGAGCCGTTCATCAGATCCTATCGTTGTGGATCCCATGGCGGTGCGGGCCAACCCGGGTTGCGCTACACTGCCGCGATGCCGGGCCTCGTGCGTCTGCGCGAATTTTCAGGAAGCTCCGACCACGTTCCGATCTCAAAGGGTTTATGGGATGCCGATGTTCATTTCCCGGATCGTCCCCCGGATCATCCTGCCGCTGCTCGTGCTGACGATCCTGGGATTCGCCGGGCAGGGGACCGCACGGGCCACGACCTGGCCGCCCCGGTTCTACGTCGCCCTCGACGGCAACGACGCCTGGACCGGGACGCACCCGGCCCCCAATGCGAAGAAGACCGACGGCCCGTTCGCCACGCTACCGCGCGCGGTCGCCGCCGTGCGCCAGCTCAGGGCGGCCAACCCCCGGCACGACGGGCCGACCATCGTCCAGGTGCGCGGGGGGACGTACTTCCTCGAGGAGACGCTGGCCCTCGCCCCGGAAGACAGCGGCGAGTCCGCCCAGGCTCCGGTGATCTACGAGGCGACGCCCGGCGAACGCGTCGTGCTCAGCGGAGGCACGCGCATCACCGGCTGGCGCGTCGGCGAGGACGGGCGCTGGAGGGCCAACCTCGACGTTCCCGGAAAGCCGGCGTGGCGGTTCGCCCAGCTTTGGGTCAACGATGAGCGGCGGTTCCGCCCGCGACTGCCCAAGCAGGGCTATTTCAGGATCGAGCGGCGCGTCGATCCGCCCTCGCCCGCGACGGCCTCCGCCCCCGCCACAGCCCCTGCGGCGCCCATTCCGCCCGGGCGCCTGCCGGGCTCCGACCGCTTCGGGTTCGCCCCGGGCCAGATCCGCGGCGACTGGCGCAACCTGCGCGACGTGGAGATCCTGGCGATGCAGGTCTGGAGCATGGCCCGCCTGCGCGTGAAGGAGGTCGACGCCGCGGACCGCGTCGTCACCCTGACCGGGCGCGTGCAAAGCGCCATGAGTCATTATGCGATGAGTGTCGGGCGGCGGTTCATCGTCGAGAACGTCGCCGAGGCCTTGAGCGAGCCGGGCGAGTGGCATCTCGACAACGCGACGGGCGAGCTGACCTACATCCCCAAGCCCGGCGAGACGCCGGAGAACACGGTGGTCGTCGCGCCGCGGCTGCGCTCGCTGCTGCAACTGCACGGCGACCCGGCGGGGCGCGAATGCGTGCGGTTCGTCCACTTCTCCCGGCTGGAGTTCGCCCACGCCAACTGGATGCTGACCGATAAGGGACGGATCGACGGGCAGGCGGAGTCGAGCCTCGGGGCCGCGATCGAGGCGGTGGGGGCGCGTGATTGCCAGCTTCAGCTCTGCACCGTCCGCAATGTGGGCGAGTACGCCATCTCCTTCGGCAAGGGCTGCAGGAACGACGTGGTCTCGTCCTGCGAACTCTTCGACCTTGGCGGCGGCGGCGTCAAGATCGGCGGAGGGCCCCCGGCCATGCGCGTTCCTTCATCGGCCCCGGCCTCGAGCGCTCCCGCGCCGGCCACGCGCCCCGCGGCGCCGGCCATCCTGCGCGACGCAAGCACCGTCTCGCCCGAGGAGATCCTCGACCCCGCGGTCGACCACATCACCGTGAGCAACTGCGTCATCGCCCACGGCGGGCGGCTGCACCCCGCGGCCGTGGGCGTCTGGATCGAGCACAGCCCCCACAACACCGTCGAGCACAACGACATCTTCGATTTCTACTACACCGGCGTCTCCGTCGGCTGGGTCTGGGGCTATCGCCCCAGCGCCGCCCACCACAATGTCGTGGCCGACAACCACATCCACACCATCGGCCAGGGCGTCCTCTCCGACATGGGCGGCATCTACACGCTGGGCGTCTCGCCCGGGACCCGCCTCGAGCGAAACGTCATCCACGACGTCGTCTCCTTCAGTTACGGTGGGTGGGGCCTCTACACCGACGAGGGGTCGAGCTTCATCACGATGCGCGACAACCTCGTCTACCGCACCAAGACCGGCGGGTTCCACCAGCACTATGGCCAGGAAAACGTGCTGGAGAACAACATCTTCGCGCTGGCCTCGCAGCAGCAGCTTCAGCGGTCGCGCGAGGAGGAGCACCTCTCCTTCACGTTCCGGCGCAACCTCGTCTATTGGTCGAAGGGCGAACTGCTCGGCTCGACGTGGCGGAACGGGCGGTTTGCGTTCGACCACAACATCTACTGGCGCACCGACGGCAAGCCCGTGACCTTCGCGGGCGACACATTCGAGGCTTGGCAGGCCAAGGGGCGGGACGCGGATTCGCGGGTGGCGGACCCGTTGTTCGTCGCGCCGGACCGTGGCGACTTCCACCTGCGACCCGGTTCGCCGGCGGAGGAGGTTGGATTCAAGCCGTTCGACTACGGCAAGGCCGGCTGGACCCGGCCTCCCGTGATGGCGGAGGTCCCGTCGGTTCCGCGGGCGTTTCCCGTGCTGCCGTTGCCGTGACGCCCAAGCGGGCGACGCGGCCGCGTCACACCTCCGCCTGCACGAACCACTCGATGGCGAACTTGCCCTGGTTGCGCCGGCGGAGCTTCTGGTCGGCGATGCCCCAGCGGCTCTTGTCGACGTCGCCCCGGGTGCTGCAGATCTCGAAGTAGTAATACGGGTTGTCGAGGAAGCGCAGGCCGTCCTTCTCGTAGGTGTCGGCCACGGTGGCGAGGTCGCCGTTGACGTAGACGCTCTGGAAGGCGGCGCTGATCACGGTCGAGTTCTGGGCGTAGACGTGGCCGTCCTTGATCCACAGGGCGGCGACGTCGCGGTAGATCGGCGGCCCCTCCTCGGCGTAGTCGATGCGCACGCGGGCGGGGGCGCCGGCCCGCACGGCGTCGATGAGGGTCTTGAGCGATCCCGTGGCGGGATTGCCTTGGCGGTCGTGGCCGTAGGCGAGGTTCCAGCTTGATTTCAAGGGGTTCTCCGTAAGGTTGGGGCGGGCCCGCACCGCATGCGCGGCCCCGTCATTTCGTTTCCGTGACGATGACCGGCTCCGCGCAGCGGACAAAGACAAGCGTCGCTCCGGCCGAATTCTTGAAGGTCGTCACGCCTTCCTTCTCGCCGGCGAAGACCCAGTTGAAGTCGAAGGGCAGCGGTTCGAGCGGCTTGCCGTCCTGGCGCGCGACCTTCACGGTCCCGCGGCCCGCGATCTGGATCACGCCGGGGTTCCGCAGCAGCAGCCCATCGCCGGCCCGCGCGGCCTTGGTGAAGACACGGTCGCCCAGCGCGACCAGCGAGGGCGTGCAGGCGAGGTATCGGTTGAAGAAGTCGGCTTTGGCGACGATGGCCGAGCTCGTGCCGGGTCCGACGACGGGGTCGACCGCGCCGGTCATGAGGTCGACGCCGTGGAGCTTCATCGGCGTCTTGATGGAATCGCCGTAGCCGGGGTTCGCGGCGGCGTGGAATTGCTCGGTCTCGATCTGCTTCACGACCGCCGTGCCGCGCACGGTTCGGCCGACGCCTTTGGCCGCGAACGCGTTGATCTCCGCGGCCAGCCGATCGACGTAGGGCTTGGACGGCGCCCGCAGCCCGTCGAAGAGCACGGCCCCCTTGAAGGCCTGGTCGCGCCAGCGCGCAACCACCACCCCGTCGCCCTCCTACGCCACCGGCTCGGCCATCGCGCCGCGGCAGACGATCACCCAGTGTGATGTTCGCGATCGACAGGGGCGTCTCCGCGGCGGGGCGGATCGCCATGTCGGCCTCCCACGGCCAGGACTCCGTGAGCAGGCCCGAATGCTCCGTGGGCGTGCTCGCCTGAGCCGTCTTGTCGGAGGTCAGGTCCTGGTGGACCACGAGGAGCCCGGGCGTCTCGCGCAGCCATTGCGTGAGGGCGCGAATCGTCTCGTCGCGCAGGAGAGCCCCGTTGTGCAGGATGATCAGGCGGTAGCGGCTGAGGTCGCGCCCGGGGAGCAGGTTGACGCCCGGGAGGAGGTCGAAGGCGTCGGGCAGTTCGCGGGCGGCGATCACCGGTGGAGCCGAGGCGGACCCCAGCGACGACAGCGGCGACAGGCCGCCCTGCACCAGCAGCACGTCGGGCTTGGCCTTGAGGGGCGGCAGGCTCGCGTAGATCCGGGCGCAGTCGTAGAGATGCTTCTGCATGAGGCGCACGCCCACGCGGATCGTGTTCTTGCGCCCGGCGGCGGGGTCCTTCACGTCCTCGAGGACCATCTTCGCGGCCTCGGCGGCGGCGGGGTCGAGCGTCGCATCGGCCGGGCCGTTGAGCGGAGCGTCCTTGAAGGTGTGCTCGAGGCCCTTCTCGAGGAGCGTGGGGCTTGGGCCCACGTCGGTGACGGCCATATTGACGCCGGGCGTGTAGAGCCCCTCGGCCTTGGTCTTGTAGTCGATGAAGCGCCAGTAGCAGGCGAGGCGGATGTGCGCCCCGGCGGCCCAGGCGAGCAACGTGTGGGTGAAGGCGTCGTGCTCGCTCTTGTAGATGAAGGTCGAGGGCATCGGGCTGGTGAACTGGACCCAGTCGCTGGGGATGCCGCCGGGGACCGGCGCGTCGTAGACGAAGCCGCGGTCGGGCCAGAGCGTGCGCGAGATGCGGGCTTGGGAGTACCAGGCCCACTCGCGCTCGCTGGTCAGGGCCCGGCCCCAGGCCATGTCGAATTTCCAGCGTTCGAGGGGGATCTCCACCTCGCGGGCGAAGATGCCCAGCCCCTTGCTCCACATGCCGATCTGCACGTTGGGGCGCACGAAGCGGTAGCGGAGCTTGAGCAGGTCGTTCATGAGGGTGAAGCCGCTGATTCCGCGTTCGAGAGCCCAGAAGTCGTAGGCGCGGCGCTCGTAGGCGCTCAGCTTCTCGACATCTCCTGCGATGCGGGCGGGATCGATGTGGGCGTCGCGGCAGAAGTCGGGCCAACTGCCGGCCCAGTCCGTGCCCAGCCCCAGCACGCGCAGGTCAAAGCCGCTGATGTTGGCCATGCCCGCGTTGGGCACGTCGGCGTCGAAGTTGTTCCAGAGGTCGTCGAAAGACCGCTGGCTGCGGACGAGCGATTCGGGCTCGGGGAGCAGGCCCCAGAGGACGCGGCAAATGGCCGCCATCGGGCGGACGGCGAGCGCGGCGACGTGGGCCTGGGCCGACGCGAAGTAGCAGACGACGCCCTCGAACGGGGCGTAGCCGATGTCGGTGTCGGGGATCGACGAGGTCCATGGGTAGAGGTTGTCGGCGGTGATCGAGGGGGCGGGTGCGGGCATCGGCGGCGGCGGTGCGCCGGTGGCCTTCGCCAAGGCGGCGGCCAGGTGCGGGCGGATGCAGGGGTGCGTCTCGCGGGCCAGGGCGGCCTTGAGCGCATCGGCGATCTCCGGCATCGCGCGGTCCACGGCGAGGTTGGCGGCCTCGATGCGCACCCAGCGGTTGGGGTCGGCCAGTCCGGCGCGGACCAACGGGATCAGCCGGTCGGGGTAGTGCTCCGCGGTGAGGCGCAGGGCCTCGAAGCGGATGAGCGCGTGGGAATTGGTGGCGGCGAGGGCGACGGTGGCGGCGCTGGGCTTGATGTCCCGGCGGGCGGAGATGCCCGTGAGGATGCTCAGACGGTCGTAGGTGGAGCCGCATTCGAGGCGGAGGAGGCGCTCGGCGTCGGAACCCGGCGCGATTCCGGCGGCGAGGAGCTTGTAGGCGGCCTCGGCAATCTTCGCGTCGGGGTCGTTGGCGAGGCGCTTGGCCGCGGGCGCGAGCTCTGTCGGGAGGGGCCTGCCTGCGAGGGCCGAGAGGGCGGCGAGGATCACATCGGACTCGTCGTCCAGCAGCCAGGGGGCGATCTCCGTGGGCGTGATGCCGCCGAGGCGGACAAGGCCTTCGACGGCGTGCGTGCGGCCGGGGCCGTGCAGGCTGCGGGCGAATTGGACGAGTCGGGGCCTGTCGTCGGCCGTCGCCAGTCTTCCCATCGCGGCGGCGGCGAGGGGGGAAGCCGCGAAGAGCGAATCGGGGGCGCGGCGGAGCGAAGGCAGCAACGCTTGCGGAGCGGCGCCGCGCCGGAAAAGGCCCAGCCCAGCGGCCAGCGCCACCGACGGCTCGGCGTCGCCTGCCAGCGCGACGAGGGCTTTCTTCGTTGCGTCGTTCGTTTGCCGCCCGAGCCCAACGGCCGCGGCCTCGCGCACGGCGGCCTCCTTGTTCGCGGCGGCGTCGACCAAGGTCTCGGCAGCCGTCGGCGTCTGCATGCAGCCCAGGGCCCGAAGCGCTCCGAGGCTCGCGGCGCGGCTGACAGGCCCGGCCTTCTTCGTGGGCGAGACGAGGTCGGCCTTGGGAAGGTGGTCTTTCCCGTCCTTCACCTGCATCGCGCTGTCGAAGAGTTCATCGACCGCGGCCGCCTCCTTCTTCGCCGGCGAGAGCGGGATGCACATGGTCTGCAGCACCGGCTCAAAAGGCGCGCCGACCGGGACCGACAGGAACGGATACGCGGCCGACTCGAACGGTGTGCCCAGCGCGATGCGCAGCGAGGCGGCGATGTCGTCGGCCTGGGTCGGGAAATCACGGGGCAGGTCGGCGCGGGCGGCGTAGATCGCGCCCAGGTAGCGGGCCGCTAACTCCGGCGAAGGCGGGCCGGCCTTGATGACCGGCGCGAGGTAGGCAAGCGGGAGGTTGGACCCGGTCTTCAGCGTCGTCGTCTGCCGGAGCAGGATCTCCTCGCCGATGGTGAGGTAGGGCGGCATCCCCACGAGGGCGTTGTAGGTCATGAAGACGTCCGGCTCGCCGAAGGCGGGCGGCGGGCCGGGCTTGGGGGCGTCGGCGTCGGGCAAGAGATGCAAGGTCGTGCGGATGAAGGCCCCCGCGGCGGCGAATCGCTCGCCACGGTCGCGCGGAGCCGGCGCTGCCTCCGGCGCGGCGACGGGCTCGGCAGCGGGAACTGCTCCCGGCGCTTCGTCCGGCGCGGCGTCGGGCGCAGGTTTTGCCGGACTCTCCGCGGGCGGGGCCGCATCGCTCTTCAATTCGCATTGGGAGACTGCTTCGCCTCGGACGATGGTCACCACGGTCTTGTCGTCCACGACGGCGAGGTAGACCATCGCGTCGAAGCGCGCCGCGGCGGCGAGGTGCCGGGCGACCGCCGCCGCGTCGACGTCGTAAGTCAGGGTGGCGAATTGGCTGCTGATCAAGTCGACCCGCTCGGGTGAGAGGACCTCCACGCCCGGGGCCCGCGCCAGCGACGCCAGGACGTAGCCCTTGAGCAAGGTCAGGCCCGGGCTCACGGCTGCGTTCGGGCCGAAGATGTTGGGCTGCAGGACGACCGCGACGCGCAGGGGTGCGGCCGCGGGCTCGGCGGCGACCGAACGGGCGCCCGCGACGCCAAGCCACACGATCGCCGCGAGCAACACGCGGGCGAGCGCGTGGGACGGGCTGGCCGATCTACCCGGTCGATGCATCATGGGAATTCCTTGCAGGCTCACCGGGCGCAGGCATTCATTGGGCGTTCACCAACCAACAGGCAGGGGAGCCATCTTACTGAAGCCGTGCGCTGGAGACCCTGCGTCGGCCACGCGGCGAATCGTACTGGCCGGCCTCATGCGTCCCGCCCCGGCAGCGCTGTATCATCGATCGTCCGGAGGGCGTGCCGGCAAACTCCGCATCCATGCCGCTCCGCTCGCGCGATCCAAGACCGCAAGGAACACCTGCATGCGTCGAGCTTTCTCTGGTCTGGGGCTGATGCTGGCGATGGTCTTGGCGGCCTTGCTGTCCTCGCCCCACGCTGCCGCGGCGGAGCCGGCGGTGGCCCCCGTGGTGAGTGCCGTGGCGGCATGGTCCTACCGCGACCGCCTCGGCCGCGACTGGTTGCACGAGCCCGTCTTCCTCGACGTCGAAGCCAAGGATTTTGGCCGCAAGGATCTCTCGCTGTTCGGCCCGGGCGACAAGCCCGTCGCATTCCAGTGGGTCGAGGCGAAGGATTCCCCGCACGGCAAGCCCGCGGTGGTCTTCATCGCCGACGTCAAGGCCCGCGGGAGCGCGGCCTTTCGGCTCCTCCCCGGCGCGGCGGCGCAGGAGACGGACCTGACCGTCACGGAGTCGCCCGACGCGATCGAGATCGGCAACTCCAAGATGGGGCTGCGCATCGCGCGGGGGGCTGGGGCGATGGGCAATGGGCCGATCGGCGGGGTTCGCCTCGCGTAGGGCAAGTGGGTGGCGACGAATGGGAAGGTCGAGCTGGCCGAGCCGTTGCCGCGGCAGGAGGCGCGGGTGGTGACGCGCGGGCCGGTCTACGTCGAGGTCGAGTCGTCCTACCGGGCGGCGGAGGGCGCGGCCGGCGGCGCGCACTGGACGCTTCGCTTCCGGCTCTACGCGGGCGAGCCGACGGTGCTCGTCAGCGAGGATTTCGACAACCCCAAGGGCGGCACCTACACGTGGGACCTGGGCTCCGGGGCCGCTCCGGGGGCCGAGTGGAACCGCGTGAACTGGGAGAGCGCCTTCGACTTCACCCGCAAGGGCGGGGCCGGCGCGGAGACCTACCCGCTGGGCAACAAGGTCACCGAGGCCGACGCCATCACGCTCTTCCCGTGGGAGCTCTGGTCGATCTCGCGCAACGGCACGTGGCTGGCGCTCTACCGCGAGCGCGACACCGACCTCTTGGGCATCGGCACGATCATGCCCACCACCTGGCTCGAGCGCCCCGGGGCCAAGCCGCTGGTGATCCCACCCGGCACGCCCGGCCGGCGCGGCTGGCCCGGGCAGCCCGGACAGGGGCTCGCCACCTGGAACACGTCGCTGACCTTCCGCATGATCGACCGCACGCTTTCGATGCAGCTCAAGGGCTGGCAGCGGCGGTGGCTCATCGCGGGCATGTCGGGCGAACCGACGAAGATCGACGAGGTGGCGGAGCAGATCGCCGCGGCCGCGCTCGACAAGGGCAACGACGACTCCCGCCGGATGGAGCTGCTCGACAACGTCGAGGAGCACCCCATCGTCAAGCCCGACGACGCGGAGATGGTCCGCATCTTCAACCCCGCGGTGCACCAGATGGCGCGGCAGGTCACCAAGCACGGGCTGGTCTCGCTTGACCGCACCGCGCGGATGACGCTGGCGTGGCCCGACCGCGGCGCGAAGCATCCGCGGATCTTCGCCGACGAGGGCGACCTCCGCCGGCTGCGCGAGAAGTTCGCGGCCGACCCCTCGCTCGCCCAGCAGCTCCCGCCCGAGCCGTTGACGACCTACAACATGGAGTCGTGGGTGCCGTACTGCTTGGCGGTCGATGACGTCGCCGCGCAGAAAAAGATGTTCGACATGGGGGCGGCCGACCTGCAGTTCGGCGTGGATCGTTTCGCCGGCAACCACCGCCGGGCCGCGCCGATGACCGACCCGCCGCGCACCGGCATCGGCATCACCGTCGCGATCGCCGCGCTCGACACGGTGCTGAAGTCAAAGGCCGTCACCGACGAACAGCGGCTGGAGATCCGCGCTCAGGCAGCCTTCCTCGGCTATCTCCTCGAGGATCCGAACGTCTTTTCCCCGCCGTACGGTTTCTGCGCCAACGCGAACATGACCACGACGCTGCGCATGGCCCTGGGCTTCGTCGCCTGCTTCGTGCCCGACCATCCCGACGCGGCGCGGTGGGCGGACGTCGCCACCGACGAATTGCAGGACGAGATCGAGACCTGGTCGGGCGTGAAGGGCGGCTGGCGCGAGGCGCCGCATTACGCGCTCTGCTCGCTCGACATGCTCACCTCCTACGCCGGCGCGCTGAGGCGCACCGCCGCCGAGACCGCGGCGCTGTCGTCGGCCCTCACCGGCGCCGCCAGCCCCGCCACGCGGCCCGCCGTCGATTGGGCCTCGCACGAGCGCCTCCGCCTCGCCTTCCGCTGGATTGCCCACATCCAGACGCCGCCCGACCCGCGCCTCGAAGGGGCCCGCTGCCTCCCCGCGATCGGCAACACCTACACCGGCGAGCGCACCAGCGCCCCCGCCTGGATGGCCACGCTCTTCCGCGAGAAGGATCCCGCCTTCTCCGCCGAGATGCAGTGGTGGTGGACGCAGTCGAAGAACGCCACCGAACTCGGAATCGGCGGCTACTTCCCCGGGCTCACCGGCTACCGCTGGACGATGCTGAACCCCGACATCAAGCCCGTCCAGCCCGCCGCCGAGAGCGAGGCCTTTCCCGGCGCGGGGGCGGTGCTGCGGGCCCATTTCGCCACGCCGCAGGAGGCCTACGTCCACTACATCGCCGGCGGCATGCACGAGCACTACGACAACGATGAAGGCTCGTTCATCTTCTGGGCCAAGGGAAAGCCGCTGTGCGACGACTTCGGCTACTACGGGGCCGCCCCCGCGTTCGACCACAGCCGGGTCGATGGATCGTTTGGCGGCGGCCAAATCCGCTCGCTGGTCACCACGTCCGCGGCCGACCTGCTGCACGGGCAGGTCGCCAACTGGCACCGCCGCCTGATGCTGGTGAAGGACGCGAAGCCCGAGGGCCCGACCTATCTCGTGGTCAACGACGCCGTGCCCCCCGAGTCGGGCGGGACGTGGCGCACGTGGGCGCTCACCGACGAGCCGCTGATCAGCGACGACAAGCGGAAGGCGAACCAGAAGATGCTCGACGACCCCGGCGCCTTCCTCGACGACGCCGAGGCCGTGAAGGTCCCCGGCCTCTACCGCGCGACGGGGCGCTTCGGCGTCGACCTGGCGATGTACGTCGTCACGCCCGTCAATCCGCCCACGCTCTCGGAGCGGGCGATGCGTGTCTCGAAGGCGGGGGGCTTCACCAACGGGCGGGCGACGGTCCAATACTCGCTCTCGTTCCCGATGAAGCCGGGCACGACGGCGACGGTGGTGCTCTTCCCGCTTGGGCCCAAGGAGCGGAACCCCGCGTTCACGGCGCTCGCGCAGGGCAAGGGCGTGAAGATCGCGGGCAAGGGGTGGACGGATTACGTCTTCCTCGCGGCGGACGACAAGCCGTTCCAGGTCGAGGTGGACGGCGTGGGCTTCGACGGGCTGCAGGGGCTCGTGCAGGTGCGCGGGTCGAAGGCGACGGCGACGCTCACCGGGCCGGGCACGATCAAGCTCCGCGGGGAGAGCGTGGCGTGGGACGGCAAGGGCGACAAGGGCGTGAGCAAGGTGGTTGGGGAGTAGACGAAGCTCTTGGTCTGGTGCCACATGTCACCGTACTCGTGACATGTGTCTTGGGTCGGTTTTCACTTGACGTCTCACGACTTGCGGAAAAGACTTGCGACACAACATTGCGGGTTGCCTAGGTGAGGATGCCGCGAGTTACGGCACCATCCGTTCACCGGCACATGTCACGGGTACGATGACATGTGGCACCAGAAAAGCCCGTGCGACGGCGCGTTTCGGCATGTCGCACCCGCAACAGTCCGTTCCGCAGGAGTTTTCCCCGATGGCTCTTTCACCCGCCGACCTCGACTTTTTCCGCCAACATGGCTACATCGCGCTGCCCGGGGCCGTCAGCCCCGCCGACCTGCGCGACTGGGTGGCGCTCTTCGACAACGACCGCACGAAGTTCGACTGGGCCTGGCGGCTCTTCGGCGGGCACCAGACCATCAACTGCGACCCGCTCATCACCACCCCGGGCGTCGACGCGATCATCCGCCATCCGCCCGTGATCGAGGCCATCGAGCAACTCCTCGGCGGGCCCTCCTGTTTCTCGGAGATCTGCCTGCGCCACATGGCTCCCTACGACGGCAACCCCTTCCAGGGCTGGCACCGCGACAAGCCGCACTGGATGGAGCACCCGCTGCGGACCGACTACCTCCAGCTCATGGTCTACCTCACCGACGTCGGCCCCGAGACGCATTGCTTCTCGCTCTCGCCCGAGGCGGTCGACCAGCCGATCCTGGCGAACAAGGACGAGCAGATCGCCCGCGGCGGCGTCTTCGACCTCCACGGCCCCGCGGGCACGGCGGTCCTCTTCAACATCTCCGCGTTCCACACCGCGACGGTGCGCAAGACCAAGACCGAGCGCAAGACCGTGCAGATCTACTACGGCCACCGCGACCGCCCCGCGCTGAGCAACGACTCGGCCATCCCCGCGACGCTCTGGCGCAGCAGCCCCGACCCTGAGACGCGCGGGTTCTACGGGAACATCAACCTCAAGACGCGGCTCCTCGCCGGGGCCTTCGACGCGCCGGTCGGGGCGGAACGCTGAGGTCGGGCGCTAAGGCCGGGCGCTGAGGCCATTCCGGGGGCGGGGCCGGGGGCGTGTGGAACCCCGCCCACGGGCTGCTAAACTCTTCGCCTCGCCATGGACATCAAGGTCTACAACACGCTGACCCACGCGACCGAGCGCTTCGAGCCGATCCACGCGCCCGACGTCTACATGTACAACTGCGGGCCGACGGTCTACGACTATGCCCACATCGGCAACTTCCGCAGCTTCGTCTTCGCCGACGTGCTGCGGCGGTTCCTCGAGCTGGCCGGCTACCGCGTCCACCAGGTGATGAACCTCACCGACGTGGGGCACATGACCGACGACCAGATCGCCGACGGCGGTGGCGAGGACAAGATGGTCAAGGCCGCCCGGCGGATCAAGGAGGAGAAGAAGGCGGGCAAGGCGTCGGTGGAGAACCCCGACGATCCCTACCAAGTCGCCGAGTTCTTCATCCAGGCATTTCTCGAGGACGCGAAATCGCTCCGCATCAAGGTCGCGGATGAATATCCCGGGCAGACGCCGCGGGCGACGCAGTTCATCGAGCAGATGAAGGCGATGATCCAGCGGTTGCTCGACACGGGGCATGCCTATGTCGCCTCCGACAAGGCCGTCTACTACAGCGTCGAGAGTTTCCCCGCGTATGGCAGGCTGAGCGGCAACACGCTCGACCGCCTCCGCGGCGGGGCGGGCGGGCGCGTGCTTGAGGAGCACCAAGCCTTCAAGAAGCACCCGGCCGACTTCCTGCTCTGGAAGCCCGACCCGTCGCACATCATGAAGTGGCCCTCCCCCTGGGGCGAGGGCTACCCCGGCTGGCACATCGAGTGCAGCGCGATGGCGACGGCCCTCCTGGGGCGCAGCGTCATCGACATCCACACAGGCGGCGAGGACAACATCTTCCCGCACCACGAATGCGAGATCGCGCAGTCGTGCGGAGCCAGCGGCAACGACCTCTTCGCCCGCTACTGGATGCACGCCCGCTTCCTGCTCGTCGAGGGGCAGAAGATGTCGAAGAGCAAGGGGAACTTCTTCACCCTGCGCGATGTGCTGTCCGGCAAGGCGACCGGGCGCGCGGTTGACCCCGCGGTGGTCCGATTCGAGCTGCTCAAGGGGCATTACCGCTCGAACCTGAACTTCACGGCCCGCGGGCTGGAGGATTCGGCCGGGGCGGTGCAGAAGATCCGCGACCTTTCCGCGAAGCTTGAGGCGAAGACTGGCGGGAAGGCGGCGGAGGTCGACCTCACGCACCCGGTGTTGGCGCAGTTTGCGTCGGCTCTCGCGGACGACCTCAACACTGCCGGGGCGCTCGGGGCGATCTTCAAGTGGCTTGGCGATCCCGGCGAGGACGCCGCGGTCGCGCTGGGCGTGCTGCGGAAGATCGATTCAGTGCTGGCGGTGGGGGCGATTCAGGTCTCTCCGGGCGTCGCGGAAGCTCAGGCGTCTGCGACCGGTGCCGCCGCGTCCACGGGCTCGTCTGGACAGGCCCACGCCGACGGCCTGTGCGCCCAGATCGACGCTGCCCGCAAGGCCAAGGACTTTGCCGCCGCCGACAAGCTGCGCAAGGAACTCGTCGACGCCGGCTATGAGGTGATGACGACCAAGGCCGGCACCGCGGCGCGGAAGAAGCTGGCGTGAGCCCGGAATTGCGGGCCGCCACTCTGCCCCTCTCCCTCCGGGAGAGGGAGTAGAGTATACGAGCCGGGTGAGGGCGTGGGCAACCGGCGACCTACGAACTTGCACCAGGCGTGCAGCGTTTTCTGGGTACCCTCTGGCCGCCCACGTCCTCACCCGTCACGGCCGAGTACAGCCGTGCCACCCTCTCCCGAAGGGAGAGGGGCAGAGAGGCAATTCTGCCTTGCCCGTACGTTCGGAGCGCCAATCATGCCCCTCGCCAACTCCCAACTCCGCCCCGGCATCCATCGCTTCGACGACACCTGCAACGTCTACCTCGTCGTGCAGGACGGCAAGTCGATCGCCGTCGACTTCGGCTCCGGCGCGTGGCTCGAACAGGCGGCCGCGATGGGCTTGCCTCATCCCGAGCACGTCTTCCTCACCCATCACCACGCCGACAATTGTGCCGGCCTTCTACAACGAGCCGATTGGCCGTTCGTCGTCCATGCCCCCGCGGGCGAGCAGGCCTTCCTCGATCCCGACCGCGTGGCCGCCTTCTGGCGCACCCGCCGCGACGGCGGCACGCCCGCGAGCTACAGCGTCCTCCCGCGCGGGTTGCCCGTGCCGGTGCGCTACGACCTGGGCGGCTTCGCCGACTTCTTCTGGGGCTCCTCCCGCCTGCGCTTCATCCACACCCCCGGCCACGGCCAGAACGCGTTGACGCTCCTCCTCGACCACGGCCGGGAGCAAATCGCCTTTTGCGGAGACGCCGCCCACGCCGGTGCGACCATCCACCTGCCCCACAACCTCGAGTGGGACCACTGGACCGGCTCGGGCGCCCTCGCGGCCTGGGAAGGCATCGAACGCCTCCGCCAAATCCACATCGACCTGCTCTGCCCTGGGTACGGCCCTTCGATCGAAAGTTCTCCGCGGACGATGCTCGCGACGCTCTCCCGCAAGCTCCTCGCCTTTTATCACGCCAAGGGCAACATCTGCCCCGACGAGACCGACCGTTACCTCGCCCCTGAGTTCCTCGCCTGCGGAGCGGCCCGCGTCCTGCCGAACCTCTATATCGCCGGGACGAACACCTGGGTGCTCGTCTCCAAGACGGGGGAGGCCCTGGTCTTCGACCCCTGGCTGCAGGAGTTGCCCGCGCTCGACGCGCTGCTGACGGAACTGGGCAACCCGAAGGTCACCGCGGCGACGGCGACGCACTTCCACATGGACCACAGCGACGGCCTCCCCGCGCTGCGCGAACGCCACGGCACGCGGATCTTCCTCCACCCGCGCGTCGCCGCGCCCCTTGCGCCGATCAGCGACATCGACGCCCCCTGGCTCCCCGCGACGCCGGTGATGCCGGACGCTTTCCTCCCGATCACCGGCTCGTGGACGTGGAACGAGTTCGAGTTCCGCGTCGCGCCCTTCCCCGGGCAGACGTGGTGGCATGCCGCGTTCATGACGACCATCGCGGGCAAGCGGGTCTTCTTCGGCGGCGACAACTTCCAGGCCAACTCGCGCTGGAACGGCACGGGCGGCTTCTCCGCGTTCAACGGCAGCCGGTTCCGCGAGGGGTTCGAGGCCAGCGCCAAGCTCGTGCTCGATTGGAAGCCGCACCTCTTCGTGAACGGGCACCAGGTCTATTTCAAGTTCCGCCCGTCGCACTTCCGCAAGATCGCCCGCTGGGCCCTGCAGGCGGAGAAGGCGACCCGCGACCTTTGCCCGACGGGCGACTTGGAGCGAGATTACTATCTGCATCACCCGGCCCCCGCGCCGGGCGCTTGACTCCCTCGCCCGGCCCATTTTCGAGGTCCACACCCATGCAACTGACCCCCCAGCAGATCGCCCAATACCGCGAGCAAGGCTATGTGACGGCGAAGGGCGTCTACACGGCGCAGGAGGTCGCGAAGCTGCGAGAGCACTTCATGGCCGTGCGGGCGACGGGCTCGAAGCCCGGCGACTACGGGGCCGAGCCCGACAAGCCGAACGACCCGCTCAACAAGTTCCCGCGCATGATCAACATGCACGACTGGGACGAGGAGACGAAGACCGCCGCGGGCGACGCCAGGCTGCTCGCGGGCGTGGCCCAACTCACCAACGACGTCGCGGTGCTGAACCAGACGATGCTCTACTTCAAGCCCCCGCTCGCCCGCGGGCAGGCCCTGCACCAGGACCAGCAGTACATCACCATCGACCCGCTGGTGGGCGTCTGGGTCGCGCTGGACGATTCCGACTCCGCCAACGGCCAGATGGTCGTCGTGCCCGGCTCGAACAAGCTCGGGCTCCTGCCCGTCGAGGCGGCCGACCTTTCGACGTCGTTCACGGGCGGGCAGAGCAGGCTGCCATCGGGCGCGAAGATCGTCGGCGTCGACATGAAGGCGGGCGACGTGCTCTTCTTCGACGGCAAGACGATCCACGGGTCGTATCCGAACACGACGACGGACCGCTTCCGCCGGAGCTTCATCTGCCACTACATCACGAAGGGGGCGAAGAAGTTCGAGCCGGCGAAGGGGACGCACATGAGCCATCTGCATGCGAAATGAGTCGCTCGTCGGATCGACGGACGACGTTCGGAAATCGATTTGAATCCACAAAGCCCAGGCACCGCGTGCCTGGTTTTTTTTGATGGGTCCAACGACGCGCAAAAGAAAAACCAGGCACGCAGTGCATGGGCTTTGGGTCAAGTCGTCGATCGATCATGTCACGAACCGCGACATGACGATTCCTCAGCTCTCCAACAACTTCTCGAACCTTGACCGCTGCTCGCAGAACGCCTGGGCGTGCGTCGGCTCGTAGGTCACCGGGCGGAACGAGCGCGAGACGATCCGCCTCAAGTGGAGCAGGTCCTCGACCTGCCCGGCCCCGAGGGCCTGGGTCAGCGCGTTGCCGATGGCGGTCGCCTCGTAGGGGCCGACGACCACGGTGCGCCCCAGCGCGTCGGCGGTCATCTGGTTCAGGAGCAGGTTCTGCCCGCCGCCGCCCACGACGTGGAGCAGGTCCATCCGCCGGCCAAGCAGCCCCTCGAGGTTGTCGAGCGTGTGGCGGTAGGTCAGGGCGAGGCTCTCGAGGCAGGCGCGGACGAACTGCCCGGGCGTCGTCGGCGCCGGCTGGCGCGTCTTCTTCGCGAAGGCGGCGATCTTGGCGAGCATGTCGCCCGGGGCGCTGAACGGGCCGTGGTTGGGGTCGACCAGCGTGCGGAAGGGCTCGGCCTTGGCGGCCTGGTCGGTGAGGTCCTGGTAGCTGATCTCCTGCCCGCGGCGGGCGAGGTCGCGCCGGCATTCCTGCACCAGCCAGAGCCCCGAGATGTTCTTGAGGAAGCGGATCTTCCCGCCCACGCCGCGCTCGTTTGTGAAGCCCGCGGCCCGCGTGTCGTCGGTCACCAGCGGGGCGGTCAACTCGGCGCCCATCAGCGACCACGTGCCGCTGGAGAGGTAGGCCCAGTTGCCCGAAGCGGTGTTGAGCCGGTCCACCGGCACCGCGGCGACGGCGCTGGCGGTGTCGTGCGAGCCCGGAACGATCACGCGCAGCCCGCGAGCCTGCGCGGGCGTGAGCCCCGCCGCCTCGGCGACCTCGGGCAGGATCGTCCCCACCGGCGTGCCCGCGGCCACCATCTCGCCCAGGAACTGCGTGGGCAGGCCCAGCCCCTTGAGCAGCTTCGGGGCCCAGAGGCCGGTGCGCGGGTCGATCATCTGCGTGGTCGAGGCGATGGTCGCCTCGTTCACCAGCTTGCCGCTGAAGAAGTAGTGGAGCAGGTCGGGCATCATCAGCAGGCGATGCGTCTGCGCGAGCAGCTTGGGCTCGGCGGCGTGCTGCGCGGCGAGCTGGAAGAGCGAGTTGAAGGGCATGAACTGGATGCCCGTCGTGCGGTAGATCTCCTGCTCGCCGAGCTTCTTGAGCACCGCCTTCATCGCCGGCTCGTTGCGGGCGTCGCGGTAGGCGAAGGGCAGGCCCTGGAGCTGGCCCGACTTGCCCACGAGGCCGAAGTCGACGCCCCAGGTGTCGACGCCCAGCGAGACGAGCTTGATGTTCCGCTCGCGCGCGACCTGCCCGCACTTGCGCAGCCCCTCGACGAGGTTGGCCCAGAGGTCGAGCAGGTTCCAGTGCAGCCCGCTGGGGAGGCGCTGGGGGACGTTGAGGAAGCGGTGGGCCTCGGTGATCTCAAGCCGGTCGGCCTTGAGCGTCGCCAGCATCGCCCGCCCGGACTCGGCCCCAAGGTCGAACGCGACATACCCGTTGACAGCCATGTGCAACTCTCCGTTGTCAGGACGCCTTTCCCCGCGGTCGGGCGGGGGTGGACAGCGTCGATCACCCGTGAATCCCCGTCAAATCAACCCGGCCCCGAAGGGCTCCCGCCGCGCAGCGCCCGGGCGGCGCTGATGATGTACGGCGCGCCGCTGAGCACCGTGGCGACCACGGTCGAGTAGACCAGCACGTCGCGCACCGTCGCGAGCCATTCCCGCCCCGCGTCGTGCGGGCCGAGCCAGACGATCAGCAAAATAATCGGAATCCCCACCGCCTGCAGGACCATCTTCACCTTGCCGAAGATCGACGCGCCGAACTTGACGCCCTGCGCCTCCATCTCGTCGCGCACGTTGGTCACCAGCAGCTCCCGGGCGAGCATCAGCGCGACCATCCACGGGTAGACGCCCGAGATCATCGTGAAGAACTCCTGCCGCTCGACGGCGTGGGGGTCGACGAAGCGCGGGCCGGAGAGGTAGATGAAGGCCCCGAGGATCAGCACCTTGTCGCAGAAGGGGTCCATGATCCGTCCGAAGGTGCTCTCGGCCTTCCACCGCCGGGCGAGGAAGCCGTCGAGCCAGTCGGTCAGGGCGGCGAGGACGAAGAGGACGATGGCCGCGGGAATGGCCGCCCGCCCCTCGTAGGGGTAGCGGTAGAAGTTCAACGTCAGGAAAAAGACGCCCGCCAGGACGAGCCGGAGGACCGTGAGCTGGTTGGGCAGATGCCTGTACATGAATGTCCATGAAGCCCAGGCACGCGGGTGCCGGGGTTTGTTCCCGCGCAGCGGTCCAAGCCGGATCGATCAGTGGTGGTGGTGCCCGCCCGGGCCGTGGACGTGGCCGTGGTCGAGCTCCTCCTTGGTGGCGGCGCGGACGGTGACGACGGTGACGTCGAAGTGGAGGGGCATCCCCGCGAGGGGGTGGTTCCCGTCGACCATGACCTCATCGTCCTTCCCGAAGGAGACGACGGTGACGACACGCTGGCCGTCGGGCCCCTGGGCCCGGAACTGCATGCCGACCTCGAGGACCTTCACGCCCGGGAAGGACTTGCGCGGGACGGGCTGGACGAGCTCCTCGTTGCGCAGGCCGTAGCCGTGCTCGGGGGCGATGGTGACGTCGATGCGGTCGCCGGCGCCCTTGCCCTCGAGGGCGGACTCGAGGCCGGGGATGAGGTTGCCCCCGCCGTGGATGTAGACGAGCGGCTCGCGCCCCTCCGAGGTGTCGATGACCTGGCCCTTGGGGTCGGTCAGCTTGTAATTGATGGTCACGACCTTGTGCTGTGCGATTTTCACGCAGGGACCCTGTCAAAAATTGAGGTGGATTCCGGGCAGTCTAGGCGGGCGCTGGGGAAACGCCAAGTTGATCGGCTCGACCGGCGCGGGACTCCGCATCAGGGCTGCGTGGCCGGCCCGATTTCCGCCCCAGACCCCGCGCCAACACCCGCGCCCGGAGGCGGGCCGTTGGGGTCGACCGGCTCGCGCCCGGGGGCGTCGAGCCCGCGCCGCTCCAGCAGCGAGCCCTCCAGGCGGAAGAGCGTGACCGTCGCCTTCAAGTAGCTCACAACGGCCTGGATCTCGGAGATCTGGCTCTGCAGGAGGTCGCGCTGGGCCTGGGCGACCAGCAGCGAGGTCGACTTGCCCACGCGGAACTTCTCCGATTCGCCGCGGAGCTTCTGCTCCTGCAGCCGGCGGGTTGCGGCCGTCGCGTCGATCTGCTCGCGCGAGCGCGTCACCTCGATGTACCCGGAGCGCACATCGACCTGCACGAGCTGCTCGAGGTTCTTCACCGCCTCCACCGCCTGGTCGCGGGTGAGGTGGGCCCGCAGGTCCTCGGCCCGGGCGGAGCGGTTCTCGATGGGCAGCTCGAAGCGCATCCCGCCGCGGACGTCGTAGCTGTCGCCGCCGATGTCCTGGACCGACCGGCCGAAGGAGTTGGCGTAGCCGGTCTTGCCCAGCGAGATGAAGAGGTCGAGCTTGGGGAGCAGGCCGTTGCGGGTGCGCACGAGTTCGATGTTCCCGCGCTGGATCTGCAGCCGGGCCTGGTTCAGGTCGGCCCGCATGCGCAGGGCGACCTTCACATGGGCGTCGGCCGGGTCGAGCGTCCCCTGCGGGACGAAGGGCTGGTTGAGGATCGTCAGCGGGCGGTCCCACGCATCGTCGCTGGCGGCGGGGCTGAGCAGCCGGAGCAGGGCCAGCCGCGTCTTGCCCAGGTTGCTCCGGGCGTTGATGAGGTCCTCCTTGCGCAGGGCCTCCTCGGCCTCGGCGGCGGCGAGCTCGATCTCGGCCAGCTTGCCCACGCGGATCAGCACGCGCGTCTCCTCGAGCTGCTGCCTTGCGACATCCAGCGCCTGCTCGACGATCTCGATCTGCCGCTGCGCCAGCGCGTAGTCCCAGTAGGTGTTCTCGACCTGCTCGACGAGGCTTTCGGAGAAGCCGCGGAGCTCGTACTGCGAGGCGAGCACGTCGACGCGGGCCTGCCGGAGGCTGGCGAGGTTGACGTCGACGCCCGCGCCGCGGAGCAGGGCCTGCGTGGCGGTGAGGCCCACCCGGCTCGAGGCGGAGGTGTCGGTGAAGAGCGTGCTGTTGGCGAGGGTGGTGGAGCCCTCTAGGCCGATGGTCGTGCCGGTGGGCAGGAGCTGCGTCGCCGAGGCGGTGGCGTCGAGCGAGTCGGCGCGGTTGCTCGACGTGCCTGCGGCGACGCCGCCGGCGCGGTTGGTGCGGTTCTTGGTCCCCGCGATCTCGCCGGCGACGACGGGGTCGAACCGGGCCCGCTCCTGGTCGACGAAGGTCCGTCGGAGGGCGGGGTTGATGCGGTCGACCTTCAGCGCGAGGTTGTTCTCCAGCGCGGTGACCAGGGCCGAGCCGACGGTGAAGGAGAGCGCTTCGCCCTCGGCGGCGGGGCGGGTGAGGGCGTATGGCGCGGGCTGGGTCGCGGGCTGCGTGGCTGCCCAGCCGGGGGCGGCGGGGGGGAGGCGGTCGGGGGGCAGTGGGGCGAGATGGCGCGCGGGGCCGATGAAGTCGGAGTCGTTTCCGCGCCAGTCGAGCTCCGCGCAGCCGGGGAGGGCGAGCAGGGCCACGGCGAGGAGGGCTCCGAGGCGCGGGGATGATGCGATTCCGGGCGCCACATGCCATCGTACTCGTGGCATGTGTCTTGAGAGGCCGATCGCTGCGCGGCGCTTCATGCCATTGAAACCCCTTGAAAAAAGGCGTTTCACACTCGAATGACGAGGCCAACGCGAGCTTGTGGGCTGTCCGTCCACCAGCACATGCCACGAGTACGATGGCATGTGGCACCCGGACAAGGCGGCAAGCGTGCGCGCGTGTCCGTGGCGTTGGACGACAACGGGCTCAGGGGATTGGGCCGATTGCGGATCACTCATATCGAAGCGCCTCGATCGGATCGAGCTGGGCGGCCCGCTGGGCCGGGTAATAGCCGAAGAAGATCCCCACGCCCACGGCGAAGGAGATCGCGAGCACCACGCTGGGCAACTGCACCTGCGTCGAGAACGACGGGAAGACCAGCGGGATCGCCTTCGCCGCCCCGATGCCCGACAGGGCGCCGATCAGCCCGCCCACCCCGCTCATGAGCATCGCCTCGATGAGGAACTGGCGGAGGATGTCGCGGTCCTTGGCGCCGATCGCCTTGCGCACGCCGATCTCGCGGGTCCGCTCCGTCACGGTCACCAGCATGATGTTCATGATCCCGATCCCGCCCACCAGCAGCGAGATGCCCGCGATGCTCCCCAAAAGGAGCGTAAAGGTCTGGCTGACGGTCGAGACGGTCTGCAGGATGTCGGCCTGGTTGCGGATGGTGAAGTCGTCGCCGTCGTACTCCAGCAGCCGGTGCCGCTTGCGCAGGAGCTCGGTGATGTCCTCCTGCACGCGCACGAGCACGTCGGCGCTGTCGGTCTGCACGTCGATCTCGCGGAGGTAGTTGATGCCGTAGACCAGCCGCATGGCGGTGAAGATCGGGATGATCGCCTGGTCGTCGGGATTGAACCAGCCCTGGTCGCCCTTGGCCTTGAGGACGCCAATGACGCGGAAGTTCGTGCCGTTGAGCTTGACGGTCTGGTCGAGCGGGTCGTTCTCGCCCATGAGGTCGGAGACGGTCTGGGGCCCGAGGATGGCGACGCGGAAGAGGCCGGAGGCCTCGGCCTCGGTGAAGTCGCGCCCCTTCTCGATCTCGAAGTTGCGCAGGGGGAGGTAGGTGGCGGAGGAGCCGACGGTCGAGACGCGCGAGTTGCGCCCGAAGTACTTGAGCTGGGCGCTGCCGTTGACGACGGGGGCGACGAGGGTGACGTTGGGGATCGAGACGATCGCCTGGGCGTCGTCGAGCGTGAGGTTCTGCTGGATGCCGGACATCACGCCGCCGGTCCCGCGCTGCCCGGGGCGGATGACCAGCAGGTTGGTGCCCAAGGCGGAGATGCGCGAGAGGATCTGGGTCTTGGCGCCCGCGGCGATGGCGAGCATGGCGATGACCGCGCCGACGCCGATGATGATGCCGAGCATCGCCAGGATCGACCGCATCTTGTTGGCGACGAGGCTGGACATCGCCGACCTGACAATCATGAAGAAGAACATGGCGTCCTCGCGGGGAGCGGTGGGCGGCGGGAGGGGTCAGTGGCTGGCGGCGATTCCGGGGGCGGAGGTTGTTCCGGGGGCGCGGTTCGCGGTGTTGTCGATGTCGTCGGTGATCTTCCCGTCGCGCAGGTGGACCTCGCGCCGGCAGTGGGCGGCCACGCCCGGGTCGTGCGTCACGACGATGATCGTCCTGCCCTGCTGGTTGAGGCTCTTGAAGAGCGTGAGGATCTCCTCGCCCGTGCGCGAGTCGAGGGCGCCGGTGGGCTCGTCGGCCAAGATGATCGCCGGGTCGGTCACGATCGCCCGGGCGATGGCGACGCGCTGGCGCTGCCCGCCCGAGAGCTCGTTGGGCTTGTGGTGCATGCGCTCCGCGAGGCCGACGACGCGCAGGGCCTCGACGGCCCGGGGCTTGGCGTCGCGCCGCCCGGCGTAGTGCGCGGGCAGCTCTACGTTCTCCAGCGCGCTCATGCGCGGGAGCAGGTTGAAGTTCTGGAAGACGAACCCGATCCGCCGGTTGCGGACCTCCGCGAGCCCGTTGGCGTTCATCCGCGAGACGTCCTCGCCCGCGAGCGTGTAGGTCCCGCTGTCGGGCCGGTCGAGGCAGCCCAGGATGTTCATCAACGTCGACTTGCCGCTGCCCGAGGG
>JAPLMQ010000202.1 GCA_026386955.1 Planctomycetota bacterium
GCGGGCGCGCGGCTCGCCAAGTTGAAGGCGGTCGACGTCGCGCCGGTCCGGCTTGATTGGGGCCGGCTCGCGGCGCTCCAGCCCGCGCCCTCCTACATCCCCAACCCCGCCGCGGAGCGCGACCTGAAGATCGCCGATGGACAGGCGACCTTCCGCGTGGTCTCGCCGCGGGCCACGATGCGCTGGACGGCTGCGCTGCCCGAGCCGATCGACCTGCGCAAGTTCCGCCGGCTCTCGGTCCGCTACCGCACGCAGGGGCAGCTCATCAACGGCGTCGGGGCCTACACGCTCTGGCTCGGCGGGGCGGGGGGCGACGGCAAGGAAAAGGCCGTCGTCCCCATCCCCACCGCCGAGATCCACGCGGACGGGCAGTGGCCCCGCCTCACGACGAGCGTCAACGCCGACTGGACCGCCGACAAGATCGCCCTGGGCGTCGACGCCGGCGAAGGTCCGGCGGGCCTCACGTTGGGCCCGGTCGACTTCTTCGACGGCCCGTTGATGCTTCCGCTCGCGGAGATGCTCACGTTCACATACCGCGACGGGCCCTGGCCTGCGGGGCAGGGCGGGTTCGACCCGTTGCCCGCGTCGGCGGTCGCTGGCGGGCGCGGGGCGGCCTTCCTCCCGCGCCGCCTCGGGGCCTCCGATTGGTTCACCAAGGGCCAGGTCACCGTCGAGGGCGTGCCCTTCGCGCTGGCCCCGCTCGGCGAGGCGCTGCGCCAGACCGGGACAAGCGAGCGCGGGCATGTCCGCGTGGCTGTGCCCGCCGGCGCGATGGAGGTCTATCTGCTGACCGCCGCCGTCGCCCCGCCGGTCGAGCCCTTCGGCACCGAGGGGAACCCCACCCGGCCGATCGACCTGATGGACAACCCCGAGAAGGCCGTCTGCGAGGTGCGCTACGAGGCGGGGCCGCCCGACCGGGTGCTGCCCATCGATGTGGCGACGAAGACGTGGGGCGTCCGCCGCGGGCTGGCCGTGCAGGCGATCCACCCCGACGCGAAGCGGCGGGTGAAGGAGATCGCGCTGGTCGACGGGATGGAGAACGCCAGCTTCGCGATCATCGGCGCGACGGTGCGGCAGGGAGCCGCGGGGCCGGCGCTGGTGCGCGAGCCGGACTGGAATGATTTGGCCCGGGCGCTGGCCGTGGAGGCGAAGAGCCCGCCACCGGCGCTGACGGTGGGCGATCTTGCTGGAGGCCTCGGCGGGAAAGCGCCGGCGTGGGAGTCGCTGCTTGCGTCGACGAAGGGCGGCCCGTTTCACGTCGACCCCGGCCCGCTCTTCGCCGTCACCGTCGACGGCAAGCCGCTGCCGAGCGACGGCTGGCGGTCGCAGCCAGTTCGCGCCGACAGAACTGAGACGGTCCACACGTTGACGAACGACAACGCCAAGCTCGCCGTCGAGCTACGCGTGAAGTTAGAAGGCGCCCGTCTCGTCATGGGCGTCACCCTGCGCAACCTTGGCCCCACGCCGACCAAGGCCGCGCTGCGATTCCCCACGCTTTCCGGCGTGCGCCTGGGCGACGCGGCCGACACCTGGTACTTGGCCGGTCGCCGCGGCGGGACCATCAACAGAGTGCCGGCCACATTCCGCGAGCCGCTCGGGCAGACCCATCCACTGCAATGCGACGGGTTCTTCAACCCCGAACTGGGCCTCGCGCTCGCCTGCCTCACGCGCGACACCGCCGGCACGCATCACTTCATCAACCTCGCCAAGACCGACGCCGGCGGTTCGTGGGCCCCGGAATATCCCGACCTCCTGATCCCGCCCGGGGGCGAGTTCAAGGCCTCCGACGCGTCGGTCGAGCTGCTCGCCGGTGATTGGCGCGCGATCTTCAACGCCTACAAGGCGTGGCTCAAGACCTGGCATCGCCCCCCGCAGGAGAAGGAATGGTGGCGGCGGAGCTTCGCCTTCCTCGACTACATCGCCAGCCACGGGACCCGCCTCACGCCGCATGACCGCGGGGCGATCCAGCCCCACATCCAGGCCTGCCGCGACGCGTTGGGTCTCTGCGACGTCGTCCATCTCTATGGTTGGGCCGCGTCGACCGAGTTCGGCGACTGGGGCGACTACGGCCATTACGACCAGACCGTCGGCGGGCTGGCCTATTTCCACGACAACATCGCCAAGGCCCAAGCGAGTGGCGTCGCGGTCAGCCTCTATGTCGAGGGCTACCTCAACGACGAGCGCGGCGCGCAGGTCGGCACGCGCGTGCGCGAATGGTCGATGCTCAAGCGCGACGGCACGCCCAACTACATGCCCGCCCTCCACGCCTGCAACCAATGCCCCTTCATCCCCGCGTGGCAGGATTACCTGAGCGGCGTCTACGGCCGGCTCGCCAAGGAGACCGGCGCGAAGATCCTCTACGTCGACGAATACGGCGCGACCGACGGGCGCTGGCTCTGCCACTCGGCCGAGCACGGGCACATGCCGGGGCAGATCCCGTACGCCGGCGAGCTGGCGATGATCGGGAAGATCCGCAAGCAGGTCGGCGACGGTGTGGCCCTCTTCTGCGAGTACCCTCCCGCGGAGGCGAGCAGGCAATTCTTCGACGGGTCGATCTCGTACCAGGCGCTCTCCAGCGTCGACGACGAGGCCATCGCCCCGCACATGGTCGACCTGCCGCGCTTCGCGTTCCCCGCGTTCAAGCAGTTCCAGATCATCCACTACGTCCCGAGCCGGTCGGGCAACTGGTGGCCGATCAAGTTCCCGTTCTTCAACGGCGAGTCGTACTTCCTGGGCGAGCCGAACCTGAAGCAGTACGACGCCGTGGCCTGGGCGTTCCAGAAGCGGGCGATCGAGGTGCTCTGCGCCCACCACGCCGCTTTCTCGGGCGACGACGTCGGGCCCTTGGTGAGGACGGAGGTGGCCGGCCTTTTCGCCAACCGCTTCGCGGCGGGGGAGGAGACGGTCTGGACGCTCTACAACGCCAACGGCCGCTCGGTGCGGACGCCATGCCTCAAGGTCGACCACGCCGAGGGCGACACGTACCAGGACGCATGGACGGGGGAGCCGCTGCGCCCGGAGGTCCGGGAGGGGAAGGCGGAGATCGTCGTCGACCTCGACCCCAAGGGGATCGGCTGCGTGGTGCGGAAACGTGCGGCGAAACGCTGAGGTCGGCGGTCACTCCCCCGCGTCGGCGGCGATTTGGTCCCAATCCAATCCAAACCGCGCGAGGTATTTGCGCAGCCGGTCCGCGTCGTTGGCGACGCTGCGCTTCTGCCGCGAGACCGCGAAGAGGGCTCGCCCTGCGTCGGAGAGGCTCTGGCTCGCGCGGCAGAGGCGGATCACCGCGGCGAGCTGCACCCGGTCGAAGAGATCGATCTCGCCGGCCTTCCGCCCCAGTGCGGCCGCGAGGACTTGGTCGTCGTCGCCTCCGGGCGACTTGGCCGACCACCCGGCGCGGAGGCGCGCCACCTCGTCGTCGACGATCTCGGCGGTGATGCGCCCGCCGACGGTGAGGGTCGCCATGCGGGTGATCGCGGCCGAGAGGTCGCGGAAGTTGCCGCTCCAGGCGGCTTCGTCCGACAGGGCGAAACTGCGGAACCGGGCGGCCGCCTCGTGGTTGAAGCGCACCTGCGCGCCGGTGCGGGCGGCGATCTGGGCCAGCTCGAAGGCTACGTTGGGCTCGATGTCCTCCCGCCGCTCCGCGAGGCCCGGGAGGCGGAAGAGCCAGAGGTTGATCCGGGCGAGGAGGTCCTCGCGGAATTCCCCGGCGCGGACGGCCTCGCGCAGGTCGCGGTTGGTCCCGCAGATGAGCTGGAAATCGCTGCGGGCCTCCTTGTCGGAGCCCAGCGGGAGGAAGACCTTGTCCTCGATGGCGCGCAGGAGCATTGCCTGCTCGTCGGAGCCCAGCTCGGCCACCTCGTCGAGCATGAGCAGCCCGCCGTCGGCCTCGCGGAGCAGGCCCGGGCGGTCGGAGACCGCGCCGGTGAACGCGCCCTTCTTGTGCCCGAAGAGCGCGGACATCGCCGCGTCGCCCCGGAGCGTGGCGCAGTTGAGTTCGATGAATTTCCCGCTCACCTGCCGCCGCTGCTTTTTCAACTCGTAGATCCGCCGGGCGAGCTTCGACTTGCCCGCGCCCGTGGGGCCGGTGAGCAGGATCGGGTCGCGGCTGTGCAGCGCGACGTGCTCGATCCGCTCCATCAGCCGGTTGAAGGCGGCGTTTTTCGTGTCGATCCCCGCCTTGAGGTAGGACTGGCCCTCGCGGCGCTCCTGGTCGAAGCGCTGGGCGATCCGGTCGTATTTCGAGAGGTCGAGGTCGATGACGCGGTAGCCGCCGGCGTCCTGGTGGCGGCTGCGCGTCGGGGGTGAGGTCTGGATCAGCCGGGCGGGGATGTGGCGAGACTCGGCCAGGAGGAAGAGGCAGATCTGCGCGACGTGCGTGCCGGTGGTGATGTGGAGGTAATAGTCCTCGCGCTCGGGCTCAAAGGGGTAGCCCGCGGCGAAGTCGTGCAAGGCCGCGTAGACCGATTCGAAATCCCACGCGTCGTCGAACTCGATGGGGTGGTGGCGGACCTTGGTCTCGGGCGAGACGGTGGCGATGTCGGCCTCGATCGTCTTGCGCAGCGCCGCGAACTTCTGCTGGCTGAGCAACTCGAAGCGGTCGACCAGTAAATCCTCGTGCTGGCAGAGCGAGACGGTGGGGCGCCAAGTCTCCCAGCGCGAGGCGGCGACGCCCGCGTCGATGGTCGTCCCCAGCAGGCCGATGATGACTCGCTTCTTCGCCATGCTAGCGGATAAGCTAAATCAATAGCTCAATGAATACAAACCATGGGCCTTGCTGAAGCCGTGTTTGGCGGCGGGGGATTTTTGATTATCCGCTAAAAGCCTGCAATCAAGATGGTTGCGGCATGAATGGTTCGTCGGAGTGCATCTTGGCACGCCCCATGCTTTATCTCCCTCGTCCGCGTCACATCGACGCGGGACCACGAAGGAGACCCGTCATGGCGAACAAGAACGTTTTCAAGTCGATGGTCGGCCGGATGCTCCGCAAGGCGGACACGGTCAACGAGGCGGGCGGCGTCGCCTACCGCTTCGATCCTCGGCATGCCCTGGCCCAGTACGCCGTGACCGGCTGCCCCAACTCGACCTTCTACGCCTCCGCCCAGGTCCAGCTCGACCAGGTGCTCCGCCTCTGCGGCGAGGTCGAGCCGGAGTTCGTCGCCCGCACGGCCCTGTTCGCCCGCGAGCGGGGCTTCATGAAGGACCTCCCCGCGCTGCTCACGGCGGTGCTCTCCGTCCGTTCCCCGGGGCTGATGGCCGAGGTGTTCGACCGCGTGATCGACTCTCCGAAGATGCTCCGCAACTTCGTGCAGATCATGCGTTCGGGCGCGGTCGGCCGGAAGTCCCTGGGCTCGATGCCAAAGCGGATGGTCCAGCAGTGGCTCGAGGCCCGGACCGACGAGCAGCTCTTCCGCGGCTCGGTCGGGAACGACCCGTCGCTGGCGGATGTGATCAAGATGGTGCACCCCAAGCCGGCGACGGCTTCGCGTGCCGCCCTCTACGCCTACCTCATCGGGCGGGACCATGACGCCTCGGCGCTGCCGGAGCTGGTCCGGAGCTTCGAGGCCTACAAGTCCGCCAAGGACCGGCGCGGCATCGAGACGCCCGACGTGCCGTTCCAGATGTTGACGGCCCTGGACCTGGCGAAGTGGGAGTGGCAGGCCATCGCGCGTCATGCCCCCTGGCAGGCGACGCGCATGAACCTGAACACCTTCAAGCGCCATGGCGGCCTACTCCGCCGCCGCGGGCGACCTGCCCACGGCGATCGGCGAGGCGCTCCAGGACGCGATGGAGACGGCGATCGAGAACGTCCCGGCCGTCGAGGGCAAGGTCTACGTCTTCCCCGACGTGTCGGGTTCGATGCGGACCCCGATCACCGGCGACCGGAAGGGCGCGGCCTCGAGGGTGCGGTGCATCGACGTGGCGGCCCTGGTCGCCGCGGCGGTCCTCCGCAAGAACCGCGGGGCCAAGGTCCTGCCGTTCTCCGACGACGTGGTCGAGGCTTCGTTGAACCCGCGCGATTCGGTGATGACCAACGCCGCGAAGCTCGCGTCGCTCCCCTCGGGCGGCACGAACTGCTCGGCTCCCCTGGCCCGGCTCAACCACCTGCGGGCCGAGGGCGACCTGGTGATCTACGTCTCGGACAACCAGTCGTGGGTCGAGACGGCCCGCGGCCACGCGGGGGCGAACGGGCCGACCGCGACCATGAAGCAGTGGGCCGAGTTCAAGCGGCGCAGCCCGCAGGCCCGGATGATCTGCGTCGACCTCCAGCCGTACGGCTCGACTCAGGCGGGCGAGTCCGGCGACGTGACGAACGTCGGCGGGTTCTCCGACCAGGTCTTCGAGCTGATGGCGGCCGTCGCGGAGGGCAAGGGCTCGGCCGACCACTGGGTGAAGCAGGTCGAGGCAGTGACGATTTGAGGCTCTTTCCCCCCGGCGGCGCGAAGGCACCGCCGGGGAATTCCGGGGCCGGGCGCGGCGGAATGCGGTGGAGACTACAACTCTAAATTGCACGTCTCCGCTGAAACTGGTCGGTCGCGCCTGGCCTCTTTGGCCAAGCTCTTTGAAAGGAACGAAACACGCGGCGAATGCCGTCGGGAGTACATGGCAAAAGCGGGTTCGAATCCCGCCGGGCACGCGAAGCCACGGTGAAAGCCGCGGTGGAGCGTGCACGAATCTCTCGCATCTCTCGTCGCCGCGTTTCTTTGAATCATGCCGGGGCCCGCGTGGACGAGCCCCGGAGCAGGCCTGCCGAATGCTGGTGAAACTACAGGTTTAAATCCTCCAGGTTGTGGGTTCGAGTCCCACCGGCTCCATTCCGCGAATCGCGGGGCCGTAGCTCAATGGTAGAGCGGGTAAACGTTTCATCTCCCCTCGTCGGCAGGCCTGCTCCGGGGCATCGACCCACGCCGCTCCGGCCTTTGTGCTGGTAACTTCAGGTTTCCATTTCAGGGTTCCATTTCGCTTTACAGGACGACTTCCATGGCTTCCGCCCCTCCCCACGAACACACGCTCATCGAGACCGGGCCCGCGACCGCCATCCTGCCCATCCGCGGCGGGAAGGAGAAGCCCATCACCGTGATCGGCACGCCCGCGATCCGCGCCGGGTTCGACGCCAAGGCGATCCAGCAGGCGATCAACTCGCGCCTGGCCCCGGGCGTGGCGGAGCTGGTGCTCAACCCCGACGCGCATGCCGGCTACGGCGCGCCCGTCGGCTGCGTGCTCACCTCGCCCACGCACGTCTACCCCGGGCCCGTCGGCGTCGACATCAAGTGCTCCATGTCGCTCCTGCAACTCGACCTCCCCGCCGACCAAGTGAACGACCGCAAGGCCCGTCGGGCGGTGATCGACGCGATCCTCGAGCGCACCCCCACCGGGGCGGGGCAGGGGCAGCGCAGCGCGAAGAAGTCGCGCCGGGTCGACGCCGCGCTGGGGAAACAGGCGGTGACGCGAGGCGGGGCTCCGGAGGTCCTGGCCGCGCTGGGCATCCCCATCCATTGGGCAGGGCGCTGCGAGGACTCGCAGCACTCCGGCCACGACGGCACGGCCGATGGCCTGGGCTCCCGGCTCGAACAGTTGCTCGCGTCGGGCGGCGTGATGAACTTCGCCGACAAGGTCCACCAACTCGGCTCCTACGGCGGGGGCAACCACTTCGGCGAGTGCGAGGTCGTCAGCGTCGAGGACAACCCGCGGGCCCGCCGGGCGGCGGAGGTCTTCGGGCTGCGCGACGGGAACGTCGCATTCCTCTCGCACTGCGGCTCGCGCGGGTTCGGCAACGTCCTCGCGCAGGGGCAGTTCAAGTCGCTCCAGCGGCACTTCGAGACGTGGTCGATCCCGCTCCCGGGGAATGACCGTGAGCTGGTCTACGCGCCGTTGGGCACTGCCCACGCCGACGCCTACCTCGACGACATGGCGATGGGCGCCAACTTCGCGACCGTGAACCACCTGCTGATCAACGCGCTGGTCCTCGAGGCGTTCCAGTCGGTCTTCCCGGGCGTGAAGGGCGAGCTGGTCTACTTCATCAGCCACAACATCGCGCGGCAGGAGGTCGACCAGGCGACGAACCAGATGATGTGGGTCCACCGCAAGGGGGCGACGCGTGCGTTCCCCGCGGGCCACTTCGGGCTCAAGGAGACCCCGTTCTTCGAGACGGGGCACCCGATCCTCCTGCCTGGCAACCCGCGCGACGGGAGCGTGGTGATGGTCGCCGACGAGGGCGCCGCCAAGAGCTGCTACTCCGTGAACCACGGGGCCGGCCGCTGCATGGGGCGCAAGGACGCGGCACGTCGGCTGGACCAGAAGACCGTCGACGCGGAGTTCGAGGCGCACGATATCCTCCACAACGGCCGGCAGTACCCCATCGACGAGTCGCCCGCGGCCTACAAGGATTTCAACGAAGTGCTGCGCAGCGTGAAGGAGGCCGGGCTTGCGAGCGAGGTGGCCCGGCTCAAGGCGCGGTTCGTGATCAAGGACGTCGGCAGCCCGGCGGATGATTGAACATCCGCCATGTTGTCGACTGGATGTGGGTTCATGCGAGGAGGGCGCGAGCGAACGGCGCGACTCCGATCGAACGGTGAGCGAATCATGATCGAGATCGACGGCAGCTTCGGCGAAGGCGGCGGGCAGATCCTCAGGTCAAGCCTTGCGCTGTCGCTCTGCACGGGCCAGCCCTTCCGGATCAACAAGATCCGCGCCGGGCGCGACAAGCCCGGGCTGATGAGGCAGCACCTGACCGCGGTGCAGGCGGCGGCGCGGATCGGGTCCGCCGGGGCCGAGGGGGCGAACATCGGGTCGACCGAGCTGGTCTTCACGCCGGGGAAGGTCATTCCGGGCGACTACCAATTCGCCGTGGGCACCGCCGGCAGCGCGACGCTGGTCCTGCAGACCGTGCTCCCGGCACTGCTCACCGCGCCGGGCCCGTCGCGCCTCGTGCTCGAGGGCGGGACGCACAATCCCTTCGCGCCGCCCTTTGATTTCCTCGACAAGGCCTTCCTCCCGCTGGTCAACCGGATGGGCCCGCGGGTGACGGCGACGCTGGATCGCCCCGGCTTTTATCCCGCCGGCGGCGGGCGGTTCACCGTCGAGATCAAGCCCGCGAAGGGCTTGGCCGGCTTCGAGCTGCTCGAGCGGGGCGCCGTCGTGAGCCGCCGGGCGCGGGCGGCAGTGGCGAACCTCCCGCGGCAGATCGCGGAGCGCGAGCTCAGGGTCGTCGAGCGCAGGCTTGGCTGGCCCCGGGAATGCCTGGTGGTCGAGGAGGCGCAGGGCTCGCCCGGGCCAGGGAACATCGTGACCATCGAGCTGGCCCACGCGAACGTGACGGAAGTCTTCACCGGCTTCGGCGAGCGGTTCCGCTCGGCGGAGGCGGTCGCCGAAGCGGCGGTCGAGGAATGTCGGCGGTACCTCGGCGGCGCCGCGCCGGTGGGCGAGTACCTGACCGACCAGATCCTCCTGCCCTTGGCCTTGGCGGGGGCGGGCACGTTCCGCAGCGTGGGCCTGTCGAGGCACGCGACGACGCACATGGACCTGATCGCGAAGTTCCTGGGCGCCCGCGTGACGACCAAGCCCGCGGGCAGCCACGCCGACGGGACGATCGTGAGCATCGCGGCGAGTTGACGCTTCATTGGAGAATGGCGGCCATGAATGACGCAATGAATCGGCACGATGCCCCCACCGGCTGGCGCGAGAAGGATGAGCGGACGCTCGTGGAGGTCCGCCGATTGCTGGCGCGAGATCGGCTAGACGCGATCCTGCCGTGGAAGGCCGCCCATCGCGCGTACCTGCTCAATTTCTTCGACGCGGTGCACGCCGACGTGCCGTGGGAGGAGATGGCAACGTTCCTGGTGCTTCCGCTGGAGGGCGATCCGTTCATCAGCGGGAGCCACGAGCACGTCGCGGGGCGGGTGCCTTATGGCGTCTG
Source organism: Planctomycetota bacterium (assembly GCA_026386955.1). Lineage (GTDB taxonomy): Bacteria > Planctomycetota > Phycisphaerae > Phycisphaerales > Phycisphaeraceae > JAPLMQ01. Next base: position 9,917 of record JAPLMQ010000202.1, read on the forward strand.
CCCGGGGTGGCTCAAGCCGGAGAACCGCAGCGGAGAGTGGTGGGGGTGCGACGAAAATCTGGCGGTATTTGTCGGGGAGATGAAGCGCCGGGGGCTGGCGCGGGCGCGGGTGGGCTATGAGAAGAAGTGGCTGCCCGTGGCGATGTTCGAGAAGCTGCGGGCGGCGCTGCCGGACGTGACGTGGGTGCCGGCCGACACGATCGTGCCGCAGGTCCGGCTGGTGAAGACGCCGCGTGAGCAGGCGTTGATGCGGCGGGCGGTGGTGGGCGGGTTCGCCGCAATGGAGGCCTATTGCTCGGCCCTGCGCTCCGGGGCGACGCTCGAGGAGGCCCAGCTTGCCCGGGCCCACCGCGCCCTCGACGCGGGCGTCGAGTGGGTCGGCGGGGCGATGCGCATGGCCTGGACCGGCGGGACCTTCGAGACCCTCGACTGGTGGGACGCCCCGGCCCGCGAGCAGATCCGCAGGAGCCCCGTCGGGCGCAACTGGCTGCTTCTGCCCGACGACGCGCCGATCTGCGTGACGCATTTCGAGACGCGCTGCCAGTTCTACTTCAGCGACATCGCGTGGCACGAGTTCCTCGGCCCCGCGCCGTCGGACGGTGATCGCGTGGTGTGGTCGGCCGACTCCGAGCCGATGCGGCTGTTCGCGTGGCGCGACTTGGTGCGGGATTTTGAGGTGATGCGCGTTGTGCAGCGCGAGGCGATCAACCAGATCCGCATCGGGATGGACCAGGCCGAGGCGCGGGCGGCAGTGGAACGATACCTCGCGGGGAACGCCGACTACCAGGAGCACGGCAGGGGCTACTTCATCCACAGCCTGGGATTGGAGATCCACGAGGAGCCGATCCTCGCAGCGGCGAACCCCAACGCGCTGCCGGTGGATGGGCCGATTCTTTTCCAGCCCGGCGCGGTCTGCAGCTCGGAGTGGTTCAGCAGGCATTGGACGGTGGAGGACCCGTTCGTGCTGGGGGCGGACGGGAAGTGGGAGCCGCTGGCGCCGCTGCGCGGGGTGACGGGGTGAGCGTTTCGACGGGCGGTGGATGACGTGGGACTGAAGACCCAGGCGCCGCAGTGCCTGGGCTTTGGGGGATGGATTCATTGATCGAGAGGGAAAACCCTTGACGCGGGTTCCCCGCGCCGGTACTGTACTATACGACCTAGTACACATCGGACACCCATGCCCCTCCGCATCGTCGTCGCCACCGGCTCCAGCGTGCCCATCTACCGCCAGGTGGTGGAGCAGGTGCGCCTCGCCGCGGCCACGGGGCGGGCCAAGGCGGGCGACGCGCTGCCCTCCGTGCGCACGCTGGCGGAGGAGCTGGTGGTCAACCCCAACACGATCGCCAAGGCGTACGGCGAGCTGGTGCGGGAGGGGATCGCCGAGGCCCAGCCGGGGCGGGGCGTCTTCATCGCGGCCAAGCGCTCGGTCTACAGCCGTGCGGAGCGGGCCAGGCGGGTCGAGGGGGCGCTGGAGGAGTTCATCCACGAGGCCGTCTGCCTGGGGATGCCGGAGGAGGAGATCCGGGCGCTGTTCGAGAAGCGACTATCCCGTGCGGACTTCAAGCAGGGGGAGGACAAGCCATGAGCGAAATGGTCTCCAATTCCGTGAGAAAATCCGAGGGCGAATCCGGGAATGAACCCGTGATCGTGGCCGACAAGCTGACGCGGTATTTCGGCAGGAAGGCCGTGGTGCACGACCTCTCGCTGTCGATCCCGCGCGGCGGGGTGACGGCTTTCCTGGGGCGCAACGGCTCGGGGAAGACCACCACCATCCGCATGCTGCTGGGCATGCTCGAGCCGACGCGCGGCTCATCCCGGCTGCTGGGGCATGATTCGCGGAATCTTCCTCCGGAGACACGGGCCCGCATCGGCTACATGGCCGAGGCCCATCCGCTCTACGGCTGGATGCGCCCTGCGCAGTTGGCCGATTTTCAGCGCCGGTTCTACCCCCGCTGGAACCAGGAGCTCTTCGAGGCCATCGTCGCCCATTTCCGGATCGACTCGAAGACCAAGGCCGGGCAACTCTCGCGCGGGCAGCGGGCGGGGGTCTCGCTTGGGTTGACCCTCGCCGCGGAGCCGGAACTCCTGATCCTCGACGACCCCGCGCTGGGGCTCGACCCCGTCGCGCGCCGGCTGCTGCTCGAGACGATGCTCTTCTACACGCGCGGGAAGGGGCGGACGATCCTCTTCTCCTCGCACCAGCTCGACGACGTGGAGCGCGTGGCCGACCACGTGGCGATCCTGGACCACGCGATCCTCCGCGCGAGCTGCCCGATGGAGGTCTTCCGCGGGCGGGTGCGCGAGGTGGTCCTGCGGTTCGACGGGCAGGCCCCGCCCACGCCCAGCGTGCCGGGGTTGCTGCGCACGCAGCGCTTTGAGCGCGAGCTGCGGCTGACGGTCGCGAACTTCAACGGCCACGCGCAGGAACTCGCGGCGCGGGCCGGCGCGGCGGCGGTCGAAGAGAACGAACTGGGCTTCCAGGACCAGGTCCTCGCCTACATGGGCGACCGCGGCGACGAATCATTCTTCCTCAACTCCCTCAGGGCCGAAGCATGAACGAATTCCTGGCGATGGCGTGGAAGGACGTGCGCGAGCACCTCAAGTGGGCGGCGCTGCTGACGCTGGCGCTGGCGGCGGCGATGGCCTATGCGCTGCATGGCGGCGGCGTCGGCGCGTCGGGCTCGAGCTTCTTCGGCGAGAGCTTCCTGATGATCTCGGCGGTGGGTTTCCCGCTCGCGGGCGGGCTGATGGGGTTCCTCGTGGTCGCCTTCGAGTCGCGGCGCGACCCGTGGGCATTTCTGATCCACCGCCCCGTGCCTCGCCCGACGCTTTTCTGGGGGAAGATCGTCGCGGGTTGGGCGATGTATTTCGCCGCGGCGGGCCTGCCGCTGGCCGTCGCGATGCTGTGGCTCTCGCGCCCCGGCCACGTCGCGCAGCCGTTCTTCTGGGGCATGGCGCTCCCGAGCGTCGCCGACTGGCTGACCGGCGCGGCGGGGGTGCCGGTGGGGATGCTCCTCGCGCTGCGCCCGGCGCGGTGGTACGGGAGCCGGGTGGCTCCGGTCGCGGCCTGCTTCATCGTGGGCCTGTGCAACTTCGCCGCGAGGGAGTTCTGGCAATCGGCCCTGGAGGCGGCGGTGGGCATCTCGCTCCTGACGGCGGCGGCGCGCTGGGTCTTCGTCGCCGGGATCAGCCCGTACCCGTTGAACGGTTGGGGCAGGCGGGCTTTGGCGGTCGTGATCCTTCCCGCCATCGCGATCGGGTTGTTCATGGCGTTGGCGATGGCCGGGAGCTTCCTGGACCCAGAGTCGCCGGATTACTCGTATCACCGCATCGGCTTCCTCAAGGACGGTCGGGTGGTGCACATCAATTATCCGAGCGCCAGGCGGGACGAACTGCAACTGCAGGACCTCGACGGGAAACCGTTGCCCGACCTCGCGTCGGTGCATGACTACGCGACCCTCAACGAAAAGAGCGCGCCGACGATCGCCCTGGCCCGCCAGACCGATTATTTCTCGATCATGGCCAACGCGACCTCCTATCGGCACGGGTCCTACCGCTTTTTCATCCCATTGCAGAACTACTGGAGCGGGGGCATGGTCTGGTATTTCCGTCCCGACATCGCCCGCTTCGTGGTCTATGACCAGATGTCGAGCAACCTGCTCGGCAGCCTCGGCCCCGACGGCTTTGTCCCCGCCGACCGCGAGGCGACGGCCCGGTTTCCCGGGGTATATCTTGGCACGCCCCAAGAGAGCAAGACCGAATCGCTGGTCACGTTCACCGGAGGCGTCTACCGCGTCGATTTCCAGGCCCGCAAGATCCTGGCGACGCTCTACGTCCCCCCCAAGTGGGAGACGCTCGCCAGCGCCAACGAATGGGTGGAGGTCGGGGAGACCCGCACGGTCGAGAAGGTGCAGAGCCTCGTGGTCATGCAGGGCACACGGGTTCTGATGCTGACGAAGGACGGCGAGCCGATCCGGATGATCGACCTGCCGGCCGAATTCGTGAAGACCACCTACGGGTTGTCGCTTTGCCGGACCTATGAGCCGGACCGTTATTTCGTCTCGGGCATCGAAGGGCAGGATTGGACCGGCCCGTTTGTGCTCATGGAGGTCGAGCCGGCGACCGGCCAACCCGGAGAGATCCGTCGGTACAAGCAGGAGATGCCGGTTCCTCCGCCTCCGCCGATCTACGTGCCCGGCGCGATTGGCTTCGCCGCGGCGCCGGCGGGCATGGCGCTCTATGCGGCGCTGATTGCGGTCTTCGGGCGGGGAGATTGGCATAACTTCTGGCGTCAGATCGACCCGGTGATGACGGCATTGATCATCGGCATGGCGATCTCCGCCTTGGTCGGCGGCCTGGCCTGCGCGTGGCGGGCGCGGCGGGGTGGAATGGCGCGGGGCCCGACGATCGCGTGGGGCGTGGCGGGCGCGTGGCTGGGCGTCGTCGGCTGGCTGCTGATGCTCTGCGTCGAGGATGTCCCGCTGCGCGAGAAGTGCCCGGGCTGCGGAAAGCCGCGGCTGATCACGCGCGAGCGGTGCGAGCATTGCGCCGCGGCGTTCGCCCCGCCGGCGATGGATGGGAGCGAGGTGTTTGTGCCGTTGGGGTGATGGGATGCGCGGTCATGTCGTCTGACGGCGGCGGAAGTTGACGGGGCCTTGGTTGGTGGGGTCGAGGACTTCGAACATGGGGTCGGCGTTGGCGCGGAGGTAGCGGAGCAGGGCGTGGCGGAAGATCGATCCGGGCGACACCATCTGGTACCACTGTTCATCGCCAGAAAATCGGACTGCGATGTCGAACGTCCAATTGGCGGCGGGAGGCCAATTGTCCATTTGAAATTCGATGGGTTTGTCCTCCGGGAGTCCGACCTTGATATCGGCGATGTCCGCTGTGCGCAGGATGACGAGTGCATAGTTCTCGATGGTCTTGTGCAGAGATATGACGAGCGTGGATAGGTCTTGTTCCATGTGATCGACCCTGGAAGGGGTTTGTCGTGAGCGCTGCTGGGTTTCATGCGTGAGCGGAGAACCAAGACACGGCCGGCGGCGGAAGGTGACGGGGCCGTCATTTGATTGCTCAATGGCTTCCCAGTCGCGCCCGCAATTCAGGCGGAGATGGCGCAGGATCGCCTCGCGATAGTTCACAGGCGGCGGCAAGTATTCGTACCACTTGCCATCGGGGTACTGGACCGCGACATAAAAGGCCCAATGCTCGTTCGGTGGCCAGCCGTCGATCTTGGGTTGTGGGGCGTCGCTCGGCGGCGGGCCGACCCGGAGGGCGCTGGCGCCGTCGGCGATGGCCTGACTGAAAAGCAAGAGGGCGATGTCTCGCGACGCGTCGTCGAGGTCGGAGAAATCGGTTTCCATCCACGTGATTTTACGAGGAATGCACAGGATGTCTCGGGGATTCTTTGACGTCTTGATCCCAGGCACCGCAGTGCCTGGGCTTTGTTGGCGTGGGTTTGAAGTCTGGTGCGCGGGTCGGAGCGCGTTGGCGCGTGGGACAACGTGCGCTCACGCCTTCTCAGGCTTGTCCGCGTTGAAGAGCGACATCGCCTTCGCGATACCGTGCTTGAGCCAGGATTCGATGGCGTCGCAGGCGAGGTCGAGGGCGGGGTCGAGGCGGTCGAACTGGTCGGGACTGAACCGGCCCAGGACGTAGTCGACCTGCGGGACTCGCCCGCGCGAGTCGATGCCGACGCGGAGGCGCGGGTAGGCGGTGGAGCCCAGGGCCCGCTGGACGTCGGCGAGGCCGTTGTGTCCGCCGGCGGAGCCCTCGGCGCGGAGGCGGATGCGCCCGACGTCGAGGGCGAGGTCGTCGACGATGATCATCAGGTTCTGCGTCGGGTCGACCTTGTAGAAGGCGACGGCCTCGCCGACGGTCAGGCCCGAGCGGTTCATGAAGGTGACGGGGGAGAGCAGGGCGACGCGGTGGATGCCGACGACGCCTTCGATGATCTCGGCGTGGAACTTGGAGCGGACGGGGGAGCCGAGCATGCCGTGGCGGCGGGCGAGGCGCTCGATGACCATGAAGCCGGCGTTGTGGCGGGTCTTGGCGTATTCGGGGCCGGGGTTGCCCAGGCCGATGATGAGCTTCATGGGAGGAGGGTCCGGGTTTGTCGCGGGCGCGAGGAGGAGATGATACGGCGCGGCGCGCAAAGAAAAACCCAGGCACTCGGTGCCTGGGCTTTCGTGGATTCAGTCGTCGTCGCGCTGGCAGGGACGAATCGCCGCGCGATCGCCGAGGTCTTACTTCTTCTTCTCTTCCTTCGCGCCGGCGGCGGGGGCGGCCTCGCCGTCCTCGGGCTTCTTGCCGCCGATGACTTCCGGCTCCGCGCCGCCTTCCGCGCCCGCGACCGGGGCGACGACTTCCTCGGCGATGGTGTGGATCGCCGCGATGATCGCCTCGGGGTTGAGCGTGGTGGTCACGCCCTCGGGCAGCTTGAGCTCCTTGACCGTGATCGACTCGTCGACCTTCAGGTGGCTGACGTCGACGCGGATGCGGTCGGGGATCTCGGTCGCGAGGCACTCGATGGGCAGCGAGGTGATGAAGTGCTCGAGGAGGTTGCCGGCCTCCTTGAGGCCGATGGCCTCGCCGACGAGGGTCAACTGGACGTCGATCTTGACGCGCTCGGTCAGGTCGACGCGGGCGAGGTCGACGTGGACGACGACCGAACCCAGGTGGTTCCACTGGATGTCCTTGACGAGGCAGGGCTCCGCCTTCTTGTCGAGGACGATCTCAAGCAGGTGGGTGTTGTTGTGCAGGAGCTCCTTCATCTCGAGCTGGTCGACGGAGACGTGCAGCGGCTCCTTCTTGTGCCCGTAGACGACGGCGGGCATGCGGCCCGACTTGCGCAGGCGGGCGGCGTAGCGCTTGCCGAGCTGGTTGCGGGACTGGACCTGGATCTTGGGGATCTCACGCTTGGCCATGGACTTGCTCCTTCAGGATTTCAGCGGTTTCACTCGATCGTTTGATTCAAGTTGAGGCGTGCGGCGACGGGCCGCGGCTCGGGCGCGGCTATTCCTTCTTGTTGCCGTCGCTCTTGCGGAACAGGCTCGACACGGACTGGTTGTGGTGGATGCGGTGGATCGCCTCGCCCAAAAGCTCGGCCACGCTCAGTTCGACGAGCTTCGACTCGATCGGCTTGCAGCGGGCGCCCGAGGGGATGGTGTCGGTGATGATCAGTTTGCTGATGGGCGAGTCGGCGAGGCGCTCCATCGCCAGGCCCACGAGCACCGGGTGCGTGCAGGCGGCGATGACGTTGCGGGCCCCGCGGCTCATGATCATCTTCGAGGCCTCCACCACGGTGCCCGCGGTGGTGATCATGTCGTCGAACATCAGGGCGGTCTTGTCCTTCACGTCGCCGATCAGGTTGGCGGAGACGACCTCGGTCCCGGACTTGCGGCGCTTGTCGACGATCGCCAGCTCGCCCCCGAGCCAGTTGGCGTACTTGTTGGCGAGCTTGACGTTCCCGACGTCGGGCGAGACGACGACGATGTCGCCCAACTGGTCGCGGATGCTCTCGAAGTACTTCACGATCACCGGGGCGGCGTGCAGGTGGTCGACGGGGAGGTCGAAGAAGCCCTGGATCTGCTCGGCGTGGAGGTCCATCGCCAGCACGCGGTCGGCGCCGGCGGTGGCGATGAGGTTCGCGACCAGCTTGGCGGTGATGGGGACGCGCCCCTCGTCCTTGCGGTCCTGGCGGGCATAGCCGAAGTAGGGGATGACGGCCGTGACGCGGCGGGCACTGGCCCGCTTGAGGCAGTCGATGTAGATCAACAGCTCCATGAGGTGGGCGTTGACCGGGTGGTAGGTCGACTGGATGACGTAGCAGTCGCGCCCGCGGACGTCCTCCTCGAGCTTCACGATCAGCTCCCCGTCGGGGAACATGTCGGTGTGCCCTTGGCCCTGCGGGAGGTCGAGGTAGCGGCAGATGTGCTCGCAGAGGTCGCGCGAGGCGCGGCCACAGAAGATCTTGAGGTATTCGCGGTCGGATCGGCTCATGCGGTCACCTCGTGGCCTTTCCTGCGGAGGGGTGGGCGGAGGAAGCGGCAAGGCGCTTGCGGAGGATGCGGTCGACCTCGGCGAGCTGCTCGGGCGTGTTGATGCTCAGCACGTCCTCGGGGGGCACGGCGTCGATCACCGCGGCCGTCTTCCCCTGCGCCTTGAGCAGCGCGGGGACGTCGGTGAGGTAATACTCGCCCTGCTTGTTGTCGTTGCGGACGCGCCCCAGGGCGCTGAAGAGCAGGTCGCTGCGGAAGCAGTAGTAGCTGGGGTTGACCTCGCGGACGAGCAGTTGCTCGGGCGTGGAGTCCTTCTGCTCGACGATGGTCTTGAACGAGCCGTCGGCCTCGCGAAGGACGCGGCCGTAGCCCGTGGGGTCGTCGAGGAGGGCCGAGGCGAGGGTCGCCGCGGCGCCGCGCTGGCGGTGGACGGCCAGAAGCTTCTTGAGCGTCTCGGCGCGGATCAGCGGGCCGTCGCCCGCGAGGACGAAGAGGTCGACCGGCTTGTCGGGGCTGAAGAGCCCTTCGGCCATGCGGGCGGCGTGGCCGGTGCCGAGTTGCTCCTTCTGCTCGACGTAGGCGCAGCCGGGCTCGTTGGCGAGGGCATCGCGGACGTCCTGCCCGCGGTAGCCGACGACGATGATGCAGCGGGTCACGCCCGCCTCGCGGCAGGCCCGGACGACCCAGCGGACCATCGGCTCGCCCGCGACCTCGAAGAGCACCTTGGGCTTGTCGCTGCCCATGCGCGTGCCCTTGCCTGCGGCGAGGATGACGGCTTGGGGGAGCGGTTGGGCGTCGGGGCTCATGGGCGGGTTCGCGAAGTCGATGGATCGAGCGCTTGAGATGGGCGACTGAAGTCACCCATCCTTGGGGCATCACGGAAAACTAGCCCGCCTGGATTCGAACCAGGACAATCAGGACCAAAACCTGATGTGCTACCGTTACACCACGGGCTAAACGGCAGACGCGGACCGGATTGTTTGCGTCATCCTGCGGCAGGCCCGCCGAAAAGCGTGGCCTCCGCGGGTCGCTTGGGTCCGGCACGAGCCGGGCCGAAGCGCGAGGGGATGCGCGGCACTCTTCCCGGCGCTCGAACGGGCCTCATCGCCGACGCGGTTGAGGCGGGTTCCTGTCCGCGCCGTCGATGGGGTCTAAAACCCAACGGCGTCACGGTCGGCCAACCCGGGAAAAGCTCAGCAAGTTTACGGGATGGGGCGGGGGTGTCAAGGGAGCGGGCAGGGAGCGGAAGGAAGTGAGTAGATAGGAGCGAGTGGAGCAGATCACCCCAACCCCTGCACCGCCAGCAGCTTGCCCGGGCTCTCGGGCTGCCCGGTGAGGGCGGAGAGGTGGCAGGCGAGGCAGCAAGCCAGGAGGTGGGCGTCGTCGGGCGTAGGCTCGGGGGCGACGGGGCGCTGCAGGAGCCGGTTCCACTGCCAGACGAGGAGGTCGACGAACGACGAGCCTTGGCCGGCGGGGCGCTGGTGGTCGAGCGGTTTTCCATCGGCGTCGACCAGGTCGTAGTCGAGGCCGCCCGCCCGCAGCCGGCCTTGGTCGCCGATGATCTGGATCGAGCGCTCGGCGGGGGCGGCGCGGTCGGTGAGCTGGAGCACGGCGCTGGCGGCGTTGGGGAGGCGGGCGTGGACGGTGAGGTGGCCGGTGATCGCGCGGAGATTGTCCGCGGCCGCGGGCTGCCCGCCGACGAGCGAGGCGTCGATCGACTCCGGGAGGCCCGCCATGGAGCGCAGGACGCGGAAGGCGTCGAAGAGCCGGGCGTAGAGCGAGCAGAACTCCGGCGGGCCGAAGCTGGTGTAGCCGAACTGGCGGACGGAGCCGAGGACCTCGAGCGGGTCGGCGGCGCTGGTCCAGCCCGGGGACTGCTGGAAGGCGGGGATCTGCACGACGCGCCCGGCGGCGGGCGGGAGCATCTTGGGCGCAGGGGCGGAGGGGTCGCTGATCTTGCGGGTCTTGGCGGCGGGGATGTCGTCGAAGGTCGAGGCGATGGGCTCGACGGTCAGGATCACGGTGTCCTGCGCGAGGGCCGCGGCGATGTCGTCGCGCCCAACGCCCTCCATGGTGGCGAGGAGGATGAACGCGGCGGGGCGGTCGACCAGCAATTTGCGGAAATCGTCGCCGGGCGTGCAGCCCAGGGCCCGCCCGAGCTCGTCGACGCCCGCGGATCGCGGCCCGCCGACGGCGATGGGCTTGACGGCGGGGCCCATGAGCGAGAGGACACGCCCGACCCAACCGGCGCGACGGTCGTCGCTCCAGACGGTGACTTCAGGCGCGGGGGCGGCCGTGGGCATGGGCAACACGTTACCACGGATGAATGAGGGCGCGGTGATTGAACGCAACAGCGCAGTGCCTGGGCTTTGGAGGATCGGCGCGGCGCGTGAAGAGAACGTCTACAATCATCGCGTGGCGTGGACGCGGCGATCGCTGGCTGTCCTTCGGGACGGCGAGAGGAAAGTCCGAACACGACAGGACACGGTGGTGGGTAACGCCCACCCGCCGCGGCCGCGGGCGGGGCCTTCGGGCCTCGTCGGCGGCTTCAACGGTGAGGGACAGCGCCACAGAGAACATACCGCCTGCCGCGCAAGCGGCCGGTAAGGGTGAAAAGGTGCGGTAAGAGCGCACCGCCGTCCTGGTGACAGGGCGGGCATGGCAAGCCCCACCGCGTGCAAGGCCAAGCAGCGACGTGAACCGGCCCGGGCAACCGGGTCGGGGAGACAGCCGGTCCGGCTGGGACGGTGAAAGCCGTCGTGTCGCGGGTAGGCTGCTGGAGCCCGTCGGCGACGGCGGGCCTAGAGAAATGGTCGCCCCGCGCGAGCGAAAGTTCGCGGGGAACAGAACTCGGCTTACGGTCCACGCCACGCCGAAAAGAAAACGGGCCCCCGGTGAAAGCCGGGGGCCCGTTGTGTTTTCGATCAACGAGACGAGGCTTACTTCGCCGCCTCGATCAACTGCGCGACGTTCGACGTCGGCAACGTCAAAGCACCGTGGAGGCGGGAGGCGGGGAGGGCCAAGTCGCCCTGTGCGGTCTTGACCAGGTCGAGGACCTTCCCGAGCTGGACTTCGTTGAGCTTCGAGCCGAAGCGGGTGGCCGACTCGGTGAGGCTGACGATGAAGGGGACTCGCTTCTTGGGGTCCTGCGTGGCGTCGAGGGCGGCGTCGGCCAAGGCGCGCTGGGCGTCGCCCGAGTCGAGCAGCGAGAGGACCGCCGCGGCGTCGATGGCGACCTGGGGGCGGATGTCGTTGAGGGCGCGGACCAAGGCGGGCTCGGCCTCGCCGACCTTGAAGACGTTCGACGTGTTCAGGGCCAGGCTGCGGAGCAGGTGGAGCGAGGTGAGGGCGAACTGCTCGGCCTCCTCGGCGTTGATCGCCGCGCCGGCGTAGCTCGTGACGGCCTGCTCCAGCGCGGGCTTGAGCTGCTTGGCGTCCTCGGTCATGGCGACGGGGCGGAGACGCGGGTCGCGGTCGAACCGGCGGCTGAGCTCGATCTGGTCGCCGGGCGAGACCAAGGCGACGATCGGCACGGCCGCGAGCTTGTAGTCGGCGGCGCTCTGGCGGTAGAGGCTGACGACCTGCTCGAGGGACTGGTTGGTGACGATCAGGTCGACGCCCGGGCCGTTGCCGATCGGCTCGGCGACGGCGTTGAGGTTCGTGCCGGGGATGGCCTCGTAGTGCGGCTGCAACTCGGAGACGGCGCCGGCGAGGCGGTTGAGCGAGTCTGTGTCCTTCCCGATCACCACCGCGTAACGGACGTCGGTCTGGCGCACCGCCTCGGCGAGCACGGGCACCACGCGGAAGCTTCCGGGGAACTCGCTCTTGGGCTGGGCGTTGGTCAGGGCGAAGGCGGCGGCGAAGCGCACGCGACGGTCGGGATAGGTCAGGGCCCGCAGCAGCGGCTGGGCGGTCCCGGCCCGGTTGACCAGTGCGTCGGTCCCCGCGGTCTGCGACAGCGCGCCGATCGCGTCGAGCGCCAGCGCGGTGTCGCTGTCCTCCAACGCGCGGTTGAGGACGTCGTGCTGCCGCAGCGGGCCGGCCATCCCGAGGTAGAACGCGGGCGGCTGGAGGTTCGTCGGGTAGCTCGGGTCGACCTCGCCCTTGGCGAGGCGGTTCTCGCGGCGGAGGTTGGACATCAGCCAGAGGCTCATCGCGGCGTCGAGCTTGGGGTTGAGGTCGAGCGCTTGGCGCGAGGCCCGCATGGCGAGCACGTCGGCGAAGATCGAGACGGGCACGCGGCTGTCGATCAGCCCGGCGGCGCGGTCGTACGACCAGGCGACGCCCTTGCCCGCGGCGGGGTCGAAGCCCATCAGCGTGTCGCCCGTCGAGCCCGAGTTGTAGTAGTTCTGCCCCAGGGTGAGGAAGAGCTCGGCGGCGGTGACGTTCTTCGGCAGGTTCATGTTCCGCGAGATCTGCTTGTAGGCCGTCTCGACGATCGTCCGCGTGTTCGCGTCGGTCTTGGGGTTGTCGAGCACGAGCTTGAGGTAAGGCAGGGCGCGGGGGTAGCCGATCTCGGCGAGGACCTGGGCGACCTGGCCCTGGGGCACGGCCTCGAGGTTGGGCAGCGCGACCGAGAGCGGGTAGACCACGGGGCGGCCGATGGAGACCATCGCCGCGAGGACGAACGGCTGGAGCTTGGCGCGGCGTTCGTCGAGCAGGGCGGCGAGCAGCTCAGGGGCGGCGAACTGGCCCGCGGCGCGGAGGCGGGTGATGGCGTTGAGGTTCGCACGCTCGCCCTCGGAGAGGCGCTGGATGTCGGTGACGATGCGGTCGTGGTCGCGGCTGCGGTTGATGCGAGCGTCCTGGATCTTCTGCTGGATCTTCTCGGAGAGGTCCTTGAGCGTGGCGATGCGGGCGGCGCGCTGGAGCGTGACGTCGAAGTCGGGGTACTCGCGCGACTCGACGATGTCGAGCAGCGTCTGGTCCTCGACGCGCTGGGCCAGGGCGGCCCCGCCGGCGTCGGCGAGCCCGTCGGTCAGCGTCGCGGCGGTGACGGTGGGCAGTTGGGCGAGGAGGTTGGTCGCCTCGGCCTGGGCGGCGTCGGGGCGGGCGATGCGGACGTAGTGGATGAAGTTGAGCCAGTAGGGCGCGAGCTTGGGGCGCGACTTGATCGAGGTGTAGCGCTCGAGGATGCGCACGGTCGCGTCATGGACCTTCTCGCTCTTGAGGCCCTGGGCGAAGAGGGCGTTGTGGTCCGGGTCGTCGTCGATGAGCTTGGCGAAGCGGGTGTCGTCGAGCTTGCGGCTGGCGAGGATCTGGCTCGCGGAGTCGCGGGCCGGCTCCTGCAGGTCGCCCTTCACGGCGGCGGAAAAGTCGGTCCACAACGCCGCGGGCGCCTTCTCCTCGGGCTGGGCGAACGTCGCGGCTGTGGGGCTGAGGCAGAGGATCGCCGAGAGGACGAGGCAACGAGCGCGGAAGTGGGTCATACGACGTGCTCCCAATGGGGGCATGGAGGGGCGGAGATAGGTCCAGATGAAATGTATCGGCCAAGGGAGGGACCGTCAAGCAAATCACCATCCCGCCGCGGGTTGCGTCGCAGATCGGCTCACGCCCGGCTCAAGCGTTGCGTTGCCGATGCCGATCCGTAATAATCCCTCCCCGGTGGGGCCGCGCACCCCGCCGCGGCCAAATCCCGGCGCCCGGTGGTTGTGACTCGGGGCCTGCATCGTCCACCCTTGCCGCCGGCCCGCAGTTCCGGCCAAGCAGTTCCCGGCCAAGGCAATGCCAGCATGCTCAAGTTCCGTGTATTCGAAGACGGGCGCCCGGCCGAGCGCTGGCCCATCCGCAACGCCTATCTCCTGGGCTCCGACCACAGCGCCATGCGCGGGACGATCACCTTCGACAAGGGCCTGATCGTCTGCGACAAGCGCGAGCAGGGCGTCTGCGCCCTGGTCATCCAGCATGCCGTGGGGGCCTGCGGCGAGCTGACCGTCCGCACCTGCCACCTGCCCGACCGTGAGGAGCCCTACGTCCTGGCGGTCGAGCTGGCCCGGCACCGGCTCATGCTGCTCTACAACAAGCTCGAGGACTGGGCGATGTTCGACATCGGCAGCGACCATCCCGTCGCCCGCCGGGCCGAGCAGGCACGCAAGCTCTTCATCGAGGCCCTCTGCCACATGACCGACAGCCCCGTGCTGGCCGACAAGAAGGCGGGCGACGCCCTCGCGGCCGCGATCGACGGCAGCGAGGAGCTCGCCCTCGCCCACGCCGAGTTGCTGCTCAACCGGCGCAAGTCGGCGGGGCTGATGCCGCGCTACAGCGTCGGCTGCGGCGTCGCGCTCGACCAGTCCAACGACCGCCTCCGCGCCAGCCTCGCCGCCAACTTCGACTTCGTCAGCCTCCCCACGCCCTGGAAGACGCTCTCGCCCGAGGAGGGCGACTACCGATTGAGCGTCCTCGACAACTGGGTCGAGTGGGCCCAGAAGAACCGCGTGCCGGTGGTGCTCGGGCCGGTGATCTCCTTCGAGCCCACCTCGCTGCCCGACTGGCTCTTCATCTGGGAGCACGACTACGACACCGTGCGCGACGTGGTCTACGAGCATGTCGAGCGGCTGGTGAACCGGTACAAGAACTCCGTCGCCGCGTGGACGGTCGTCTCGGGCCTGCCGATCAACAGCCACTTCACCTTCACCTTCGAGCAGCTCATCGACCTGACGCGCACGACCAGCATGCTGGTGAAGAAGGTCGCGCCCTCGGCCAAGGTCTTCGTGGAGATCCGCCAGCCCTTCGGCGAGTATTTCGCGGGCAATCCCAAGTCGATCCCCCCGCAGATGTACGCCGAGCAGGTCTGCCAGAGCGGGATCAACTTCGACGCGCTGGTGCTCCGGCTGCTGATGGGGCAGGCCGTCTCAGGGCAGTTCACGCGCGACCTGATGCAGATCAGCAGCCTGCTCGACGAGTGGGCGGTCTTCGGGAAGCCTTTGGACCTGGTGATCGGGACGCCCAGCGAGCCGGTGACGTCGGAGATGATCGCGGTGGGGCAGGGGGAGACGCCGATCGATCCGCACAGCGGGGTATGGCGCAAGCCGTGGTCGCCGGTGGTGCAGAGCCACTGGATGGAGGCGGTGATGGAGATCGCCCTGAGCAAGCCGTTCGTGGAGTCGGTGGCGTGGCAGGAATTCATCGACCACACGGCGATCGACCTTCCGTTGTCCGGGCTTGTGAGCGAGACGATGCAGCCTAAGCCGGCGCTGCGGAGGCTCGCGAGCTTCCGCCGAAACCTCGCGACAGTCCCGCCCCCGACGACCTACGTGATCCCCGGCTCGTCGAGCTCCTCGGAGGAGGCGGACGAGTCGGCGGAGAAGTGACTGCGGCGCGGGGGTGATACGTGGACGATCCCGACTTCCATCACAACCGCCACCCACCCTCGGCGCTGGTCTCGCCCCCGCCTCGGCAGCCATTCTGGCCCATGCCGCTGCTGGCCGTGACCTTGAGCGCCGCGACGATTGCGTGCTGGTTGGCCCGCCCGATCCGCGTCGACGCCTTGCCGCACAGGGACGCGGGCTACCACGTCGACGTCAACCATGCCGCCGCCTGGGAGTTGGCCTGCCTTCCCTCGATTGGGCCGGCCATGGCGCAACGGATCATTGATGAACGCGACCGCGGCGGAGCCTATCGCGGCGCGGACGACCTCAAGCGCGTCCGCGGCATCGGCGACGCGACGGTCCTGAAGATCGAGCCCATGGTCTCGTTCGGCGCGGATTGACCGTCGTCGTTCTTGATGCGCAGATGCGCGCACACCAAAG
>JAPLMQ010000123.1 GCA_026386955.1 Planctomycetota bacterium
ACCAAGGCTGGATGGGCGCGCTGGCCGCCCGCGCCGCCGCCACGCCCGGCCCCACCAAGTCCTGCATCTTCATCTGGATGGCGGGCGGGCCCAGCCACACCGACACCTGGGACCCCAAGGGCAGCGCCCCGCAAGGCTACCGCGGCCCCTTCGAGACCATCAAGACCAACGTCCCCGACATCCAGTTCTCCTCGCTCCTGCCCAACCTCGCGAAGTCGGCCGACCGGCTCACCGTCGTCCGCAGCATGACCTCGCCCGAGGTCGACCACCCGCTCGCGTGGGTCCACGTCCACACGGGCTACCGCCAGGGCTCGGGCGGCGTGGAGCACCCCGCCATCGGCGCGGTGGTCGCCAAGCGGCTCGGGCTGGCGGACTCCGCGCTGCCGAACTACATCTTCTTCAAGAACACCGAGAACACCTTCGGCACGGGCTCGGGCATCCTCGGGCCGGACTTCCAGCCGCTCTTCG
Source organism: Planctomycetota bacterium (assembly GCA_026386955.1). Lineage (GTDB taxonomy): Bacteria > Planctomycetota > Phycisphaerae > Phycisphaerales > Phycisphaeraceae > JAPLMQ01. Next base: position 469 of record JAPLMQ010000123.1, read on the forward strand.
TCGCGGGCAACGGCGTGATCGCCAACGCCTCCGCGCCGCTCCCGCCCGAGCAGTTCGCCAGCGAGGTCGAGCTGCTGACCCACCTCAATGAGCGTTACGTCGCCTCGCACGAGGGGCAGGCCGCGTCGGACCAGGCGCGGACGCTCACCCGCTCGATCCGGCTGATGACCAGCACCAAGCTCAGCGCGTTCGACATCGGCAAGGAGCCGGCGAGCGTGCGCGAGGCCTACGGCGACTCGCGCATCGGCCACTCCTGCCTCCGGGCCCGGCGGCTGGTCGAGGTCGGCGTCCCCTTCGTGGAGATCTACTGCGACGACTGGGACACCCACGGCGACGTCAGCCGGCTGCTGCCCGCGTCGGCCCGCCCGTTCGACCAGGCGGCGGCGGCGCTGATCGCAGACCTCGAAAAACGCGGCATGCTCGAGAACACGCTCATCGTCATGATCGGGGAGTTCGGGCGCACGCCCAAGCTCAACCCCAACAGCGGGCGCGACCACTTCTCCAAGGCCTGGTCCGCCGCCCTCGCGGGCGGGGGCGCGCCGGGCGGGCTGGTCGTCGGCAAGACCAACGCCGACGGGAGCGAAATCACCGACCGGCCCGTCACGGTCGTGCAGCTCCTGAGCACGGTCTACACGCTCCTGGGGATCGACCCCGAAAAGCCCCTGCCCTCCCCGGGCGGGCGGCCTGTGCCGATGATCGACAGCCAGAAAGAGGATGCGACGCCGGTGCGGGAGATCGTGGCGTAGGGACGGGGGGCCTCCGCCCTGCCCGCACGTCTCTAAACCGTTGACACCGCCGCAGATGGCCGTTAGCGTTCACCTTCCCTTCGGGGGAGCCGCCGTCGGACGCCGCCTCTCGGATCCATTTCGGGTCCATTCGGATCTATATTGAGGGATCCACCGGCCCGGTGTACCAAAGGCCGCCCGCCCGCCGCATCTAGTCGATCCCCCTGCTTGCGCCTCCGCTTTTCCGCGCTCGTTGACCCGCTCCGCAAACTCGCCCCGGGCCCCCCATGACCCAGCCCGCCGAAAACCCCTCCGTCGCCCCCCAAGCCCCCTCCGCCCCCGGCTCCGCCGCCCGGGCCGCGACCCAGGAGCTGGTGGAGCGCATCCGAAAGATCGTCGTCGCCAACACCCGCCGCTGGCGCGGGCTGCTCTTCCTCGAGGCCCTGGGCCTCGCGGTCGCCCTGCCGCTGACCTATCTGTGGATGGCCTTCCTGCTCGACAACCTGCTCCACCTCTCGCGCGTCGGGCGGGTCGTCGCCAGCGCGGGCTTCTTCGTCGGGGCCGCGGTCCTGGTCTGGTCGCTCGCGGCCCGCTGGCGGCGGATGACCCTCACCGAGGACCAGGTCGCCCTGGCGATCGAGAAGCGCACGCCCGGCGGGGTGCAGAACCGGCTCATCAACGCCCTGCAGCTCTCGCGCGACCCGCGCGTGGACGACACCGACTACCGCCAGGCCGTCGTGCAGGAGAACTACCAGCGGCTGCAGCAGATCCACCTCGAGCAGGCGGCCGAGATGCGCCCCGCGGCGATCCGTGTCGGCCTCGCGGGCTTCGTGGTCCTGGTGGGCATCGGCTTCTGGGGCTTCTACAACGCCTACTTCACCAACGCCGCGAAGCGCATCCTCATGCCCCTCGCCGACGTCGCCCCGCTCTACCGCACCACACTCGAGGTCGATCCCGGCAATGTCGAGGCCAGCGGCGACGTCGCCATCCACGTCAAGATCCTCGGCAAGCACCCCGGCCAGCTCACCTTCCTCCGCTCGGCGGCGGGCGCCCGCACCTCCGAGACCGTCGTGGTCCCATCCAACAGCAACGAGGCCTCGTTCGTCTTCCGGGGCGTGACGCAGACGACCGACTACGCCGTCCGCGGCGGGGACTTCCTCTCCGAGTACTACCGCATCGAGGTGCCCGCCGTCGCGAACCTCAACCAAGTCAACTACACCTACCACCTGCCCGAGTACACCCGCCAGGCCGACCGCCCGGGGCAGAGCGCGACGGGCGACCTCGAGGCCTTGGTGGGCACGAAGGCGAAGCTGGTCTTCGTATTCGACCAGTCGACCGACGACGCGACGATGATCGTGCAACGGACCGCGAACAAGGCCGGGCGCGTCGCGGGCAACGCCGAGGCGGCCGCGCTGGCGGCGTCGACGACCGCGCCGGCGGGCTCGTCCGGGGCGACCGCTCCCATTCCCACCCCCGCCGCGCTGCCCCCGCAGCGCATCGCGTTGACGAAGGTCAGCGACCGGCAGTTCTCCTGCGAGATCGTCTTCGAGGGCGTGATGGGCTACCAGCTCGAGACGCACCAGGGCAAGCACCCGCCGCACCTGAGCCAGCCCTACGCCCTGCGCGTCCGCACCGACCAGGACCCCACGCTGGAGCTCTCGGGCCTGGAGCGACAGGCCGAGGCGAGCCTCGACAGCGTGATGCCGCTTCGCCTCGCGGCGACGGACGACTACGGCCTCGCCAAGGTCGGTCTCTTCTACCGCCACGCCTCCGACGCCGCGCTCGACGCCGGCCCCGCCCGCGCCGCCGCCCCCGGATCGCCCGCGACCGCGCCGGCCGCCCCCGGAGCCGACGCGAAGGCTGACCCGAAGAACGAGTCCGCCTCCTCCGCCTCGAAGGAAGATGGCGGGTGGAAGCCCGTCGAGGTCTGGACCGCCGAGAGCACCGTCGACCTCCGCAAGCTCTTCGACCTGAGCATCGTCAACCTCGCCGCCACCGAAGGCGACAAGCTCGAGATCGCCCTCCGCGCCGCCGACACCGACCCTCTGAAGAAAGGCCGGTGGATCACCGGCACGCCCTACACGCTGGCGATCGGCGGCGAGGGCGTCCTCCTGCAACTCCAGTACGAGCAGATCATCCGGTCCGAGCGCGACCTCAAGTCGCTCATGGACGCGCAGAAGCAGGCGATGGAGCCCGCGACGGTCTGGATGCGCAACCTCGATCCGTCGTCGGGCATGAACGTCGACGACGCCGCCGGGCGGGGCAACCTCGCCGCCGCGATGAAGGATCAGCTCGCGACCCAGGAGAAGCTGACGACCACCGCCCAGCGCGTCGCGCGGGAGATGGCGCTGCAAGCGGGCAACCTGCGCATCGGCGTGGGCATGCTGGCCGACACGGAGATGATGCGGGCCTGCCGGATCATCAACACCGTCACGTCGCGCGACACGCGCCAAGGCAAGTCCACGGCCCTGGGCGAGGCCCGACTGACGCAGGACCGTGTGGTGCGCAGCCTGGGCGAGATGTTCGAGCAGTACGTCTCGTTCCGCCAGGAATGGGAGCAGAACAACATGATCCCCGTCGCCAAGCTGCTCGCCGACCGGCAGGCGGCCCTGCGCGACGAGGCGACGAAGGTCGCACAGGTCGCGGGCACGACCGGAGCCGCGCAGATCCAAGGCTCGGCCTCGCGCCGGCAGCGCAAGGTGATCGAGCTGGTCGAGATGTCCATCGTCTCGCTCAAGGGGCTGGGCGAGCGGACGATGGGGCCCGAGCCGATCTTGGGCAAGGCCTACGCCGCGGCCTCGGTCGCGCTTTCTGCCCCGCCGCTGACCGCCGCGATGAAGGAGGCCGCCGAGGCCGTGCAGAACGGCAAGTGGGCCGACGCTGTCCCGCGCGAGGTCGCCGCGGCCCAGATGCTGGCGGCGATCCACACCTCCCTGCGCCAGGCCCAGAACGAGGCCGCCCAGGCGGCGCTCGCCGCCCTGCAGGAGAAGGCCAAGAGCGACCTGGAGGCCCAGAAGGAACTCGACAAGCTCAAGACCGGCTCGACCGAGAACCTCCTCGAGCTGCCCGCCAAGCTCAAGATCGAGGACATCATGCACATGCGTGAGGTCGCCGGGGCGAAGAAGGGCGACGGCAACGGGAGCAACGACGCGCAGGCCAGCGACAGGATGTTCGACGACAGCGTGCTGGGCAAGATGCAGCAAGCCGACTCGGGCGCCCGGCAGGGCTTCTCGGGGATGACCCTGGCGAAGAAGCCCGACGCCGCGATGCACGTCCCGGGCTTCTCCGACACCAAGAGCAACAAGGTCACGCCCTGGGTGCAGGAGCAGTTCGAGGACCTGGTGGGCAAGCTGCTCGACGAGGCGGAGAACCTCGAGGAGAAGTACGACACGTACAACTTGAACGCGGGCTGGAACATCTCCGAGGCGGGCGACGTCTCGAAGCAGTCGGGCCCGATCAACTCCACCGCCGCCGCCGCCGCGACGGGCAACCAGAAGCCCCCGCCGAACGACATCGGCGGCATCTCGCGCTCGGGCCGGCAGGGCGCGCGGTCGCACGGCATGGTCGTGGGCGACGAGTCGCAGAACCTCAAGGGGCGCGACAAGGCGCTCCAGGGGCCCGAGTTCGCCCCCAGCCAAGAGGGGCTGATGAAGCAGAAGAAGAGCGACGACCCCGCCGGCGAGCCCTCCGTGGGCATGGGCGGCAAGAAGGTCGACGATCCGGACGCGACCTTCAGCAAGCAGGACGCGGGCAAGTTCACCAACGACGTGGTCGACAAGATGGGCAAGCCCAAGGACCGCTTCTCGATCGTGGAGCGCAAGGACGACCCGCTCGACCCCGCCGTCGCCGAGAAGCTGCGCGACCTCACCAGCACGCAGGAGCAGGTGGTCGACCGCGTGAAGGCGATCCGCAAGGAGCTCAAGAACCTCTTCCTCCCGACGGACCACCTCGACGAGGCCGAGGCCGCGCTGCAGGCCAACCTCGAGGCCCTCAAGGAGCGTCCCTCGGCGGAGCTCTTCCGCCAGCAGGCCCAAACGCTCGAGAAACTGCGCAACACCGTCCGCGTCTTCGACCGCGGGCACGGCGACTTCCAGCCCGGCGACCTGCGCCCGCAGAACGTCAAGGGGCGCATCCTCGACGAGCCCGCCAAGCAGACGATCCCCGGCTACGAGGAGGCTGTGAAGCAGTACTACGAAATGCTCTCGAGCCAGTGAGCCCCACCCCGCCCCCCGGCCCCGGCCCCCGATGACCCCACCCACCGCCGCACATCCGCGCCTTTGCCCGCGAGGCAGCCCGCGTCTCCGCCCGCCGCTCCCCCTGGGACTGGCGGCGGCCGCGGCATGCCTGCTCGCCGCGGCGCTCTTCGCGCCCTCCATCGCACGCGCGCAGGACGACATCACCATCGGCCAGCAGATCGACGCGCCGATCCCCGGGCTCGTCCAGGTCGTCGCCCCCTCCAGCAAGGCGATGGCGGTCAGCGACAGCCTCCGCCTGATGGTCGTCGGCGTCGGGGGCGAGCAGCCCCGCCTCGAGTTCTACCGGCTCGACAACGCCGGCAAGCCGGCCGAGAAGCCGCACGCGACCTTCCCCCTGCCCCGCGCGGAGTCGCTCAAGACCTTCCCCCACTACGCCAGCGCCATCCAGTTCCACCCCAAGAACGCCGTGCTCTACGTCTGGCAGGACATCAACGGTCCGGGCGTGGGCAACCCCGCCGCCAACCCCGTCTTCCTCGAGTTCGACCATCTGCTGGTCTTCAGCGTCGTGCAGGGCGAGCCCAAGCTCATCCGCGCCGTCTGCCGCGGGCCCGAATACGGCTACGCCCTGAACCTCGGCTGCCTCGCCCTCAACCCGGCCGCGTCGCGCCTCTTCTATCCCTTCGCCGCCGTGGGGACCCCGCGCCATCCGGGCATCGGCTACGTCGAGCTCGAGCCCGCGGGCTATCCCGTCATGGAGGATGCCAAGCCCAAGACGCGGGTGGAGAACGTCTCGATCTTCAGTGCCCAGCCGTACGAGGGCTTCGCCGCCTTCGGCTCGACGCTGACCTTCGCCGCCGCCCAGGGCCCCGCGGTCTGGGACCTCGACAACCGCCGGGCCCGCCTCACCTCCTTCTACCTCACGGGCGGGGCCTACACCTTCCGCCTCGCCGCCCACCCCGCCTTCCCCGCGCTCTACCTCGCGCTGGGGGGCTCGACCACGGTCTACCGCGTCGACCACGCCGACGGCTACCCGACGATGCTCCCGCAGAAGCTGACCTTCGTCGGGGCGGCCTTCAACGGCCCGCCGGTGATCATGCCCAAGCGCAAGGCCCTCGCCATCGGCGGGGTCAACCGCCTCTTCCTCGCGGCGCTCGACGCCAAGGGGCGCTTCACCACCGAGGGCGCGCAGATGCCGCTCATCGCCCCGGTCGTGCAGTCGATGGCCTACTCCGACCAGTCCGACACGCTCTACGTCGCGGTCGAGAAGCTGCCCGACCCGCCCAAGCCCGTCGAGCCGGCGAAGGATCCCAAGGAGAAGCCCAAGTGAGCCAGCTCCAGGGAACGCGTCCCCTCGCAACCCGCGCCCGCCGCCTCGCGCCGCTCCTGGGCGTCGCCGCGCTCTGGCTCTCGTGCATGGCTTCCGCGGCGTTCGGGCGCACGGTCATCGTCAACGACGTCGACGCCGTTGACCGCATGGCCTGCCTCTGCGCCGACGCGCCGCGGCAGAGTTGGGCCTGCATCGAGGTCGCCCCGGGCGTCTTCGACTCCTCGAACCTCGACCTGCACGTCAGCCGCTCGTTCCTCTTCCGCTTCGACCTGGGGATGATCCCCAAGGGGCAGCGGATCACCCGGGCCGAGCTGATCCTGCCGGTGAACTACATCTGGGTGCGCGACTCGCGCATGTACGTCTGGCGGGTGCTGCCCGAGTGGGGCCCGGGGGCCTGCTGGCTCTACCGCAACGCACAAGGCAAGCCCGTCGAGTGGGCCCAGCCGGGCGGGCGCGGCAACGCCGCCGACCGCGCGACGCGCCCCACGGCGATCGTCACCATGTCCGCCCCCGCGGAGACGATCATCAACGTCACCCGCGACCTGGAGCTCTGGTACACCGGGGCCGCCCCCAACAACGGGTGGATGCTCAGCGTCGAGGACACCGACGTCACCGTCCGCCTGGCCTCGCCGGTCTGGTCCGGGCGCGGGACGTGGAAACTCCGGATCACCTACGAGCCTGAATGAGCACCAACGCCCGACGATCCTTCATCGCACCGTTCGCCCGCGTCGCCGCGGCGCTGCTGCTTCTCGGCGCGCTTGCCTCGGCGTCGAGCGCCGCCGATCCGGCTCCGGGGGCTCCGGGGACCCCGGGGGCGCCGGCCGCCATCGCCCCGCCCTCGCCCAACAACCCGATGGAGATCGCGCCCACGCCGGGCCCCAAGTGGCTCGCGGGCTACAAGCTGCGCTACCCCCTCCTGGTCGTGGGCGACCCCGAGAAGGCGGTCAACGCCAAGGGCGTGATGGCCTCGATCCCCACCGGCGGCTGGCTCCGCCCCGATGCGGGCGACCTCGCCGTGCAGACCGCCGACGGGCAGGCGATCCCCGTCAACATCCTCTCCTCCTGCTCCACCGGCGACACGATCATCCAGTTCAAGCGCAACGGCAACGACCGCTGGTACTGGGTCTACCTCGCCAACCCCTCCGCCCCCGGGGCCAAGGGCGACGCGATCCCCGAGGGCATGGTGGTTGAGTTCCGCGACTGGGCGGGCGACAAGCTCGACTCCTGGGCGACCGTCGTCGAGGGGCTCAAGAAGAGCGACAACGTCATCGGCAACGCGATGGTGACCGAGGTCATCCAGAACTCGAACCCCTTCCGCCCCACCGACCCGCGCAACTTCGCCGCCTCCTACCGCGGCTACTTCAACGTCCCCGCCAAGGCGGTCGGCTCCTACCGCTTCATGGCCAACGCCGACGACGCCGCCTTCCTCTTCATCGACGGGCTCAAGGTCTTCGACCGCCCCGGGACGAACATGCGCCTCACGGGCTCGATGCCCGTCCACTCCGCGGGCAAGGACATCGAACTGGCCGAGGGCGTCCACCCGCTCGAGGTCCACCACGTCATGGGCAACAGCCCCGCGGCCACGGGCGTCTGCTCGTTGCTGTGGGTGCCCCCCGCGGCGCGGAAGCTCGGCTACGTCCCGCGCGACTCCTTCGTGCAGGGGCTCACCGCCATGCCAGGGGGCGTCGAGCACTTCTCGGGCGAGCCCGCGGCGGCCATCCAGTGGGGCATCGATGACGCCCTGACCTCCGGCGGCATCAACGTCTACATCGCCCGCTTCGAGGCCTCCGGCGCCCGCCGCGACGACAAGACCTGCCTCTGGGACATGGGCGACGGCACGACCCGCACCGGCGGCTCCGTCCACCACGTCTACTTCCGCCCGGGGCGGTACGTCGTCACGCTCAAGTCCAACGCCGGGCTGCCCCTCGCGAAGCGCTCGATCTTCATCTGGCCCACGCCCGTGACCTCCAACCCGCTCTCGCTCTCGCGGGCGATCAAGGCCCTGGAGACCACCGACTGGCGGAAGTTCGACGCGGAGAAGATCGACCAGGCCTTCGCCTTCCTGCTCGTGACCGAGCAGCCCGAGCGCTGGCCGCTGATCGAGGAGATGGCCCGGCACATCATCACCAAGGTCGACCTCGACCCGCAGACCCGCGCCAGCGCCATCGCGGCCCTGATGCAGGCGATGGGCCAGCTCGGCAAGGCCAAGGACGCGGTGAAGCTGCTCGACCCCGCGCTGCGCGAGTTCGCCAAGCTGCCCAGCCAGCAGATCACCGTCGCCCTCGCCGCCGCGGAGGTCTACTACCAGCAGCTCAAGGACCCCGAGGAGGCGAGCCGGGTCTACGACAAGATCGTGACGCAGAACCGCCGGCTCGACGTGCCGGAGCTGAGGCAGGCGGCGGTGAAGTGGGGCGACATGCTGGCCGACTCGGGCGACCTCTCTCGCGCGGCGGAGGTCTACCGCCTCGCGGCGAGCCTCGCCCCCGCCGACGAGACCGCCGTCTCGGGCGACCTGGCGACCAAGGGGGCCCTGCTCCGCGTCGCCGAGCAGAAGCTCCGCGCGGGCGACCTGGCCGAGACGCGGCGGATGCTCACGCAGATCGAGACCAACTACCCCGAGCAGAAGCTCGAGGGGCTCTACCGCTTCCTCCGCGCCGAGGCCGACCGGACCTCGGGCATGTACGAGCGGGCGGCCCGCGGGTACGAGGCCGTGCTGCGGATGCCGCAGTGGGCGGGCTACCGCGACCGGGCGCTCTTCGGATTGGCCGACACGGCGCTGCGCATGGGCGAGCTCGACCGCTGCCTCGAATGGCTCGCGGCGATCAAGAAGAACTACGCCGCGTCGTACGACAAGATGCAGTTGGCGGTCTACCAGCAGGTCGTCGAGTCGCGCCGCGACAAGGCCCTCGCGGTCAAGGCCGCCCAGACCCAGCCGGACAACCAGGTCGCCGCCAACCTCGCCGAGGCCAGCGCCCCCTTCGCCGGGTTCCACACCGGCTTCGAGGCCAGCGAGAAACAGCTCTTCGCCACCGCCCGCAGCTTCGTCGTCACCCCCGGCTCGGGCATCGACGGCCCCAACGTCGGGCTCTACAACGGCACGCCCGCCCCCACCGGGCAGGTCGAGTACAACCGCCAGTTCCGCAACGTCACCTCCAACGGGTGGTACTGGGTCGAGTTCTGGTACCGCGAGACGCTGGGCGCCTTCGCCCCGGGCGTCCCCCACTCGCACTGCTGGTTCTACGGCGTGGGCAACTCCATCGACCCCGCGGGCACTGGCACGCTCTACCTCGAACGCACCTACGGCCAATGGCGCAAGCTCGGCTACAAGCTCCGCGCCCCCGTCACCCCCGACGGCACCGTCGTCTTCTCCATGCGGGCGATGACCGGCATCTTCGAGATCGACGGGCTCCAGGTCCTCCCCGTCACCGACCGCCAGAACGACGCGATGGCGAAGTTCACCGAGGGGGTGTTCAAGCCGTGAGCACCAAACCACACAACCACGCCGCGGGCTCCCGTCTGCCCCTCTCCCTCCGGGAGAGGGTGGCACGGATGTACCCAGCCGTGACGGGTGAGGGCGTGGGTCACCTGAAACGCAGCGATCGCGGCTCGGGCCTGATGCAAGATCCAGCACAACCGTTCACTCACGCCCTCACCCGGCCGGAGTACCGGCCACCCTCTCCCGGAGGGAGAGGGGCAGAGCGCCTCCGCGCCCTCGCCGCCTTCGCTCTCCTCACTACCTTCTCAGCTCTCGTCTCTCCCTCCCCTGCCTTCGCCGGCGACGTCCACTCCAACGGCACCGGCGGCGGGCGCTGGAGCGACCCCACCGCCTGGCACGCCCAGACCCCGCCCACCGCCAACGACACCGTCATCATCTCCCGGGGCGACACCATCGCCTTCGACCGCGACGACGGGGGCAAGACCTCCTGCAAGGACCTCCTGCTCGACCCCGGCGCGACCCTCGCCTTCAAGCCCGGCTCGGGGCGCATGACCCTCGTGGTCGCCGGCGTCGTCGAGTCCTACGGGGCCATCCGCATCGACACCTCGCAGCAGCCCACCGACTTCGCCGAGATGCGCCTCGTCGGCCCCGAGCTGCCCAAGCGGCTCATCAAGCTCTACAAGGGCTCGTCGCTGATCGTCAGCGGCGCGGAGAACCTCGCGGGCAAGCGCAAGAACCTCATGATCGCCTCGGCTCCCCCGCTGCCCGTCTCGCCCGAGGCCGCCCCGGGCAAGCCCGCGCCGCCCCCGCCGCCGGTGGGCGACGTCACCGGCGCGATCGAGGCGGCCGAGGGGACGATGGTCGACCTCCGCCAGGCCGACCTCTCGGGGATGGTCCTGAAGATCAACAACATCGACAACACCGGCGCGAAGCCGGCCGAGCGGGCCAACTTCGCCGGCTGCCGCTTCGTCAACCTCTCGCGGCTCCTGATGAGCGCCTGCGACACGCCCAAGCTGGCCGACTGCCTCTTCCTCTTCGAGGGCAAGGGGCAGAACCCCAACCCCGCGGCCTCGTTCAGCGGGTGCCCGCTCGCCGACATCCGCGGGAACACCTTCAAGGGCAACTACGAGCGGGCCCTCTCGGGCGGCTCGCAGGTCGACGCGACGATCCTGGGCAACGTCTTCGACACGAACCACTACGGCATCGTGTGGGACGGCCCGAACGCGATGATCAAGAGCAACCTCTTCCGCGACTGCGACTACGCGATGAGCGTGACCATCGCCGGGGCGGCGATCGAGGACGTCGTGATCGACAACCCCAAGATTTTGGGCATCTCCGCGGGCGGAGCCTCGACGCTGCAGATGGTCAACGTCAAGGCGACGAACCTGGCCAAGGACATCATGGTGCTGGACCTGGCGAACGCGGCCCAGGCGCAGCTGCTCAACTGCGCGGTCCCGCCCGAGAGGATCCACGTTCCGGCGAAGGTGAGCAGGCGCGACGCGGCGAACAAGCCCGAGCACTGGGCGGAGGGGCAGGCCTACGTCTTCGTGAACGTGAAGGGGACGCTGCCCGCGGGGGCGGAGGTGGAGATCCTGACCGCGAACCCGCCCGCGCCGCTGCCCCCGGGCGCGCCGGACCTGAACATCCGCAACTCGCCCGCGAAGATCACGCGCGGGTGGACGCCCCCGCCTCGGAGCCCCGACTGCATGGTGGTGCGCACGTGGCGGATCGGGTCGGAGGGGACGCCGGAGCCCACGCCCGCGTACACTCTGCGCGTGCTGGGCCCGTATCCGAACGCGAAGCCCGACGCGGTCCAGCCCGTGCTCAAGACCATGCCCATCACGCCCGCCGACGCCTGGTATCGCGCCAAGCCCGACGACGCCGCGCCCACGCTGGAGGTCGCCGTACCATGATGAAACGCCTGAACATGACGACACCGATCGATGCCCCCCGGAGCGCCCGCAGAGCCCGCCTCGCCCGCGCGCTCCCCCTCGTCCTCTTTCTCCTCTCGACGTTCTCCATTCTCCTCTCCCCCTCCCCCGCCTTCGCCCAGCGGCGCGTGATGTTCCCCCCCGCAGAGGCCAAGCCCCCGCCGCCCGTGAAGTCGCCCCCGCGCATGGAGTCCAGCGGCGAGGACACCAACCTCCCGCCCGACCCCGGGCCGACCCAGCGCAAGACCACCAACCGCACTCCGCCCCCGCCGACCAACCTCACCGTCATGTTCAAGCTCGAGTACGGCGAGACGCTCTCCTACGTCCACCCCGACGGCACCGTCCAGAAGTTCGAGCAGTGGAAGAGCTTCGCCGACGACGGCTACCGCCTCATGACCGGCGTCAACGAGCGCCTCAAGGACGGCAACAACTACCAGTACACCACCAAGCCCCTGAAGTCCGGCGGGTTCGACCCCGTCGACATCCCCCTGCTCTTCATGGCGGGCGATTACGACTTCACCTTCTCCGAGCAGGAGGTGACCAACCTCCGCAAGTTCATCCTCGACGGCGGGACGATCCTCTTCAACGCCGCCCGCGGGCGCGACGAGTTCTCCATCGCCGTCGCCCGCGAGATGCGCCGCGTCCTGCCGCAGAAGACCTTCATGCGCCTCTCGCTCGACCACCCGATATTCAACGCGCGGTACCGCGTGCAGCAGGTCATGGTCATGGCCAACGGCGTCCGCCGAAGCCAGGCGCCCGAGGTCTACTCCATCGACATCGGCACCCGCGCCGCCGCCATCCTCGTCCCGGGCGGCATGGGCGCCGCCTGGAGCTCCGTCGCCTACCACCCGCAGGGCAAGCACATCGTCGGCGAATCGGCCATCCGCATGGGCGTCAACATCGTCGCCTACGTCCTGGGCTCCACCGAGTACGGGCGTTTCCTCGCCCAGGACTTCCCGGTCTACACCGGCAAGTCCCGCCCGGGCGACGTCCTCCGCTACGGCCTCGTGCAATACTCCGGCAGTTGGGACGTCAACCCCGCGCTGCAGAACTCGCTCATGCAGGGGCTGCACGACAACACCACCGTCCCGGTCGACTACGCCCCGCACGAGGTGGTGCTCGAGGACCCGCAGCTCGGGAACTTCCCGGTGCTCTTCATGACCGGGCACTACGACTTCAAGTTCACCGAGGCCGAGCGCCAGGGGCTCAAGCAATACCTCAACCGCGGGGGGATGCTCGTCGCCAGCGCCGCCGCGGGGTTGAAGCCCTTCGACATCGCCTTCCGCAGGGAGCTGAAGCTGGCCTTCCCCAACGCCGAGCTGATCAAGCTCCCGCCCTCGCACCCGGTCTTCACCGGCGGATGGAACCCGCTCGACAAGGTGACCTACACCAGCACCGCCCTGCGCGACAACCCCAACCTCGAGTACCCCGAGTTCTTCGGCCTGTTCGTCGACGACCGCCTCGTGGTCCTCTACACGCCCTTCGACCTGATGAGCGGCGTGAACCGCGAGTCGAACGGCTACGCCAAGGGCCTGACCAACGAGGACGCCCTGCGCGTCGCCATCAACGTGATCATCTACGCGATGAGCCACTGAGCCATGAGCCACTGACCCCCCGGAATTTCTCCGGGGTTTCCCGCCGAGACTTGTCCCACCGAATCATTCCCCGAACCCCAGCCCCACCGAGCGCCACACCATGACCACGCCCTCCACCGAGCTCCGCAACGACGTCGAGAAACAGGTCGCCGCCCTCCACGCCTACTCCGACCGCATGGTCGCCGAGCTGGGCAAGGTCATCGTCGGGCAGCGCGAGGTCGTCGACGAGCTGCTCATCACAATCTTCAGCGGCGGGCACAACCTCCTCGAGGGCGTCCCGGGCCTCGCCAAGACCCTCATGATCAGCACGCTCGCCCAGGTGCTCTCCCTCGACTTCAAGCGCATCCAGTTCACCCCCGACCTGATGCCCTCCGACATCATCGGCACCAACGTCATCGAGGAGGACCACACCACCGGCAAGCGCATCAGCGTCTTCATGTCGGGCCCGATCTTCTCGCACATCATCCTTGCCGACGAGATCAACCGCACCCCGCCCAAGACCCAGGCGGCCCTGCTCCAGGCAATGCAGGAGCGCGAGGTGACCTCGGGCGGCAAGACCTACAAGCTCGCGGCCCCCTTCTTCGTCCTCGCGACCCAGAACCCCATCGACCAGGAAGGCACCTACCCGCTGCCCGAGGCCCAGAAGGACCGCTTCCTCCTCAACACCTTCATCAAGTACCCCAAGCTGCAGGAGGAGGAGGAGATCGTCGAGCGGACCACGGGCAACGTGGCCCCGGAGATCAAGCCCGTCTGCGACCGCGACACGCTGATGCTCTGCCAGAAGCTGGTGCGCAACATCCCCGTCTCGCGCCACATCACCGGATACGCCGTCGACATGGTCCGCGCGACGCGCCCGCATGAGCCGGGCGTGCCCGCGTTCATCAAGGAGCAGGTCGCGTGGGGCGCGGGCCCCCGCGCCAGCCAGGCGCTGATCCTCGCCGCCAAGACACGGGCCGCGCTGCAGGGGCGCACGAACGTCTCGTGCGAGGACGTGCGGGCGATCGCGACGCCGGTGCTCCGCCACCGCCTCGCCCCGAGCTTCGTCGCCGAGGCCGAGGGCATCACCACCGACGCGATCATCCAGCGCGTGCTCAAGGAAGTGCCCGAGCGCAGCAAGGCCTGAGGCGTGGGCGCCTCGCCCGTGCTTTCGCCCGCGTCCTCACCCACGCAGCCCTGAACCCCCCGCGCCCCCGCGTCGCCACACCGCCCCGCAAGCCTCAACTCAACATCGAGTTCCCTTGCCGCCCAAATCCCCCCATCCCACGCCCTCCGCCGCCCGCGCCGCCACCGGGCAGCCGCGCCGCGAAGGCAACTGGATCCAGCGCCTCGGCCCCGGGGCCGCGCAGCTCCTCGCCAAGCTGCGCGACGCCGTGAGCGTCGCCACGCCCAGCGGCGGCCCCACCGCCATCCAGCGCTCCGACATCCCCACCCAGTACCTCGACCCCGCGGTGCTCACCCGCGTCGGGCTCACCCCGATGCTCGCCAAGCTCATCGTCGAGGGCTTCCTCAACGGCCTGCACAAAAGCCCGTTCCACGGCTTCTCCGTCGAGTTCGCCGACCACCGCGAGTACGTCCCCGGCGACGACCTGAAGTTCATCGACTGGCACCTCTACGCCCGCACCGACCACTACTACATCAAGCGCTTCGAGGAGGAGACCAACCTCCGCTGCTTCATCGTGCTCGACCGCTCCGCCTCGATGGGCTACGGCACGGGGGCGCTGACCAAGTGGGACTACGCCTGCTTCCTGGGGGCCACGCTGGGCTACATGATGCTCAAGCAGCAGGACGCGGTGGGCCTCGCGCTCTTCGGCGCCAAGCCCGGGCTGCTCATCCCCGCCCGCTGCCGCTCGACGCACCTGAGGCAGATGATGCAGGCGATGGTCAACAGCGAGCCGACGGGGACGACCGACGTCACCGCGAGCCTCCGCGCCATCGCCCGCAACTTGAAGCGCCGCGGATTGGTCGTGGTCATCTCCGACCTGATCGACGACCCCGACGCCACGCTCAAGGCCCTGCGCCTGCTGCGCAGCCACCGGCACGACGTGCTGGTCTTCCACGTGCAGGACGCCGCCGAGCTGGACTTCGGGTTCCAGGGGGCGACGCTCTTCCGCGACATGGAGACGGGGCAGGAGCTGGAGATCGACCCCGACGACGTGCGCGACCATTACCTCGAGAAGATGAACGAGCTCACCGAGTTCTACCGCAAGGGATTGACCGAGGTGGGCATCGACTACCAGTTGATCAACACCCGCGAGCCGTACGACACCGCCCTCTCGGCCTACCTCCACCGCCGGTTCAAGACGCACAAATGAGAGAGACGACGAGACAACAAGCGAGCCCACTGAGCGACCCCGCGCCCCAAGCCCACGGATCGCGACGGTACTCCGTCGTGTTCCGTGGGGTTCCGGGGCCGACCCCACCGAACCCGACGGAGTACCGCCGGGATCGATGGGCTTGTGCGCGTCGCTCATGCAATTCCATGCACTCCGCCTTCCGAGGAGCCCTTCCATGCTGAACCTCCTCTTCCCGGCGGCCATGTTCGGCCTCGCCCTCCTGGCGATCCCGATCATCATCCACCTCTTCAAGCCCCGGCGCGTCCGCCAGACGCCCTTCTCGAGCCTGCGCTGGCTCCACCTCTCCGAGCAGCGGCTGTCGCGCCGGATCAAGTGGCACCAGATCCTGCTCTTCCTGGTCCGCGCCGCCTTCGTCACGCTGCTGGTCCTCGCCCTCGCCAAGCCGATGTTCGCCCCGCATGGCAGCGCCACCCTCGCCGAGCGGTTCATCATCCTCGACGTCAGCCGCTCCATGGGCTACGAGCCGGCCAAGAAGGCCAGCCCGATGCAGACCGCCAAGCAGATCGCCTCGGACCTGATCGCCCGGGGCGTCGCCGGCGACCGCACCACCGTCCTGCTCACCGGGCAGTCGACCCGCGCGCTGGGCCCGCTGGTCAACGACGCCGGTCGCTACCTCGCCCCGCTCCGCGCCGCCCTCCCCCTCCACTCCGACACCAACCTCTCCTCCGCGCTGCAGGCCATCCGCCCGATGCTCCGCGAGCGCCGCCCGGGCACCAACGTCGAGCTCTACTTCATCACCGACAACCACCAGCAGAGCTGGGTGCAGGGCGAGATCGCCGCCTTCCAGCGCGGGCTCGACATGCCCGTCAACGTCCACCTCATCGACGTCTCCGCCGGGGCGCCGCAGAACGCCTGGATCGCCTCCGCCCGCCTCATCGAGCGCACCAGCCCCGCCCGCCGGATCGTGCGCGTCTCCGTCGGCTGCATCGGCGACGCGGGGCAGGAGCGCACCATCCGCCTCACCAGCCTCCCGGGCATGCCCGACGTCAACCGCAACCTCCGCCTCGACCCCGCCCGCCTCACCAACGCCGACATCGAGATCCCCCCGTCGATCGACCTCTCGGGCAAGGTCGCCCAGATCGTCCTCGAGCCCTCCGACGCGCTGCCCGACGACGACCGCTTCTTCCTCAACCTCGACTCCCGCGGCGGGCTGCGCGTCCTGGTCGTCGAGGGCGATTCCGTCCAGCCCGAGTCGCTGCGCCCGGGCGTCCACCTGCGCACGGCCCTCAACGCGCTGGCCGCCGGCGGGCAGGGCTCCATCGAGCTGATCTCCCGCACCGCCTCCGCCGTCGCCGCGACCGACCTGCGCGACGCCGACGCCGTCTTCCTCGTCGACGTCCCCGAGTTGGCCGACGCCAACGTCTCCGCGCTGCTCGACCGCGTCCGCGCCGGCGCGGGCCTGGCGATCTTCCTGGGCCCCTCCGCCCGCCCCGCCTTCTACAACGGCAAGCTGCTCAACCCGCAGGACCCCTCGCACAGCCTGATGCCCGCGATGCTGCGCAGCGTCGCCGAGGCCGACCCCCGCCGCGCCGGCCTCGCCCCCTTCACCGACATCCACTGGAACCACCCGCTCCTCGCCCCGCTCTTCGACCCCGTGCTGGGCGACCTCGCCCAGACCCGGGCCCGCTCCTACTACCTCATGGACGCCCCGCTCCCCTCGGCCCAGGTCCTCGCCACCGTCGACCAGCGGGCCCCGGGCCTGACCGAGCACGCCGTCGGCGCGGGCAAGGTCCTGCTCTTCAACACCACCGCCAACGACCAGTGGAGCGACCTGGCCCGCCGCAAGACCTTCGTCCCACTGGTCGACCGCACGCTCGCGCACCTCACGGGCGGGAGCGTCCGCCGGATGTTCGACGCGGGGCAGACCATCAGCCTCGCCATCCCCGAGCAGAAGCCCAACGAGAAGATCACCGTCGTCTCGCCCAC
>JAPLMQ010000310.1 GCA_026386955.1 Planctomycetota bacterium
CCTGGCCGATCGGCGACGCCGCGGCCCCGGTGGCGTGGCTGCAGTTGGGCGTGGGGGCGAAGGACTTGGCGGTGAGCGTTCGCGTCAACGACAGCAAGGCGGCGCAGGCCGCGGCGCCGTGGGAGGGATCGTGCGTGGAGGTCTTCGCCGCGGGGAGCCAGGGCGGGCCGATCTCGCAGTTCTTCCTCCTGCCGCGCACCGCCGACGCGTCGGAGCGGGCCCTTCGCGCCGAGGGGATGGTGCAGGTGCCCGAGCCGCGGGTCCGCGTCCACTCGGCCCCGACAGCCGCGACATCGACCTCGCCCCAAGGCTACGAACTCTCGGCCCTCATCCCGCTCGACCTCCTCGCAGGCATCGACCCCGCGGCCCCGTTCCTCGTCGACATCGCCGTCTCCGCCGTCGCCGGCCCCGCGGGGAAGTACGTCCGCGAGATCCTCGACGGCAACCCACGGGCCTACTGCGACGCCTCGGGCTACGTCCGCGTCGTGCCGGCGAAGGCGTGAGGTTGAGGATTTTCCTGCTCGTTTGCATTTGCCGTCCGCACCCTTACATTCAAACCCCGCTCCAAAGCCACCTCCAGGAATCGCCTCCATGTCCTATCTCCTCGGCATCGACATCGGCACCTCCGGCACCAAGACGCTCTTGTGCGACTACAAGGGGCGCGTCGCCGCGACCGCGACCAGCGAGCACGACATCGCCTCGCCCAAGCCGGGCTGGTCGGAGCAGGACCCGCTCCAGTGGTGGGACGCGACGTGCAAGGCGACCAAGGCCGTGCTCGCCAAGGCGGGCGTGAAGGCCAGCCAGGTCACCGCGGTCGGCCTCTCGGGCCAGATGCACGGCTCGGTCTTCCTGGGCGAAGGGACCACGCCGCTCCGCCCCGCGCTGCTTTGGAACGACCAGCGCACCGGCGCGGAGTGCGCCGAGATCGAGTCCCGCGCCGGGGGGCGCAAGAAGCTCATCGGCATGGTCGGCAACCCGGCGCTCACCGGCTTCACCGCGCCCAAGATCCTCTGGGTCCGCAAGCATGAGCCTCGCGTCTACGCGAAGACCAAGCACATCCTCCTGCCCAAGGACTACATCCGCTATTGCATGACCGGCGAATACGCGACGGAGGTCGGTGACGCCTCGGGCACGCTCCTGCTCGACGTCCGCAACCGCAAGTGGAACACCACGCTCATCGACCTGTTGAAGATCGACCGCTCGTTCCTCCCGCCATGCTTCGAGTCGCACGTGGTCAGCGGGAAGATCACCGCCTCGGCCGCGAAGCTGCTCGGCCTCGCGGAGGGGACGCCGGTGGTCGGCGGCTCGGGCGACCAGCCCGCCGGCGCGGTGGGCAACGGCATCGTCGCCAGCGGGATCGTCAGCGCGACGCTGGGCACCAGCGGCGTGGTCTTCGCCCACGCCGACAAGCCGACGTACGACCCCGAGGGGCGCGTTCACACCATGTGCGCCGCCGTCGAGGGCAAGTGGTGCGTCTTCGGCTGCATGCTCTCCGCGGGCGGGTCGTTCCAGTGGTTCCGCAACCACCTCGCCGGCGCCGAGACGGCCGAGGCGAAGAAGCGAGGCGTCGACCCCTACGAGCTGCTCATCGCCGAGGCGGGCAAGGCCCCCGCGGGCAGCGAAGGGCTCTTCTTCCTGCCGTACCTCACCGGCGAGCGCTGCCCGTACCCCAACCCAAACGCCCGCGGCGGGTGGATCGGCCTCACCTCGCGCCACAACCGCCCGGCGATGATCCGCTCGCTCCTCGAGGGCGTGACCTTCGGCATGGCCGACGCGCTGAAGATCATGACCGGCATGGGCATCGGCGTGAAGACCGTCCGCCTCTCGGGCGGCGGGGCCCGCAGCGCCTTCTGGCGTCAGCTTCAGGCCGACATCTACGGGAAGAACGTCGCGACCATCAACGCCCAGGAGGGCCCGGCCTACGGCGTGGCGATCCTCGCGGGCGTCGGCACCGGCGTCTGGAAGAACGTCCCCGAGGCCTGCAAGGCGGCGATCCGCGAGACCGAGAAGCTCGCGCCGAACAAGAAGGCTGCGAAGATGTACGCCAAGGCCCACGCGGAATACCAGAGCCTCTACGGCGCGCTCAAGGATGAGTTCGACAACATCGCAGAGTTGGGGCGGTGAAGCGGCTTGCATTGTTAGCCGGACGCGCCAGCGACGGAGGTCACGGATCGACGGTTGCGGTGGATGGTTCATGATGCCGGCGCGCCTCTAACCTCCGTCGCTGGCGCGTCCGGCTAACAAGACCGCTCGCTCTCCGCCTCCCGGGCCAGCCTCAGCGTGATCGTCGCCGCCGCCCTCTGCGTCTGGTCGAGCAGCGTGCGCATCGTGTCGGGCGAGCCGAGGTAGGCGAAGCTGGAATCGTCGAGCAGCGCCGCCTTCGCGTTGACCACCTGTCCGGAAACCTCGACGACCTCGGCCGGCACGAGCGCGTGGTCCGCCAGCACGAGGCTGGCGAAGCTCAGGCCCTGGCCGCCGAAGCCGGTGACGGTCAGGCGGACTGCGTCGGGCTCGGCGGGCCCCATCTGCCGGAGCGGGAGTCGTAGGCGATAGGGCACGGGCGCGCGAACGTCGGCCGGCTTGAACCCGCCGGTGAAGAGGTCGCGCCACTCGCCGTTGCAGCGCAGCTCGACGCGCAGTTGCGGGCCGGAGAAGGCGTCCCAGAGGAACAGCCGCAGGTCGAGCATCGCCCGCTGTGAAACAGGCGTGGCCTCGATCTCGTCGACGAACTTGCGCAGGCGGGCGGCCGCGTCGCGGTGGGGGGGCGATGCCAATTCAGGGGCGATGCCCGGGCGATGACGGGCCCATTGGTCTGCACGGCGTTTCTGAAGGTCAGCCATCCGCGCGAGGCAATCGTCGATCGCCCGGCGGCCGGCGGCGGGGTCACCCGGGGCCACGCGCGGGTCGATCCGGTCGGCCAGCGCCTCGCGCACCTTGCCCCAGAGCACCACGTCGCGCGTGAGGATCAGCAGGTCTTCGACGAGGTCGCGCTGCGTCTCGGCCGCCTTCGAACCCTCCGCCTGCAGCCGCGCCATCGCCGCCTCGAGCGTCGCCCCCGCGAGTTCCATCGCCGCGACGGCCCGGGCCTCGACGTTGCTCAGCGGCCCGCGCAGCGCCGCCGCCGGCCAGGGGCCGTAGGTCAGGCTCTGCCCCTCCAGCGCCGCCGTCCCCGCGGCCGCACGTTCGACGGGCGTGAGATCGGGCAGCAGTGCGTCGATCGTCGCCGGCCAAGCCTCGTTCACGTCGAGCGCAGGCTCCGACCACAGCCGGCCTGCGAGCGCGACGCCCGGCAACTGCCTCGGCAGGAACGAGTGCGACAGCTCCCAGATCGTCTGCAGCCCGCCCAGCACGGGCCCGCGCCGCCCGTAGCGGGTCAGCGCCTGCGTCGACCGCGGCCCGCTCGCCACCGGGCAGAGCAGCACGTCGAAGCCGAGCCGGGCGTAGATCGAGAGCCAGTCGCGCCGGCGGAGGTTGTTGAAGTGGCCTTGGTAGCCGCCGAGGTCGATCTGGTCGGCCTCGTAGGTCCAGGCGCACATCACGAAGTCGCGCGGGACGCAGCGAAGCACCTTCTCCGCCGCGTTCTCGAACATGTCGTCCCAGATCCACGGGCGCTTGCCCAGCGGCTGGAGGATCGCGTGCATCGAGAGCAGGTGCTCGATGAAGAGGTCGTCGTGCGAGAGCCCGTCGTCGAGCTTCGCGCGGCAGGTCGGGCAGGTGCCCAGGCCCCAAGCCTCGTCGCAGCCGATGTGCATCTGCTCGGAGGGGAAGACCGCGGCGATCTCCGCGAGGTAGTCGCGCAAAAAGGCGTACGTCCCTGCGTTCGACGGGCAGAACATGTGCCCGCCCCAGACGTTCGGGCCCGACTCCTTCAGCGGCTCGAGTTCCTTGCAGGTCAGGAAATGCTCCGCGTGGCCCAGCGTCGCGATGCAGGGGACGACGTCGAGCCCGCGCCGCGCCGCATGCTTCACCACGCGCTCCATGTCGGCGGGGCTGTAGCTCGCGTCGGCTGGGCGGAAGGGGAACGACTTGGTGCGCACCACGCCCTCCAGGTAGAGCAGCAGCGTGTTGTGCCCGTGGTCGGCGGCGAAGTCGGCGAAGCGGCAGATGCCCTCGACGGTCTCCCGCTGGCGGGCGAGGTCGAGCTGGACGGCACGGATGCGCCAAGGCGCGGGGGACGGACTCATGATGCGTTCCAAAACGTGGGTTGGGCGCGTCGACTATAACGCAAGGGTGGACCGCTTCAGGTGTCCGCCACCATGGCGTGCCGCACGACTCGGTTCTACCATGAGGCGATGAAGCCCAAGCCCGACGAGGCCGGTCCCAAGGCCAAGCCCCCGCGCGGCACGCTCGTCGGCCGGGCGGCGCGCTTCTGCGGCGTCGCCCTCCACGCCGCCGCACGCACGCTCGACGGCAAGGGCGAGTTCCCCGACATGCCCCGCCTGCGCAAAGGCCGCCCCGGCGCGGCCGCGGGCATCGAGCCCCACCAGCTCGACGACCTGCCCACGCAGGCGGGCAGCGCCTACATCACCTGCATCGACTACTCGCCCGAGCACGTCCTGGTCCGCCACGTCGACAACATCGACGAGTTCCTCACCCACCACCGCCCCGAGTGGACGGCCGTGCGCTGGATCAACGTCGACGGGCTCACCGACCTCAAGGCCATCCGCGTCCTCGCCGAGCGCTATCAGCTCCACCCGCTGGCGATCGAGGACGTGCTCCACGTCCCCCAGCGCCCCAAGATGGAGTCGTACGTGCCCAACGCGCCCGCGGCCGACGCCTCCGAGCGGGCCGCGAAGCACGCCGACGACAGCCAGATCGACGGCAAGTCGGCCGGCCCCTCGGCCGAGGACGACCTCTCTGCCGCCGCCTCGGCGCACTACCGGGCAAGGCTCTTCGTCATCTCGCGCATGGTCCAGGTCATCGACGGCAAGCTCGCCAGCGAGCAGATCAGCCTCTTCCTGGGCCACCGCACCATCCTGACCTTCCAGGAGGACCGCGGCGACGTCTGGGACCCCGTGCGCGAGCGCCTCAAGCGGGCCGGCTCGCGCCTCCGCCAGAGCGACGCCAGCTTCCTGCTCTACTCCCTGCTCGACGCGATCATCGACCACTGCTTCCCCATCCTCGAGCGCTACGGCGACCGGCTCGAGGAGCTCGAGGACATCATCCTCGAGAACCCCGGGCGCCACGCCATCCACGAGATCCACCAGTTCAAGCGCGAGATGCTCCTGCTCCGCCGCGCGGTCTGGCCCATGCGCGAGGTCATCCAGTCGCTCCAGCGCGAGCCGCACGAGTGCATGGCCGAGAACACCCGCATGTACCTGCGCGACCTCTACGACCACGTCATCCAGATCATCGACCTGATCGAGACCTACCGCGAGATCGCCACCGGCCTCACCGAGACCTACATGAGCTCGCTGAGCATCCGCATGAACGAGGTGATGAAGGTGCTGACCATCATCGGCACGATCTTCATCCCCCTCACGTTCCTCGCCGGCGTCTACGGCATGAACATGCCGATCCCCGAGAACCACTACGAGATCAGCTACCCGCTCTTCTGGCTGGTCTGCCTCGTGGTGTCGGTGGGGATGCTGGCGTGGTTCAAGCGAAGAGGGTGGTTGTGAGGCGGGAGCGGCGAATGCCGCATGCATTGTTAGCCGGACGCGCAAGCGACGGAGGTTACGGCCGTCGTGATCCCGCGGGGCTCTCCGGTAACCGAATCTAACCTCCGTCGCTTGCGCGTCCGGCTAACAAGACGGGCTCACACCGCCCCGATCGCCGCCGCGATGCCCATCCCGCCGCCGACGCAGAGCGTCGCGAGTGAGCGCTTGCTCTCGCCCCGCGCGATGCGGTGGGCGAGGTGCACCGCGAGGCGGGCCCCGCTCGCGCCGATGGGATGGCCCAGCGCGATCGCGCCGCCGTCGGGGTTGACCCGACCTTCGTCGAGCGCGAGCTCCTGCATCACCGAGAGCGCCTGGGCCGCGAAGGCCTCGTTGAGCTCGATGGTGTCGAACGCGTCGATCTTGATGTTCGTCGCGCCGCACAGCCGCCGCGTCGCCGCGACCGGGCCGATGCCGAACATCCGCGGCTCCACGCCCGCCGCGGCCGCGGACTCGAAGACCGCCAGCGGCCGCCACCCCTCCTTCTTCGCGGTCGCCTCGTCACAGAGCACCAGCATCGCCGCCCCGTCGTTGATGCCCGAGGCGTTGCCCGCGGTGACGGTCCCGCCCGGCTTGAAGGCCGGCTTGAGCGTCGCGAGCTTCTCGAGCGTGGTGTCGGGTCGGGCATGCTCGTCGCGGTCGAGCCCGTCGAGGGCGACGATCTCGTCGGCGAAGGCCCCGCGCTGCTGGGCCTGGGCCCAGCGCTGCTGGCTGCGCAGCGCGAAGGCGTCTTGGGCCGGGCGGGTGATGCCGAACTTCGCGGCCAGGTCCTCGGCCCCCATGCCCATCGGCTCGTGGTCGAAGGCGTCGACCAGCCCGTCGCGCAGGAGCGAGTCGACCAGCGTGGCGTCGCCGTATTTGTAGCCCGCGCGGGCCCGGTCGAGCAGGTAGGGGGCGTTGGACATCGACTCGGTCCCACCGCAGAGGACCACGCGGGCGTCCCCGGCCCGGATCGCCTGGGCCGCGAGGGCGACCGCCTGCAGACCCGAGGCGCACATCATGTTGACCGCGTAGGCGGGGACCTCCTTGGGCACACCCGCGCCGATGCCGACCTGGCGCGCCACGTTCTGCCCGAGGCCCGCCGAGACGACGTTGCCGACGATCACCTGGTCGACCGCCGCCGCGGGGATCGATCCCAGCGCCGCCTTCGCCGCGGCGACGCCCAGCTCCGCGGCGGTCCGCTTGGCCAGCGCCCCGAGCAACCGGCCTTGGGCGGTGCGCTTCGCTCCGACGATCACGATGCGGGTCATGCGGCCTCTCCTGGCGGATGAATCATGCGGGTGACGCGAACAAATGAGCCGGCATCACCTTCGGCTCGCGGATGATCGGCTTGAACGCCATCTGCCCCAGCACCTGCCTCTGCAGGTCGATCCCGGGCGCGATCTCGATCAGCTCCAGCCCGCCATCCGTCAAACGAAACACCGCCCGCTCGGTGACGTAAAGCACGTCCTGCCCGATCTCACGCGACCGCTTGGCGCTGAACGACGTCTGCTCCACCTCCGCGATGAACTTGCGCACCTCGCCCTCGCGGACGATCCGCAGCTTGCCATCCTCCACCGCCACCTCCAGCGCGCCCGCCGTGAACGTGCCGCAGAAGATCAGCCGCTTGGCGCTCTGGGTGATGTTGACGAATCCGCCCACGCCCGCGACGCGCGTCCCGAAGCGCGAGACGTTCACGTCGCCGTTGGCCCCGATCTGGGCGGCCCCCAGCGCGGAGAAGTCGAGCCCGCGCCCGTCGTAGAAGTCGAACTGCGAGGAGGGGTCGACGATCGCCTGCGGGTGGACCGACGCGCCGAAGGAGAGCCCGCCCGCGGGCATGCCCCCGATCGGGCCCGACTCCACGGTGAGCGTGATCTTCCGCAGCAGCCCGCGCTCCGCGGCGATGCGGGCGACGCCCTCGGGCATGCCGATGCCCAGGTTCGCGATCGCGCCGATGGCGAGCTCGTCGCAGGCGCGGGCGGCGATGATCCGCCGCTCGTCCATCGGCAGCGGGATGGGCGCGGGCGGCGGGCTGTCGTGCTCCGCGGGCGTCACGTAGGCGGGGTTGAAGTCCTCGGCGAAGGTCTGCCCGTGGTCTGCCGGGTCGCCCACGACGATGTGGTCCACCAGCATCCCCGGCACGCGCACGTGGTGCGGCATGGCGGGGCGGTCGAGCAGCCGGCGGACCTGGGCGATGACTATGCCGCCCGAGTTGTGGACCGCCTGCGCGATGGGCAGGATCTCGCCGATGATCGCCTCGTCGTCGGCGATGAGGTTGCCGAAGGGGTCTGCCGCGGTGGCGCGGATGAGTCCGACGTGGATGGGGAACGACTTGTACCAGAGCCAGTCGCGCCCGCCGAGGGTGACGCGCTCGACGCCGCCCAGCGGCGTGCGGTCGTTGAGCCTGCCCGCGGCGCCCGAGGGGTGGGCGGGGTCGATGAAGGTGCCGAGCCCGATGTGGGTGATGCAGCCGGGCCTGCCCGCGGCGATGTCGCGGAAGAGCTGGCACAGGACGCCCTGCGGGAAGTTGTAGGCCTCGACCTCGCCGGCGATCGCGAGCTTGCCCAGGCTGGGGGCGAGGCCCCAGTGGCCGCCGATGACGCGCTTGAGCATGCCCGCGTGGGCGAGGTGGTTGAGCCCGCGCTTCTTCGCGTCGCCCTGCCCCGCGGCCCAGACCAGCGTCAGCCCGCGCGGCGAGCCGGTGGCGAGGAAGCGCCGCTCCAGCGCGGCCGTGAGGGCCTCGGGGTGGGCCGCCCCGACGAACCCGCCCGAGACGACGGTCACGCCGTCGGCGATCAACGCGACGGCCTGGTCGGCGGTGCAGAGCTTGGCGTCGCGGGGGTGGGTGGTCATGAGGGGTTCCGCGTGATGCGTGGCGCTCAGTCCGGGTTGCCTGGGTGCCACATGCCAGCGTACTCGTGGCATGTGTCTTCGCTCGGTCCGAAGCGCGATGTGAGGCAGCGTTCAAATCATCTTCGACATGGCGTATGACGACGCGATTCCTCGATCATTCGCAGCCATTCGCGGGGCTGGCGTTTCCCGTTGGCCCGCACATGCCACGAGTACGATGGCATGTGGCACCCAGAGGGGAAGCGTCGTCGCCCCATCCGATCGCTCACGCAAACCACCCGCCATTGACATGGATCGTCTGCCCCGTCACGTACGCCCCCAGGTCGCTGCTCAGGAAGAGGATCACGCGGGCGATGTCGTCCGCCTCGCCGAACCGGCCGAGAGGGATGTTCTTGATCATCTCCGCGCGGACCTCCTCGGGGATCGACTTGCCCATCTCGGTGAGCACGACGCCCGGGGCGACGGCGTTGACGGTGATGTTCCTCCGCCCCAGCTCGCGACTGAGCACGCGGGCCATCGCCGCGACGCCCGCCTTCGCTGCCGCGTAGTTCGCCTGCCCGAAGAAGCCCACCGAGGCCGCGATCGAGGCGAGGTTCACGATGCGTCCGCCGTCGGCCATCCGCTCGACGGAGGCCTTGCAGACGTTGAAGACGCCGGTGAGGTTGGTGTCGATCACCGCCTGCCACTCGTCGCTCGACATCTTGCGCAGCGTGCGGTCGCGGAGGATGCCGGCGTTGTTGACCACGATGTTGAGCGAGCCGAAGCGGTCGATCGCCTTGCCGATCATCGCCTCGACCTGGGCGGGCTTGCGCACGTCGGCGTCGAGGGCGAGGGCCCGCGGGCCGAGCTTCGCGGCCGCCTCGCTGGCCTTTGCGGCGTTGAGGCCCTGCGGGTCGCTGAAGTAGTTGATGACGACGTTGGCCCCGGCTTGGTGCAGCATGGTGGCGGTGGCGAGCCCGAGCCCTTGCCCGGCCCCGGTGACCAGCGCGGTCTTGCCGGAAAGATCGATCGTGAACATGAAGGTCTCCGCGACGCCGGAGCGGTGGACTCGGCGAGGGCCGGCATTGTATCGGGGCGGAGGCTGCGCGACTCCGTGCCACACCGCAGACGAAGTCTGCTGTGTGCCGGTCAACGGGAGCGCCGCGATGGGATCCTCTGGGTTAGCCGGACGCGCAAGCGACGGCTTGAACCGTCCGGTCTGCTGGACGCGTCATGTTCGCCGTGCGTCCAAAGCCGTCGCTTGCGCGTCCGGCTAACCCAGGCCCGCGGGAACGTGGGGCTTCCGTTTTCCAAAGACCGCGTGAACGCGGAACTCCGAACCTCAGAGCCGTGCGAATGGGGCGCCACACGAAACCCGTCCCGCATCCCCCTCAATGATGCACGTGCAGGTTGCGCGGGTCGTGCAGCCGGGCGAGGATCCATGTCGTCGCCGCGAGGCTCATCGCCAGGCTCGCGATGAAGATGGGCAGGTAGCCGACTGAGCCACTCAGTAGGCTGATCAAAGTCTGCGTGGCTGCGGTCGGGAGTCTGGGCACGATATAGACAAAGAGGTGGAAGCGCAATTCATCGTAGTGCTCGGCCAGCAGGCCCGCCAGCAGCGGCGCCGTGGCGGCGGGGATCGCGAGCGTGACGTTGCAGATGGTGATGTGGGCCTGCCTCTGGTCGTGCGGGCAGGATTCCAGCAGCAGGTTGGAGTGGGCCACCGACGTGCCGCCCATCGCCAAGCCCGCCAGCACGAAGGAGGCTACGCAGGGCCAGCCGCCGACGAAGCAGAGGGGGATGACCAGGGCGACGCACTGGAGGGCCGCGCCGACGATCAGCCCCAGACGATGCCCGCGCTTGTCGCCGACGCGTCCCATGACGAGGCAGCCCGCGGCGGTGCCCAGGGCCTGGGCCGCCCCGCAGGAGAAGATGAACTCCGTGCTGAGGTTGCCCCCTTGAGACGAGGCGAAGTGGAGCGACATGAAGGGCGGGAAGGCGAAGCCCATCACGCTCAGCGAGCGGGCGATGAGGAAGCCGCGGACGGTGCGGTCGCGCAGGCTGGCCGCCATCGACGCCCGCACGCTCGCCCACGGCGCGTGCGCGGGGGCCCGGCCCTGCGAGGCGGCCTGCGTGTGCTCCGCCAGCGCGGGGGTGTCCTTCATCAGATAGAAGGCCCCCATGGAGACCACGCCCAGCCCGGCGGCGATGAAGTAGTTCCGCGCGTAGCCCGTCACGCTGTCGTCGCCCGCGACCAGCCACCCGGCGACGAGGCCCGCGAGGGCCGCCGCGGCCGAGGCGACGGCGCCCAGCAGCCCGAAGACGGTGCCGCGGATGCGCGGGGAGAAGACGTGTCCGAGCCAGTCGATCCAGGAGGCGACGATCACGCTGACGCAGGCGTAGAACCCGCCCCAGCAGACCAGCAGCCCGGTGGCGACCAGCATCGGCGAGAGGCGAGGCGAGAAGCAGAGCAGCAGGGCCATGACGACGATGAAGGGCACCACGTAGGCGGCGTGCCAGAAGGCGAGCCGGACGCGGAGGTTGTCCGTCCCGCGGAAGAGAAAGGCGCCCAGGAGCTGGGGGATGATGGCGCAGGCCGACTCGATCGTGCCCACGAGCCCGATGACCGATGGCCCCATGCCCAGGGCGGTGAGCAGGAAGGGGAAGACCGTCCCGGAGGAGACGAGCCCCATGCCGAGGCTCCAGAGCCCCTCGCCGGCGGCGCACATGAAAACGTTGTGTCGGTCGCGTTGGCTCGCGTGAAGGTCGTCGGACTCGGCGGCGGGGGGCGGAAGCGGGGCGGGGATGGTCGTGGCCTCCATGTCGGGCCGGGCATTCTATCGTGGGGTTGCGCGGAGGCGATGGGCTCTGCCCCTCTCCCTCCGGGAGAGGGTGGCACGGAGGTACTCCTCCGTGACGGGTGAGGGCGTGAGTCAACGACGATGCCTGGAAACCGCCTGCGCCTGAGTTGATGACTGAGAGATTTCCGCGCGCCCACGCCCTCACCCGTCCGGAGTACCGGCCACCCTCTCCCGGAGGGAGAGGGGCAGACAAAGGACCCACCCCGCCCGCCCTTGCGGCCACGCGCCCAGCCCGTACGGATGCTCAAGCTCGTGACTGCTTCCGGGGGCGGCGGCGGCTTCGACGGCCTGCTCCACGGCGACGACGCCATCACCCGCAACGTCATCCAGGCCGCCCTCCCGCGCCTCAAGGCCCTCTCCAAGTACGGCATCGGCCTCGACTCCGTCGACGTCAAGGCCGCCACCGAGCTCAAGGTCCCCGTCCTCTTCACCCCCGGCGTCAACCACACCACCGTCGCCGAGCACACCTTCGGCCTGATGATCATGCTCGCCAAGCACATGCGGGCCCACGTCAACAGCGTCAAGAAGGGCGAGTGGAAGCGCGTCACCGGCACCGAGCTCGCCGGGAAGACCCTGGGCATCCTGGGCCTGGGGCGCATCGGCAAGGAGGTCGCCAAGCGGGCCCGCGCCTTCGACATGCAGGTCATCGCCTTCGACGTCTACTGGGACGAGCCCTTCGCCCACCAGTACGGCGTCTTCCGCGCCCAGACCGCCGACGACGTCGTCCGCCAGGCCGACGTCCTTAGCTTGCACATGAACCTCACCGACGAGAACCGCCACTTCATCAACAAGGCCCGCATCGCGACGATGAAGAAGGGGGCGATCGTCCTCAACTGCGCCCGCGGCGGGCTCATCAACGAGCAGGACGTGGCCGAGGCCTGCAAGAAGGGCGGGCACCTGGGCGGCTACGGCGCCGACGTGCTCGACGAAGAGCCGATCAAGACGCCGCACCCGTTCCAGGAGGTCGACAACGTCATCGTCACGCCCCACGTGGGCAGCAGGACGTTCGAGAGCGTGGAGCGGCAGGCGCTGATGTCGACGGAGAACCTGCTCCGCGTGCTGCGGGGCGAGAAGGCCTTGGCGCAGGCGAATGAGATTTGACCGAGCTCGCGCGGGCCCGCGCGTCGCCCGAGGAATTCGCCGATGGAGAGTGAACTCACCGACGCGCAGTGGACCGAGATCGAGGGCCACCTGCAGACGGGGCACAAGATCCAGGCGATCAAGCTCTTCCGCGATTTCACCGGCGTCGGCCTGAAGGAAGCCAAGGACGCCGTCGAGGCCTACGAGGCTGAGTTGAGGCAGCAGTTTCCGGAGAGGTTCGCCGCCGGGAGCGGAAAAAGCGGTGTCGGCCTCTCGGCGCTCATCACGGCATTCAATGACCGGTTCGCACGAACTCTCGGGGTGGAAAAAGGCGGATGCCTCTCGACGTTCATCTGGATGTTCCTTCTCTTGCTGGCTTTTGGAGGGGTTTGGGGGCTGATTGGAGCTTTTCGCCACGGTTCTTGAGAATGGACCGCAGCGACGGGGATTCGGATTGCTTGACCACTTAATGGAGTGACTTCCTGTGACGACGACGCAAAACACGGCCGACTTCGGCCTGATCGGCCTGGCGGTGATGGGGCAGAACCTCGTCCTCAACATCGCCGACCACGGCTTCAAGGTCGCGGTCTTCAACCGCACCACCCAGACCATGCTCGACTTCGTCAAGGCCAACCCCGACACGCCCGGCGGGCTCGTGGGTTGCGAGACCGTCGAGGCCTTCATCGCCGCCCTCAAGCGCCCGCGCAAGGTGATGATCCTCGTCAAGGCCGGCGCGCCGGTCGACGCCGTCATCAACCAGGTCGCCCCGCTCCTCGAGAAGGGCGACATCATCATCGACGGCGGCAACTCGCTCTGGACCGACACCATCCGCCGCGAGAAGGACCTGGCCGCCAAGGGGCTGCAGTTCGTCGGCTCGGGCGTCTCGGGCGGCGAGGAGGGGGCCCGCTTCGGCCCCTCGCTCATGCCCGGCGGCTCGCCCGACTCCTGGAAGCAGATCAAGCCCATCTGGGACGCCATCGCCGCCAAGGTCGACGCGACCACCGGCCAGCCCATCGAGAACGCCACGCCCGGCCACCCCGTCGTCGGCGGCGTGCCCTGCACCGCCCACATCGGCCCCAACGGCGCCGGCCACTACGTCAAGATGGTCCACAACGGCATCGAGTACGGCGACATGCAGATGATCTGCGAGGCCTACTTCCTGCTCAAGCATTTCCTGGGCCTCAAGGCCCCCGAGCTCTCCGAGATCTTCGCCGACTGGAACGAGGGCGACCTCTCCTCCTTCCTCATCCAGATCACCGCCGACATCCTCCAGCAGAAGGACCCCGCCTCGCCCAAGAAATATTTGGTCGACTCCGTGCTCGACACCGCCGGCCAGAAGGGCACGGGCAAGTGGACGAGCGTCAACGCCCTCGACATGGGCGTGCCGGCCGCGACGGTGGCGGAGGCGGTCTTCGCCCGCTGCATGAGCGCGATCAAGGAGCAGCGGGTCGCCGCGAGCAAGACGCTCAAGGGGCCGAAGTTCAAGTACAAGGGCTCGAAGGCCAAGCTCATCGAGGCGGTGCGCGACGCGCTCTACTGCTCGAAGATCTGTTCCTACGCCCAGGGCTTCCAGCTCATGGCCGAGGCGCAGAAGGAATACAAGTGGCAGTTGAATTTCGGCGAGATCGCGATGATCTGGCGCGGCGGGTGCATCATCCGCGCCAAGTTCCTCCAGCGCATCAAGGAGGCCTACGACCGCGACCCCGCCCTGGCCAACCTGCTGCTCGACCCCTATTTCAAGAAGCGCGTCCTCAAGGCCCAGGCCAACTGGCGCAAGGTCGTCTCCCTCGCGGCGGAGGCCGGCATCTCCTGCCCCGCCTTCATGTCGGCCCTCTCCTACTTCGACGGCTACCGCGCCGCGGTCCTGCCCGCCAACCTGCTGCAGGCGCAGCGCGACTACTTCGGCGCCCACACCTTCGAGCGCGTCGACCAGCCCCGCGGCAAGTTCTTCCACGTCGACTGGCCCGACCCCAAGCGCCCGCAGTTGGAGGTGTGAGCCCGTCTTGTTAGCCGGAAGCGCAAGCGACGGCTTTGGACGCACGTCGACCAAGACGCCGTCGGTCCCGCGGGTCTGGTGCCACATGTCACCGTACTCGTGACATGTGTCTGGGCCGGCCGTGCGGTCGGCGCGATGCAGGTGTGCCGAAAAGGCCCTGAATTCGGGGCGTTTCATGTCGTCGTGAAGGGTTCGTCTCGCCACGTGCGCACCAGGTCGACCGGCACATGTCACGAGTACGGTGACATGTGGCACCAGACGGAGTCGTCTCCATGCCCATCCACCTCGGCATCGTCGGCGTCGGCGCCTTCGCCCAATGCTTCATCCCCCTCTTCAAGGCCCACCCGCGGGTGAGTCGGGTGACGCTCTGCGACCTCGACCCCGAGAAGCTCGCCAAGAACGCCGCCCAGTGGGGCATCGACCGCACCTGCCCCTCGCTCGACAAGCTCCTCGAGACCGACGTCGACGCCGTCGCCATCATCACCCAGCACTGGCTCCACGCCCCGCAGGCGATCCAGGCGCTCAAGGCCAGAAAGCACGTCTACTCGGCCGTGCCCACCGGCGTGTCGCTCCAGGAGATCCGCGACCTCGAGCGCACCGTCCGCGAGACCCGCAAGGTCTACATGATCGGCGAGACCAGTTACTACTATCCCGCGCCGGTCTATTGCCGAAAGCGCCTCGCGGCGGGCGACTTCGGGCGCATCGTCTTCGGCGAGGCCGAGTACTACCACGACATGGACCACGGCCTCATGGAGGTCCTCGCCTGGCGCTGCAAGAGCCTCGGGCTCGACCCGCGCAAACAGGGCGGCGACCCGCCCATGTACTACCCCACGCACTCCACCAGCATGATCATCTCCGTGACGGGGGCCCACATGACCCACGTCTCCTGCCAGGGCTACGTCGACCGCGAGCCCGACACGCTCTACAACCCCGACGTCAACATCTGGAAAAACGCCTTCAGCAATGAGGCCGCCCTCTTCCGCATGTCCGACGGCTCCTCCGCCCGCATCAACGAGTTCCGCCGCGTCGGCCACCCCGGCACCGTGCGCATGACTCTCTTCGGCACCAGCGGCAGCTTCGAGGAGAACACGGCGGGACCGATCTGGGTGACCAAGAAATGGGGCGAGCAGCAAAGGCTCGACGACCTGCTCTCCTGCGCGGGCGTCGCCGCCAAAGACGTTGCTGCTTCAGGCTCCGAGGGCGGGATGGAGAAGATCACCTCCCGCGACGGCACCCACATGGGCGCCGCGAAGATCCACGACCTCGCCCGCCTCCCGCGCGAATTCCTCGGCCTGCCCAACGGGCACAACGGCTCCCACCAGTTCCTCGTCGACGACTTCGTCCGCGCCTGTGACGAACGCACGCTCCCGCCCAACCACGTCTGGAACGCCGCCCGCTACGCCATCCCCGGCATCGTCGCCCACGACTCCGCGCTGCAGGGCGGGAAGCTGCTCGACGTCGAGGACCTCGGCGCGGCCCCGCGCGATTTTGCGATCAAGTGAAGCCCAGGCACTGCGCTGCCTGGGACTCTTCGGATTCACAAGCACTCCTCGAACCCACGAAAAAACCCAGGCACCGCAGTGCCTGGGCTTTGTGTTTGTCTCACGTCGGTTCGTGCGTCGACTCCGACATTCTCACTTCAACCACTTCTCGAAGAACGCCGCGCTCTTGTGCCCGCCCCACGCGTGCTCGCCGGGGAAGATGTCCGTCTCGAACCGGTCGCCCAACCCCGCCGCCTTGTAGATCCGCTCCACCGCCTTCGCGTTCTCCAGCGAGTGGTCGGCCAGGAAGCACGAGTCCTGCAGCCCCACCTCCAGCAGCAAGGGCCGGGGCGCGATCAGTCCCTGCAGATCGGAGATGTCGACCAACCCGAACACGCCCGGCGCCACCTGCGAGCCGCAGACGTTGTACGTGCGATACGCGATCTCATGCCAGGGCCCCGCGTAGCAGATGATGTTGGCCGCCTTCATCCGCGGGTCGGTCAGCGCGACGAAGGTCGTCATCGTCCCGCCCAGGCTCAGCCCCATCACGCCCAGCTTCTTCCCGTCCACGAACGGCTGGCTGCACACCAAGTCCGTCGCTCTCGCCGCGTCGTGGCAGTTCAGCGCCAGCATCGACGTCCCCAGCATCGTCGCGCAGAGGTAGTGCACGTTGCACGGGTCCCGCCCCTCGAGCCCCTTGTAGTCGTACGGCTTCTTCCGGCTGTCGCGCTCGCCGAAGCCCAGCCAATCCAGCGAATACGTCACGTATCCCTGCCGGGCCATCTGCCGCCCGTAGTCGTAGTTGTGGAACTTGATGTTGCCCACGCCTGCGGCGTCGAAGGCCAGGCCCATCGGCCCGTCCTTGCCCAGCCCGCCGTGCCCGTGGCAGCAGAGGATCGCCGGCAGCTTCTCGCCCTTCGCCAATCCCTCGGGGCGGAAGACCAGGACCACCGCCGAGAGGTTCGGCTGCACGTCGATCACCCACCGCTGCTTGACCAGCCCGTCCTCGGTCCACTCCGCGAGCAGCTCGGGGTTGAGGTCGACCTTCTTGGGCCGCGTGCCCAGCGTGGCCAGCACGCGGGGCAGGGCCGCCTTCTGCCACGCCTTGAACTGCGCGGGCGTCCGCCCCTTGAAGGCGAACTCCGGCCTGTGCTCGGCCGCGAGGGATTCGAAGAAGGCGAACGGATTGAGGTTGCGTGTTCGGTTTGGCATGGGCGGGATTGTCGGGCGGGAGATGGGATGTGTCCAGAGGGGGCACAAGCCCACTGATCCCGGCGGTACCCCGACTGGTTCGGTGGGGTCGGCCTCGCGCCGAACGTGCGTCGTCTGGTGCCACATGTCATCGTACTCGTGACATGTGTCTTGAGAGGCCGTGGGCCTTACGTCGACAAAGACCGCCCCGGCCCCGCGACTCTGGGGTACGTAGTTCCGCGTTTACGCGGTCTTTGATCGACGGAAACCGCTCGCCCTCTCGCGCGCTTCCGTGGCAATCCAATGCCCGCCTGAAGGCGAAACTCCGAACCCCAGACCCGCCTCACGGCTTCTCAAAAACCTCGAACACGATGTCCCGCGGCTGGCGCGAGTCGCGGCCAATCGCGAGTTTGGATCCACCCTCGTCCTCGAGGTTTGGCCCCACGCTGTAAATCAGCGCCCCGCGCTCCGTCCGCTTGTACCGCAGCGGCTGCCCGTCAAAGAGGTCGCGAGGCGACTCGCCGAGGAACTCCGGCACAAGCTGTTCAAGCCGGTCCGGCAGCGAGCCGTGGGCGAGCTGACGCCGCTTGGCGGCGAGGGCGACCAAGGCGAGCGTGGCCTCGACGCGCGCGGAGCGGTCGGACGCCTCGACGGACTTGCTGTGCGTCATGGCCAGGTTGCTCAGGGGCAGAAGGACCGGGGAAGTCGACTCCTCCGCGCGGGGGATGAACGCGGGCTCGCGATGCATCGCGAAGTTGGCGCGCATCGCCCGCAGCATGGCGAGCCGGTCCAGGTCGCGCAGCCCCGAGGCGATCCACAGGTCCACAATCGGCCCGTTGATCGGCAACATGGGGCCCCAATTCGGGATCCCGTTCCGCAGGATGGAGTTGTTCTCCAAAATGGCCAGGGCAGTGCACCGGTCGCCCACCCAGGCCCGCTGCAATCCATCGCCGGAGGTCAGGGGCTTCAATCGTTCCGAAAGCGTGGCGAGCTGGGCGTCGCTGAATCGGGTGCGGGCCAAGCAATGCTCCAGCGTGCGCACGGCGCTCGACTCGAGGCCGAACGCGATGATCCGCGACAACACGCTCGGGTCGTGCGAGAGGCTCGCCGCAAGCCGCTCCATGTCGAGGACGGCCTCCATCGCGCTTTCGCTGTCGCTCCGCTCGGCGGCCAACTTGGCGCTGAACTGCAGCGGAAGCGCCAATCGTCGGATGCGAGATGGGTGATCCGCCATGAGAAGGCCGGCGAGGTTGTGGTGGTCGACTGGGTATCGGCATTCGGCGATCGCCGACGCCTGGTGAACCTTGTCGAGCACGGGTCGATGCAGCGCCAGGTACGCCTCCATCGCCTTGCGCATGCCGGGAGGACACGGCTCGCCCAAGGCCGGCTCGACGACCTCGGGGTCCGACGAGACGTCCGGCAATTGCGCCGCGAGCGCGGGGTCGATCGCGAGCGTCGAGAGCGCCTCAGCCGCTTCAAGGTAGAGCGTCGCGGCGTTGTCGCCTTTGGGCGGGGCGTTGGCTTGGGCGAGTTCCGCGAGCGTGACCGGAAGCCCTTCGCCGCGGATGCGGGCGTATTCCCGCGAGGTCATGACGCGCAGCGCGGCGTGCCATCCGACGAAGTACAGAAGCATCGCGCAGATCAGGAGGGTGATCGCGACCCGCCATCGCCGCTGGTGGGCCGGGCTCGCCGCGGCGGGCGTCCCGCCCGATCGGGCTTGCTCCAGCCATCGGGAGAATCGGCCCGAGCGCCAGACCCGCAGATGCTCCTCGTCGCCGGAGGGGCGGACGATGCGCAGTCCCATCAGCCGGCCGAGCGTCGTCCGGCCGCGATGCATCGAGGCGATCTCGTCCAGGGGGATCATCACCTCCTCGACCGGCGGCCCCGACGAGGCGAGCAGCCGCCAGCGATGCGGGACGAAGACGAGAAACTTCCGCGTGAGGTGGAGATGGCCCGCGGCGCCGAGCCACTGCCCCGGCGGCTTGAGGCGGGCCCGCACCTTCAGGATGGTTTCGCCCGTCTGCTCTAGGGGGAGCGGGATCGCGGGCTCGACGACCAGCAGGATGTGAAGCAGCGAACCAACGAGAACCGCCAACAGCAAGGGCGTGAGCAGGAGCAGATAGAGCGTCACCACGACCGCCAGATCGGCGAGGATTCCGCCGAACGGGAGGTTGGGGAGATGGGGATCGAGGGAGGCCGAAAATGAATCGGCCTTGGGGTTGTTGAGGTAGACCAAGGCAACGAAGACCGCGACGAGTGCGGTGAACCCAAGGACGACCGCGCATGCCGCCGGCATGAACGCCTCCCAGAACGTGCGTTGGAAGCGTCGCAATCTTTCGGCGGCGGCGGGAGAGATGGGCATGATCCCCGGTCCTCGGCGCGGCGGTCGTGGTCAGGAGCCGCGAACGTGAAGTCTACCGCGTCACCGGGCGGGGCCCCATTCCCGCGACTCTGGGGTTCGGAGTTCCGCCTTTAGGCGGCTCTTCGGAGAACGGAAATGCCCCGTCCGCGCGACTCCGAGGCTCGTAGTTCCGCGTTCACGCGGTCTTTGTATGGACGGAAACCGCTCGCCCTCTCACGCGCTTCCGTCGAAAACGAATGCCCGCCTGAAGGCGGAACTACGAGCCAAGACCCGCTCGCGCGGCATCCCATTCGCGCGACTCCGAGGCTCGTAGTTCCGCGTTTACGCGGTCTTCGGAAAACGAAAGCGCCTCGTGCTCGCGACTCTTCAAAAAGACATAGACCCGCCTAAAGGCGGAACTCCGAACCCCAGAGTCGCGGGAATGGGGCCCCGCCCGGTGACGCGGTAGACTTCACGTTCGCGGCTCCTGACCACGACCGCCGCGCCGAGGACCGGGGATCATCGGGAGCGGAACAATTTAACGCTACATTCCGCTCCACGGGTGCCATCGACCCCTCCCGACCCGAACAGTCCTGAACTGTCAAAACGGCGGTAAAATACGCAATAATTTGCTAAATAATCACTTACAACGATTAAACCCAAAACCGCTCACGCGCCCGAATGCCCAGGACGCGCATTCAGCGGCGCGCCAGCCCTCGAATCCACGTCGGTGACGCACCGGGCCGGTGTCGACGCGCCACCCGAGCGGACACGCAATGGCGCAGGAGCGGCAGGTTTTGGAGCATTTTCGACGCTCGATTTTCCGCGCCAGACATAGATACCAGCGTCCGGCCAATTCCGGACAGAGGCGAAAACCCGGAATTCAAAATAAGGACTTGCGCCTCGGTGTCCGGACTCCGCCGGACACGTGTGCGGGTCTTACGGGGGGCGAGGTTTTTTTCCGCGGAGCGCTCCCCCGCGCGAGCGGCGGGCGTCACGGCTTCTCGAAGAGCTCGAAGACGATGTCGCTCTCGGGCACGTTGCTGCTGCCGGGCGTGTTGCCCTTCACGCCGCCGTTGTCCTTCAGGTCGGGCCCGACGCTGTAGACCAACGCCCCGCGCGGCGTGCGTTTGTACCGCAGCGGCTGGCCATCGAAGAGGTCGGCCGGCGCGGCGGGAAGGAACTCGGGCACGAGCAGGTCGAGCCGGTCCGGCAGCGAGCCGTGGGCGAGTTGGAACCGCTTCGCGGCGATCGCGGCGAGGACGATCACAGCCCGGACGCGGGCGGTGCGGGTGTTCTTCTCCACCGCGTGGAAATCGGGAATTTGGCTGCTGACGAGGAAGACGGGCGACACGCCATTCGGCGGAGAATTCCCGGGGGAATCCGCGTGATGGACCGCTTCGTGGCCCCAAGCCACGGCTTCGCGCGACCAACGCAGGACCTTCAGGCGGTCGAGGTCGCGCAGCCCCGTTGCGAGGTACAAGGCCATCCGGGGCGGAGGCGGGGCGCCGCTGCCCATCATGGCCGACATCGTCGAGCCGGTCAGCAAGCTCTTCGAGTCGTCCAACACGCTGAGGTAGAAGCAGCGCTCGGAGGCCCACGCGCGGTCGATGCCGTCGAAGTCGGGAAGTACGCGGAAGGGCTCCGCGAGCCGGGTTAGCTGGTCGTCGCTGAAGCGGGTCAGGGCGAGGCAGGTCTCGAGCGCGTCGGCGGCGGCGAATTCCTCGGCCAGCTTGGCGAGTTGCGTGATCAGGATCGGCTCGCGGCGGAAGCTGCGGGCGATCCCCAGGATGTCGAGGATGGATTGCGTCGCGGCCTCGCCGTCGCCTCGCTCGGCGGCGAGGCGGGCGGCGAGTTTCAACGGGTAGCGCATGCGGTGGACTTCGCCCAGGTAGGGCATCGTCGCGCCGATGCCCAGCGTGAGATTGACGGGATACCGGCACTCGGAGATGTCGCGGGCCTGCCTGATCTGGTCGAGCGCCGGCTGGTTGGGCGCGAGGAAATCCTCCGTCGCTTTCCTTGCCGCGGGCTGGAGCGCCTCGCCCAGCGCGGGCACGACGACCTTGGGGTCGGAGCCGAATTCCGGGATGAGCGGCTCGAGCGTGTTGTTGCCGACGTAGGCGGTTGCGGCTTTGTGGTAGAGCGTCGCGGCGTTTTCCCCGGTGGGCGTGGAGTAAAAAGCGTCGAGCTCCGTGAGCGTGACCGGGAGGCCCTCGGCGCGGACGCGGGCGTATTCCCGCGCGGCGATCACGCGCAGCGTCACGTGCCACGCGACGAAGGCGAACAGAAGCGCGGCGATGACGGCGGAGAGCGCGAGCCGGCGGCGGCGGTGGTGGCCCGGGAGCGCGGCCGGGGGAGTCTTGCCCGCGGCGACGTCGGCGAGCCAGCGCGTGAAGCGGCGTGGCCGCCAGACGCGGAGATGTTCCTCGTCGCCCGAGTGGCGCACGAGGCGGAGGCGCAGGGGGAGGAGCAGCCACGTCCGCCCCGCGGCGGTCTGGCTGATCTCGGTCAGCGGGAGCATGAGCTCCTCCGCCGCGGAGGGCGAGCCGGCCGTCAGTCGCCAGCGGTGCGGGACGAAGACGAAGAATTTCCGCGTGAGGTGCAGACGTCCCGCGGAGCCGAGCCATTGCCCGGGATGCTTGATCCGGGCCCGCACGGCCAGGACAGGTTCGCCGGCCTGCGCCTCGTCGAGCGGGACGGCGGGCTCGACCACGAGCATCGTGTGGAGGATTGCGGCGAGGAGGATGCCCAGCGCCAGGGCCATGTACGCGAGGACGTAGAACGTGACGGCGTAGAGCAGCAGCAGGTCCAGGGAGCTGAGGGGCGCGTCGAGGAGGCCCAAAAAGTAGCGGACCCAGACGCCGTTTCTCACGTTCGTCGCGATGAAGAAGATGCCGTAGATCAGCATCGCGAGGGGGACGAGGAAGGCCGTGGCGACGGTGAGCGGGACGAAGGCCGCCCAGAACGTGCGGTAGACGCGGCGCAGGCCGGCCAAGGCGTTGGGGGAGATCCGCATGCGGGGCGGTCCTTGGCAGGGCGCGGGAGGCGTGCCGAGAGGCGATGTGAGTTTACCGACGCCTACGGAAACGACGCGAACGTCGGATGGTTGTCCTCGAACGCGCGACGTCTGGTGCCACATGTCATCGTACTCGTGACATGTGTCTTGGGAGGCCGTGCGACTTAAATCCAACGAAGACGGCGAATCTCGCTTGGGCCGCCTAAATCAAGGGGTTCCGGCGATGTCGCAACGACGTTGTCGAGACATCCTGAGCCGTCCGTTGACCGGCACATGTCACGAGTACCCCCCCGGAATGACATGTGGCGCCCAGAAATGGCCGACCGGGGCCTCTCGTGAAAGGCGTGTTTTTTTCGCCGGTAAATCACTGGTCTGCATCGGCCGCGCGTCACTTCGTCCCGCTCGGCCCCTTGCCCTTGAGGTATTTCCGCTGCACCGCGGCGGCGAGGTCGACGTCGTTGATGTTGGCGAGCGTGCAGAGCCAGGCGAGCACGTCGGCGAACTCCTCCTCGATGTTGGCGGGGTCGCGCTTGTCGCCGGCGGTGTTGAGCGCGGTGGCGAGTTCGCCGACCTCCTCGACGAACCACATGAAGGTCGCGGGCGTGCCGCGGGCGGAGTCGGTGGCGAAGTAGCGGTCGCGGATGTGCTGCTGGAAGGATTGCAGGGTGGGCAGGTTGTCGCTCACGGGGCGGCTCCGGTGGGGGCGGGTGAGGCGGGGAACGAGCGTGATTGTAGTGAGTGGTGTGTTGGGCATCCGTGCCCGGCGGCGATGCGTCATTGCCCCTCTCCCGCCCCCGGAAAGGGAGAGGGGCAGGCTGCAGAACAGCCGGATTCCATGTGCGTTCGTTGGTTCGAAAGGGTCTGCATATGATTAACAGAGGAATTACTCCGATGGCGACGATCCAACTCCATGTCGGCGGAATGAACTGCGCGAGCTGCGTGAGCCACGTGGAGCGCGGCCTCAAGCGCGTCCCGGGCGTGAGCGAGGCGCTGGTCAACCTCGCGATGCAGCGGGCGGCGGTGACGTATGACGAGAAGGCGGCCGACGTGCCGGCGCTGATCGCGGCGGTGCGCGACGCGGGCTACGAGGCGAGCGTGGAGGAGCGGCAGCCGCGGCAGGAGCGGTTGGTGAATGTGTCGATCGGCTCGCCGTCCCGCGAGCCTTCGGCGGCGGGGCAGCATCACGCGGCGTCGACGCCAGTCTCTGAGTCGGTGCACGATCACGCGGCGCACGACCACGCATCGCACGAATCCTCCGGCCCGCCGTGGCTGTTGATCGCGGCGGCGATCCTCGCGGCGCCGATCGTCGTGCTGGGCATGGGCCTTTGGCCGAGCGGTTCCGCGGCCGCGGGCGCGTCCGATGCGCACGGCATGTCAAGCCACGGGAGCAACGCGCAGGCGTGGATTCAGCTTCTGCTCGCGACGCCGATCCAACTGCTGCTGGGCTGGCCGTTCTACCGCGGGGCGATCAAGGCGGCTCGGCATCTCCGGGCCGACATGGACACGCTGGTCGCGTTGGGCACGAGCGTCGCGTTCGTCTATAGCGTGGCGGTGACGCTCCGCGGCGGGTCGATGGTCTACTTCGACACCGCGGCCGTGATCCTCGTGCTCATCGGGCTGGGCAAGCTGCTCGAGGCCCGGGCCCGCGGGAGCGCCGCGGCCGCGATCCGCGGACTGATGGACCTGCAGCCGGCGCAGGCGACGCTGCTGCGCGACGGGCGCGAGTCGGCCGTGCCGGTGGGGCAGGTGCGCCCGGGCGATGAGTTGCTCGTCCGTCCGGGCGAGCGCGTGCCGGTGGACGGCGTGGTGACGCGCGGTCAGTCGGCGGTCGACCAGGCGCTGGTGACGGGCGAGTCGATGCCGGTGGAGGTCGGCCCGGGCGACGCGGTCATCGGCGGGACGATCAACCAGGCCGGGGCGTTCCAGTTCCGGGCCACGAATACGGGCGAGAGGATGCTGCTGGCCCAGATCGCCAAGCTGGTGGAGGACGCGCAGGCCTCGAAGTCGGACGTGCAGCGCTTGGCCGACACGGTGGCGGGCGTGTTTGTGCCGGCGGTGATGGCGATCGCGCTGGCGACGCTGCTGGTGTGGGGCCTGGGCGGCGGGCACTGGATCGAGGGGATGAACGCGATGGTCGCGGTGCTGATCGTCGCGTGTCCCTGTGCGCTGGGGCTGGCGACGCCGACGGCGATCATGGTCGGCACGGGGCTGGGCGCGCGGATGGGGATTCTCATCAAGGACGCCGCGGCCCTGGAGCGCGCGGGCAAGCTGACGCACGTGGTGCTCGACAAGACCGGCACACTGACGAGCGGCCGGCCGAGCGTGGTGGCGACGACGTGGCTGGGGGACGCGGAAGGTCGCGACACGGCGAAAGATCGCGAGCGGCTGCTCTCGCTCGCCGCCAGCGCGGAGTCGGCCAGCGAGCACCCGCTGGGGCGTGCGATCGTCGTCGAGGCCGAGCGGTTGATGCTCAACGTACCGCCGGCAAGTGATTTCACCAGCATCACCGGCGGCGGCGTGCGGGCGAAGGTCGATGGACACGACGTCATCGTCGGCCGTCCGGCGAAGTTGACGGAACTGGGCGTCGCGGGCGTCGAGGCGGCGGCCGCGCTGGTCGACGCGGCGGGGCGGGCAGGCCGCACCGCGGTGGTGGTCGGCGTCGATGGCCGAGCCGTCGGCGTGATCGAACTGGCCGACACGATCAAGCCCGGCGCGGCCGAGGCGATCGCGGAGATCAAGCGCCTGGGCCTGGGCGTGACTTTGCTGACGGGCGACCATCAAGCCGTGGGCGAAGCCGTGGCGAAGGCGGTGGGGATCGACCACGTGATTGCCGACGTCCGCCCCGGCGAGAAGCAGGCGGCGATCGCCAAGCTGCAGGCCGAGGGACAGGTGGTGGCGATGGTGGGCGACGGGATCAACGACGCCCCGGCGCTGGCGGCGGCGGACGTGGGCATCGCGATGGGCGCCCAGCCAGTCGGGACCGGCAAGTCCGGCGGCGCTGCGGGCGGGTCGGACATCGCCATGGAGGCGGGGCAAGTGGTGCTCGTCGGCGGGGAGTTGGCGAACATCCCGCGGGCCATCGGCTTGAGCCTGGCGACCATGAGGCGGATCAGGAGCGGGCTATTTTTCGCGTTCGTCTACAACCTATTGCTGATTCCCGTCGCGGCAATGGGGTTTCTGCACCCGATGCTGGCCGCGGGCGCGATGGCAATGAGTTCCATTAGTGTAGTCGGGAACGCACTTTACCTGCGTTGGGGCTGGGGACCGAAACACGCTCCGCGCGGCAAGTAAAAAAATTTCAAATCAGCCCGGAAC
The DNA here is from genome assembly GCA_026386955.1 of Planctomycetota bacterium. Taxonomy (GTDB): domain Bacteria; phylum Planctomycetota; class Phycisphaerae; order Phycisphaerales; family Phycisphaeraceae; genus JAPLMQ01. The sequence continues at coordinate 25,747 of JAPLMQ010000310.1, forward strand.
ATCCGTCCAACAGCCCGCGTATACATGCTGTCCGCCCATGCAAGACGATTCAGGCACGTCCTGGATGGGTCGTTCGGGCCGGTGCCGAACGCACACCGGCTCGACGGACGGAATTGTAATCGTTTCACCGCTTTCGACCCCGCCCGCCCAGCGACCCCCTGGACGGGCGGTGTCGCTTCCAGAGGGCTTCCGAGGCGCTTCCGGGAGCGGGAGCGTTCACGTCCGCGGGATCAGGTCCAGCCACGCCTCGGGCAGCACTTCCAGCCAGTACCGCCCGTGTGTCCGGCGGACGTAGACCCGGCAGCCGAAGGTATTGGTGAGCGACTCGGGCGTGATCACCTCCTTGGGCGGGCCCGAGGCGACGATCTTCCCTTCGCGCATCAACAACACCTGCGACGTCCGCGGCGAGAGCTCCTCGACGTGGTGCGTGATCATCAGCACCGCCGGCGGGTTCGGGCGGGCGAGGATCATTTCCACCGTGGCGAGGACCTGCTCGCGCCCCGCGAGGTCAAGCCCGGCCGTCAGCTCGTCGAGGATCAGCAATTCGGGCAGGTGGGCGAGGGCGCGGGCGACCATGCAGCGGCGCTGCTCGCCCGTGGAGAGCAGGGCGAAGCGAAGGTCGCGCCGGTGGGCGAGGCCGACGTGGAGCAGCATCCGGTCGGCTTGTTCGACTTGCTCAGGCGTCGCGACGTCGTAGAGGCCGATGGTGCCGAAGAAGCCGGTGAGCACGGCCTCGTGGGCGGTGAGGTCGACGTCGACGATGGCGCCGCTGTTGGCGGCGTGGCTGTTGCCGGGCGAGGGGTTCACGATGCCGATGCGCTTGCGCAGGGCGCGGATGTCGGTCTCGCCGATGGTCTCGCCCAGGACGCGGACCCGGCCGGAGGTGACGAACATCTGCCCGGTGAGCGTGCGCGTGAGCGTGGTCTTGCCGCAGCCGTTGGGGCCGAGGATGGCGGTGCAGGTGCCGGCCTCAATCCGGCAGGAGACGCCGTCGAGGATCGAGACCTCGCCGCGCAGGACGTGGAGGTCCTCGATCTCGACCGCGGGGGTTCGGGGGGTTGTGGATTTTCCGGGGGTCATGGTTCGACAGCCGAGCGTTTGCAGGCGGGGATTGTATAGATCGCAGCCGCCGGCGACACGCGGCGCGGACGTGCTATGCTTCGTTTTTCGCGGAGAAATCGCCTTGGACACCGCCCAACATCGGGATTGGCTGCTGGAGATCACCTCGCTTCCCACCGCCTCGGGCCGGGAGGACCGCGTGGAGGCGTGGGTCCGCCGTTGGGCGAAGCGGCACCCGTCGATCGAGATCCTCGCCGACGCCAGCGGGAACCTCACGGTCCAGCGCCGCGGGGCCGCGTCGGCCAACCCCATCTACTTCACCGCCCACATGGACCACCCCGCGTTCGTGGTGACGGAGCTGCTCGACGCCCGGCGGGTGCGGGCGGAATTCCGCGGGACGGTGCACGAGAAATATTTCGCCGGGGCCGCGGTCGTGCTGTACCACGCTGATTTGCCCGCGCAGCCCGGGAAGGTCGTCGATTTCGACAACCGCCCCGACAAGGACAACTTCGGCGGGAACGACAGCGACAAATACCTCGTCATCGCGTTCGAGCGCGACGTCGTCGCGGCGGCGGGCGACGTGCTCACGTGGGATGTCGGCCAGGCCCGGATCGAGGGCGACCGGCTCTTCACCCCCGCGTGCGACGACCTCGCGGGCCTGGCGGCGGCAATCAGTGCCTACGACACGCTGCTGGCCGACCCTGCGCAGGACGGCGTCGACGTCCGTCTGCTGCTCACCCGGGCGGAGGAGTTCGGCTTCATCGGCGCCATCGCGGCGATGAAGCACGGCACCGTCCCGCGCGGGGCGAGGGTGATCGCGCTGGAGAACTCCAAGAGCTTCCCCGAGTCGCCCATCGGCGGCGGGCCGATCGTTCGCGTGGGCGACTTCACCAGCACATTCGACCCCGGGCTGACCTATCGCGTGGGCAAGATCGCCCAGCAGGTCGCCGCGGAGGACGCCTCGTTCAGGTTCCAGCGCAAGCTCATGGCGGGCGGCACCTGCGAGGCCTCGGTCTACCAGTCCTACGGCCACACGGCGACCTGCATCTGCCTCCCGCTAGGCAATTACCACAACATGAACGAGCCCGAGGGGCGCATCGAGGCCGAGACGATCAGCGTGAACGATTACCACGGCTTGGTGCGCCTGCTGGTGCAGGTCGCCCGCTGGCTGGACGACGCGAAGAAGGCCCCGGACCTGCGCGAGAGGTTTGACGGGCTGTATGAAAGAAGGAAGAGGGTGTTGGGCTGAGGTTTCCGATTCTTCTCCGGGATATACGACATGAGCGTCATGGATCCGACGTTTGAGCGGGACGGGGTTAAGTTGGGCGAATGGCTGATGCGCCTTGTCTCGGAGGACCGCGCAACGCGCGAGGCGGCGTCGGCGAGGCTTGATGCGATGCACTGGGGAATCATCTCCAAGGACGTCGAGTTGGAGGGGATGGATCCCGGGCATGACTTGGAGGCCCACGGAAAGAAATATGCCGCAGCCATCCGCGACGCCATCGCTGCCGAGGGGTTTGACGGCGCGGAGTTCGTGCGCAGGCTTTGCGTCTATCGCGTCGCGGCCTCGGATGATTGGCTTCGTCGCGTGGACAAGCGATTCAAGGGCCGGGGAGGCGAAGACAAGCAATGGGAGAGGATCGCGGACAAGCTGGTTCCGCGGCTGAATTCGGGAAACGAAGCGGTCCGAAACGAGGCGAACAGACGATTCGTCCGGTCGCTCTGCGCCTCGTTCGCCCGCGATGGACGGGCGGACAAAGAGGCTTTTGAAGGCGCGGAGGCCATGTCGTCGGCTGCGATGTCGGCTTCGGTCGTGTTCGATGCAATTGATCAGGCGTTCCTAATGGCACCCGAAGCGTTCCGGCTTGTCCTCGAACACGAGCAGGAGTCGCGTCACGCGATCGCCGCTCTGATCCGGATCGGGAAGACAGGGGGTGCTTTTGCACCGTATTTGGTCGATGTCACCGATGGCCGGAAGGGACCGAATGGAATTCGATGCGATTTCCAGGCCGCTCAGGCTCTGGGAGCGGTCGGTGCTGGTGATGGCGGGATCGTCGACCTGCTGGTTGCACGGCTTCGACAGCAGGATCCCGAATTTCGCAATGGTGCCGCTCTTGCCTTGACGACGATGGGGAAGGATTTGGCGGGCCGTCAAGGCGCCGTGCTGACGGAGCTCCTGAACGTTCTTGGCTTGGGGGAGAACGTCCGTTGCATCGTCGGGGCCTTGGCTTCGATCGGCGGGGATGATCCGCAGATCAGGCGACGGGTCCTCGACATGGCCCGGCCTCGGCCTGCGGTGCTCGAGCCCTATCCAGACTATCCAAGCATGACGTTTGACCGCGTCATGTTGGATCGAGGGCCGGCAATCGATGCCATGGCGCGCTTGACCGCCTACCCACAGGAATGTGTTCCAATCCTGAGTGAAGCGATTGATTCGTTTGTCGAATACGACTCCGATCAAGGCTATTTCGGTCCCGTGGCGAGGATTGCCAATGTTCTCATGGCCTTCGGGCCAAACGCAGCGCCAGCCGCCGCGAAATTGGCGAGCAGGCTGGACGATGAGGGTGCCGAGTATCCCAAAGCGATCATAAAGGCCCTGATCTCGATGGGGCCCGCTGCGCGAGCCGTGTTACCCCAGCTTGAGCGGCATTGGGCGAGGCTTTTGGCAGCCAATCCCGATATGAAACCGAGCGATTCACCACCTGATCGCGTCACCGATCCGCTGCGATGGCTCATCGAATCATTGCAGGGAAATCGCGAATGACGTGGACTGTATGAGAGGCGGAAGAGGGTGTTGGGGTTAGGAACGACATGTCGTGTTAGCCGGAAGCGCCAGCGCCGGAGGTTTGCATTGGACTTCTGCGGATTTAGGGCGATGTCGGCCATTTCAAGCGAACTAACCTCCGTCGCTTGCGCGTCCGGCTAACAAATCCCACCCGCGCAGCTCCTGCGCCGTTTCTGCAATCCTTGCGCGTCCTTTCCCCCGCGTGCCCGGCGCGGCGTGAACGCGCGTCGCGCCGCGCGATCGCGCTCCGAGAACCACAAAACCGAATTCCACGTGAATAAGCGGGTTTTTGCGCGTCGTCGGCTGCGCATGCCTTCCTTTGCGCGTCGCGCCTCTCCGCTGGCATCGGCGTTGCCATTGACCTGCGGGTGATCCCATGACCGTGGGACGCCCGCAGAGGAATCGCCGCGTGCCAGACCGAGTGCTCGACATCTTCAACCGTTCCGGCGACGCCAACATCGGGCAGACGCTCCTGCGCCTGGCCGCGCTGGCGGAGGCCGCCCGGCAGTACCAGGTCATGGACCGCGTGATGGACCTGCTCGTGGACGCGGACGCCTCCGCCTCCACCCCGACCACCACGAAGCCCCGCGGGGCCGAAGGAATCGGCTCCCGCCCCGTCGTTCCGCTCGCCCGCATGGACGCGGGCCCGGCCAACCCCCAGGGAAACCGATGAACTACGGGCTCTACCTAGCGGCTTCGGGCGTTCTGACGAACTCGTTTCGTCAGGACGTCTTTGCCAACAACCTGGCGAACGTCGAGACCGTCGGCTTCAAACCCGACCTCGCCACGCTCCGCCAGCGCGATCCCGCCTCCACCGAAACCATGGCCGGGCCCGACGTCAGTCGCGCCCTGCTCGACCGCCTCGGCGGGGGCGTCCTCGCGGCCCCCACGCAGACCAGCTTCGCCCCCGGGCAGCTCCGCCCCACGGGCAACCTGCTCGACGTCGCCCTCGACACGCCCGACACCTTCCTCGCCGTCGAGGCGCCCCCGGCCGCGAAGGGCTCGCCCGCGGGCGACTCCGCGGGCTCCAAAGTCCGCCTGACGCGCGACGGCCGGCTCTCGCGCAACGCCCAGGGCTACCTCATCACCGCCTCGGGCGGGCGGCGGGTCCTCGACAAGAGCGACAAGCCGATCCTGCTGCCCGGCACCGGCCCCGCGGGCATCGACGCCGAGGGGCGCGTGATCCAAGACGGCGAGGTCGCTGGCCAGCTCCAGGTCACCTCCGTCACCGACACCACCAAGCTCCGCAAGGCGGGCGGCAACCTCTTCACCTGGGACGGGAAGAAGGACCTCCGCAAGCCGGCCTCGTCGGCGCTGGTCCGCCCCGGGTTCGTCGAGAGCAGCGGGGTCGACCCGATCCGCGCGCTGATGGACGTCGTCGGGGCCACGCAGAGCGTGAGCGCGTCGGCCAACCTCATTCATTACCACGACCAGATCATGGACCGGGCCGTGAACACGCTCAGCCGAGTCGCCTGAACAGGAAAAACGCGGCGAAAACCGCTTGAGAACAACGCATGGCCATCGCAGCCCTCCATACCGCAGCCACCGGCCTCTCGGCGCTGTCGACCAACATCGACGTCATCGCCAACAACTTGGCCAACGTCAACACCACGGCGTTCAAGGCCTCCCGCGCGAATTTTGAGGACCTCCTCTACGAACAGAAGGCCCAGCCGGGCCTGGAGAATACCGGCGGCGGCGGCCCGCCCGCGGGGCTGCAGGTCGGCCTGGGCACGCGGATCAGCAACACGCAGTACGACTTCGCCACCGGCTCGCCGATCAACACGGGCAGGCCGCTCGACGTCATGGTCGACGGGCAGGGCTTTTTCCGCGTGGGCATCCTCGAGAGCCAGGGCGCGAACTTCGGCTACACCCGCGCGGGCAATTTCTTCATCAACAAGGACGGCGACATGGTCCTGGGCAGCAACGCCGGGCCCCGCCTCGACCCGCCCATCAACGTCGGCACCGACATCCAGTCCATGAGCATCAGCACCGACGGACGCATCAGCGTCCTGCACACCGGCGAGACCACCGCGGCCGAGGTTGGCCAGCTCCAACTCTACAACTTCACAAACCCCGCGGGATTGAAGTCGATTGGCGGGAACGTCTACGTGCAGACTGACGCCTCGGGCGACCCGATCAACGGCCAGCCCGGGCAGGGCAACTTCGGCACGATCCTGCAGAACTTCCTCGAATCCTCCAACGTCGACCCCGTGAAGGAACTGGTGGGCCTGATCAAGACCCAGCGGGCCTTCGAGATGAACAGCCAGACGATCCAGGCGGCGGACCAGGCGCTGCAGGTCGTCGCGAACCTCAAGCGAGTCTAAGCCCCGGGCTAGCCCCCGGAATAGCTCCCCGGTAGTCCGTGACCGCAATGTCCGTGAAACAAGCCAAGGAACCGACCGTGCGAACGACGCAGACCACGACAACCCGAACCGCCCGCCCCGCGACGATGCTCGTCGCGGGCGCGCTGCTGCTCGGGCTGGCGGCCGGCGCGTTGGGCGACACGGTCCGCCTCCGCGCGGCCGCGAAGTGCGCGGGGCCGAAGGTGGTGCTGGGCCAGGTGGCCGACCTCGACGGGCCGGACGCGCTGGCGCTGGCGGACATGACGGTCGTCGACTTGACGCCCGGCGCGACGGCGACGGTGACGCTCGACGCGGTCCGCGCGGCGATGGACCGGCGGAACGTGCATTGGGGCCGGGTGTCGCTCAGCGGCGTGGTGCGCTGCCGGATCGAGCCGGTGAACGCCGTCGAGGCCGCTCCTGCGGCATCGGTGGTAGCCGATTCTCCCGCCGTCTCCCTTGCACAGGCCGCCCAAGCCAATCCGAACGGTTCGATCGACAACGCCTCGGCGACGTCCTTGCGGGAAAAGCTGGCCGGGGCGCTCGCCCAACTGGCGAGCGTGCCGGCGGGCGAGATCCGCGTGGCGCTCAACGCCGCCGACGAGGCGACGGTCAGCAGCGCGATCGTCGGGGCCGACCGCTTCGAGTTCGAGCCGCAGTCCTCGACCGGGCTGGGGCGCGTGCCGGTGACGATCCGGCGGTGGCGCGGCGAGCGCCGCTCGCGTGGTGAGGCAGACGGCAGTGGTCAACCTGCGTGCCGGAACGGTCGTCGGCCCTCAGCACCTGCGCTCCCCGACGGTCATCCGCCGGGGCGACGCGATCGTCATCCGCTGCATCTCGGGCGGCCTGGTGGTCAAGACGGTCGGCCGGGCCGGCCAGGACGGCGGGGTTGGCGACGTGATCACCGCCCGCAATGAGCGCAGCCGCGACGCCTCGGGCCTGCTGAGCGTGCGCGTGACCGGGCCGGGCGAGGGTGTGATCGTCGCGGGCGGCGCGTCGGCGAAGCCCGAACCCAAGTCGACGGTCGTGACCGGAGGAGCCAAGCCATGACGATCTTCGTGCGTCTTTTCACGGCGATTCTGTGCGTTTCGGTGTCGTTGGCGCTCGTCTCCGCGGCGCGGGCGCAGTCGTCCTCGCTCTACGTCGATCCGGTCGTGGCGCCCGAACCTCCGCCGGCCCCGACGGCTCCCAACGCGCCGCCGAACTACCTCTCGCCCTCGCTGAGCAAGGCCTCGCTGATCTCCCCGAAGATCCCCGAGCCGCGCAAGTTCGGACTGCAGGACTTGGTCACCATCGTCATCCGCGAGTCGACCGAGGACTCCTCCAGCTCCAAGCTCAACACGAGCAAGGAGAACAACATCGACGGCACGGTCTCCGACTTCCCGAACCTCCGGCTCATGAAGCAGTTCGTCGGCCTCGTCAGCGGCACGGCCCTGACCGACGACCCGAAGGTGGGCGTGAAGTTCAAGAACGAGTTCAAGGGCAGCGGCGACCAATCGCGCAAGGACTCGATCACCAGCCGGATCACCGCCCGCATCATCGACATCAAGCCCAACGGCACGCTCGTCCTCGAGGCCCGCAGCCACATCCGCAAGGAGACGGAGTCGACCGAGGTGGTCCTCACCGGGACCGCGCGGAAGGAGGACATCGCCACCGACAACACCCTGCTCTCCACCCAGCTCTACGACCTGCACCTGAGCAAGCAAGTCTCGGGCGAGGTGGCGGGGGCGGCCAAGAAGGGCGTCTTCTCCAAGATCCTCTCGGGGATATTCAACTTCTGAACTCGAACTCTTGACATGAAACCGCCGGGTTTTCCGCCTCGAACCTGATGACGAACTGACGACCATGAAGCTTCACCGACACATCCTCGCCACCCTGTTCCTGCTCGCGGTTTTCACCGCGGCGCCCGCCTGGGCGGTGCAGGTGCAGGACTTGGTCCGCCTGAAGGGCTCGGAGACGAGCACGCTGGTGGGCATGGGCCTGGTGGTCGGCCTCAAGGGCACGGGCGACGGCGGGAAGTACCTGCCCGCGATGCGCCCCCTGGCCCAGGTCACGCAGCACCTGCTCGACCCCAACACCAACGCCACCGAGCTCAAGGACGCGAAGAACGTCGCTGTGGTGATGCTCACCGCGACGCTCCCGGCGACGGGCGTGCGCGAGGGCGACCACGTCAACATCCACGTCAGCGCCCCGGCGGCGAAGAGCCTCGAGGGCGGGCGGCTGTTCCTGATCCCCATGACCGGGCCGATGCCCGATTCGCCGGTCTTCGCCTACGCCGAGGGGCCGGTGACGATCGAGAACAAGGACCAGCCGGCGGTGGGGCTGATCCGGGGCGGGGCCCAGCTCGTCCGCGAGGTGCGCGCGAAGCTGATGGACAGCAACGGGCGGATCACGCTGATCCTCAACGACCCCGTCGCGTCGTGGCCGATGGCGAACAACATCGCGGCCTTGATCAACGGCGTGGTCGCGCCCGATGGGCCTGCCGTCGCCCGCGCGGTCGACCCCAAGAACGTCACCGTCGACGTGCCCGCCTTCGAGCGGACCGACCCGGCGGCCTTCATCAGCCAGATCCTGCTGACCTACATCGACCCGAGCCAGATCGGCGTGGGGGCGCGGGTGGTCATCAACGAGCGGACGGGCACGATCATCGTCAGCGGCGAGGTGCAGATCTCCCCGGTGATCATCTCGCACAAGGGGCTGACGATCACCACGATCACGCCCGCCCCCGAGCCCACGCCCGCGAACCCGATCACCGACCAGCAGGGCTTCGCCGCGCTCGACCCCGACAAGCGCGGCGGGGCGAAGCTGGCCGACCTGCTCGCGGCCTTCAACCAGCTCAAGGTCGAGGGCGCCGACCGCGTGGCGATCATCCGTGAACTTCATCGCAGCGGGAAGCTGCACGCGACGCTGATCGAGGAATGAACCGGTACAAGCGATGAACATCAACACCCTCGACAACCTGAACCGCACGCTCCCGCTGGGGCAACTCGGCGCGATCACCCGGCCCGCCGGCGGCGAGACGGCGCTGGGCGCGTGGAACCGCCAGGGCACGAACGGCCAGCATTTCTCGGAGCTGCTCAACCCCCGCGACACCGCGGCCGACCGCGAGAGCCAGAGCCGGGACCAGTCGGCGACGACGGCCGCGCGGCAACTCGTCTCGACCACGCTGATCCTGCCCATGATGAAGCAGATGCGCCAAGACCCGTTCAAGGTCGCGATGTTCCACGGCGGGAACGCCGAGGACGCATTCAACAGCCAGCTCGACACGCTCTTGGCCGACCGGCTGACCTCGCGGGCGAACCTGCCCATCGTCGCGTCGGTCGAGAAATGGATCACGCGGACCCGGGAGACGCCCGCGGCCGCGAAGGCGGCCGCCCCCAAGGCCGAGTACGTCAAGCCCGAGTCCGTTGCGGGGCAAAGGATCAATCTCCATGGATAACGCGCTGGAGAAAAACCTGGCGGAGCTCGAGTCGTTCCTGCGGCAGCAGTTGAACCACCAAGAGCAGATGGTCGCGCTGCTACAGGCCAAGCGGGTGGCGCTGGCCTCGGCCGACACGCGCCGCATCGCCGAGCTTTGCCAGCAGGAGAACGGCCACCTGCAGGCCTTGAGCGAGATCGAGAAGAAGCGGCTCGTCCTGGCGGGCAAGATCACGCTCATGCTCGACCCCAAGGCCCCGGCCCCGCTCCGGCTGGGCGAGCTGGCTGCACGGCTGCCCGAGCCGGCTCGCGGGCGGGTGCTGGTCCTCCGCGAGCAGCTTCGGCAGCGCTTCGAGGCGGCCCGGGTCGAGGTCGGCGTCGCCAAGGCGGCGGCGGAGACGCTCGTCCGCCACATGCAGGGGATCGTCCAAGGCATCAGCACCGCCGTGACGGGCGTGAACACGTACAACCGCGCGGGAGCCCGCCCCCAGGCGTCGCTCTCCCTGAGCACCTTCAACACCACGGCGTGAACGTTTCGGCAGTCGCTTGAATCGTCCTGCAGGACCAAGCAGAAACAAAGGCACGAACCATGAGTCTCGGCGGCGCATTGGAGATCGGACGCTCAGGCCTGCTCGCCAGTCAAACGGCGATCGAGGTCGCGGGCAACAACCTCGCGAACGTCGCCACTCGCGGCTACCACCGCCAGGTCGTCTCCCAATCCCCCGTCAAGGACCAGGAGATCCAGCAGGGCGTCTTCCAGGGCCGTGGCGTGGTGATCGACCAGATCCGCCGCCAGGTCGACGACGCCCTCGAGGCCCGCGTCCGCGGCGGGCTCTCCGACCAGGCCTCCGCGGGCGCCAAGCAGAACACGCTCTCGCAGATCGAGACGCTCCAGAACGAACTGACCGACTCGGGCCTCTCCTCGCGCCTCGACGACTTCTTCAACTCCTGGAGCCAGCTCGCCAACAACCCGCAGGACAACTCCGTCCGCTCGGTGGTGGTGCAGCAGGGGCAGGGGCTGGTCTCGTTCATCAAGGACATGCGCAGCGGGCTCAACGACCTGCGCACGCAGACCGACGGCAAGATCGACGACGCGGTGAACTCCGCGAACGACCTGCTGACCCGCATCTCGACGCTGAACAAGCAGATCGCCAACAGCGGGCAGGCGGGCAGCGGGACCAACACGCTGCGCGACCAGCGCGACAACGCCCTGGCCGACCTCTCGCAGTACCTCGACATCTCGGTGGTCGAGCAGCCTTCGGGCTCGGTCGACGTCTACAGCGGCTCGCTCCCGATCGTGCTCGAAGGCAAGAGCAGGGGGCTGCAGGTCTCGCGGCAGACGGTCAACGGCGACCTGCAGATCTCGGTGCAGATCGCCGCGGACGGGAGCCCGATCCAGCCCAACTCGGGCGAGCTCGGGGCGCTGGTCGACGCCCGCACGAACGACATCGGCGGGGCGATCGACGCCCTCGACACCGTCGCCGGGCAGCTCATCTGGCAGGTCAACCGCATCCACAGCCAGGGTCAGGGCGCCTCGGGCGTCTCGACCGTGACGGGCTCGGAGACGGTGGACGACCCCACGTCGGCGTTGAACTCGACGGCCGCGGGGCTCGCCTTCCCGCCCGCGCACGGCTCGTTCAAGATCAGCGTGACGCAGAAGTCGACCGGGCAGCGCGTCGAGAGCACGGTCAACATCAACCTCGACGGGATCAACGCCTCGTCGCAGACCTCGCTCAACAGCCTCGTCACGAGCCTCAACGCCGTCTCGGGCGTGAGCGCCTCGGCGACGCCCGACGGGCGGCTGAAGGTCGACGCCGCGGGCTCGGACTACGCGATCAGCTTCGGGGACGACAACAGCGGCGTGCTCTCGTCGCTGGGCGTGAACACCTTCTTCTCGGGCGGGAACGCGGCCGACATCGCGATCAACAGCGTCGTGGCGAAGGATCCTGGGGCGGTGGCGGTCGCGAAGGGGAACGTGGTGGGCGACAACCGCACGGCCTTGGCGATCGCGGGCCTGCGCGACGCGCCGCTCGACGCCCAGTCGCCGGGCGGGCTGACCGTCAACCAGCTTTGGAGCCGGCACGTGGAGGACTTCGCCGTCCGCCTCGGGCAGGCCGACTCGAACGTGAGCTCCTCCGCGGTGGTGACGCAAAACCTGCAGGCCCAGCAACAGGCCATCGGGGGCGTGAGCACCGACGAGGAAGCGATCAACCTCCTGGCTTACCAGCGGGCCTACCAAGGCGCCGCCAAGTTCCTGACCGTCGTCGACCAGATGATGCAGACGCTTTTGGGCATCCAGTGATTCGGCTTTCGCAGGGCCCGCAAGGCCCCGGACGTGAAATGTCATGAGTATCAGTCCTCTGGGAGGTTCCGCCGGCCGCACCACGACGCTCCAAGTGAGCGACGGGCTGCTCGGCGCGCTTCGCCGGACGCAGACGGATCTGCTCGACGCCCAGAACGAGATCTCCTCGGGCAAGAGCGTCTCGAAGCCCTCCGACGCGCCGAGCAAGACCGCGGCGATCCTGCTGGTCCGCCGGCTGCTGGCTGTCCGCGAGCAGACCGACCGCAACCTCGACAACGCCACCGCCGTCCTGAACTCCACCGACCAAGCCTTGAGCGACGCGAACTCCATCCTCATCGAGGCCCGCAACGTCGCCCTGAGCCAGACGGGCGTGGGCTCGAGCGCCGACACGCGCAAGAACCAGGCCTCGGTCATCGACGCCCAGCTCCAGTCGATGCTCGACATCGCCAACCGGCGGTACCAGGACGTCTCGCTCTTCGGCGGTTCGGTCAACCCCGACTCGAACACGAGCGTCTTCCAGTCGTTCCTGGGTGGGGTGCGCTACACGGGCAGCCGGACGAATCTTGGCGCCGACGTGGGCTTCGACCAGCCGCTCGACATCAACAGCAACGGCGAGGACGCCTTTCAGTCGCTCAGCGCCCGAGTGAAGAGCGGAGTCAACCTCGACGCCCAGGCGACCACCACGACGCCGCTGGCCGACGTCAACGGCGCGCAGGGGCGGGGCGTGCGCCAAGGCAGCGTGATCATCAACGTCGACTCCACCGATGTGGTGGTGGACCTCTCGGGCGCGAAGACGCTCGGCGACGTCGCCTCGCGCCTCACCGCGGCGATCCAGGGCGTCGACCCTTCCGCGGGCTCGCTGGCGATCGGCTCGTCGGGCCTGAGCCTGACCGCGGCCTCGGGGCACACGATCACCATCACCGACCAAGGCGTCGGGCAGACCGCCGCCGACCTGGGCATCGCCGTCACCGCCTCGGGCGCGACGGTCGCGGGCGCGGACCTCGACACGCGGATCACCTCCTCGACCAGCATCGCCTCGCTGGGCGGCACGGTCGACTGGACCTCGGGCCTCAAGATCGACCAGGGCGGGCACGTCGTCGTCGCCGACTTCACCGGCGCGCAGACCGTGCAGGACCTGCAGAACGTCGTCGACCAGCTCAACCTGGGCCTCCGGCTGGAGGTCAACGACTCCGGCACCGCGCTGAACCTCGTCACCGAGGTGAGCGGGCTGTCGTTGTCGGTGGGCGAGAACGACGGGACCACCGCGCGGGACCTGGGCCTGACCACGCTCAGCGCCCAGACGAAGATCGCCGACACCAACTTCGGCACGGGCATCCAGCGCGTGCAGGGGCAGGACGACTTCGAGATCGATCTGCACGACGGCACGACCTTCCGCGTGAACCTCGACGGCGCGACGACGATCTCCGACGTGATCGGCAAGATCACCGGGGCCGCCGCGGTCGCGGGGCTCACGGTCGGGATGCCCGGCACCACGGGGACGAACTTCAATGTCGGGCTAGCGACCAACGGGGCTGGTCTCGCGCTTGAGGATGGCTCGAGCGGCTCGGGCCAGTTCCGCGTGTTGCAGCTCGGGCAGAGCATGGCCGCGGACAATCTGGGGATCTACGTGAACGCCGGCACGGGCTCGACGATCCAGGGGAGCGATGTCGGGAAGGTGCAGATCGAAAGCGTGTTCACTCATTTGATCCAATTGCGCGATTCGTTGACCAAAGACGACAGTCGTGGCATCACGATTGCTGGTAGTGGGCTGGAGACGGATATCAACCAGATGACCTTGGCGCGAGCCGACGTGGGCACGCGGGGTCAGAGGGTCGATCAGCAGCAGAAGCGGTCCGCGGAACTGAAATTGTCGGAGCAAAGCATGCTGAGCGACCTGCAGGATTCGGATGTGACGGAGGCGATCGTGAGATTCACGCGCCTGCAGCAGCAACTCCAGGGGAGCCTGCAGGTGGGCGCGAAGATCATGCAGACCAGCTTGTTGGATTACTTGCGCTAAGGGCGCAGAAGTTGCGCGGGCCCGGCCATCGGCCGGCGGGCACGCAAGGACGCAGAAGCGCGGCAGGATGCCGCCGCCGCCGCGACGAGGAGTCCGGCGCAGGACCAGGATGGCCGGCCGAAGAGGAACGTTTCCCATGATCATCCACACGACCCGGTTCGGACAGGTGGAGGTCGACGATCAACGGATCATCACCTTCCCCAAGGGGCTGCTGGGCTTCCCGCGCTACACGCGGTTTGTCCTGATCGAGCCCGGAGAGGACAGCTACTTCTTCTGGCTGCAGTCGACCGAGACGCCGGACCTGGCCTTCGTGGTCACCGACCCGAGCCTGTTCGTCTCGAGCTACAAGGTGCCGATCAAGCCCGAGCAGATGGAAGAGCTGGGGCTCAAGTCGGTCGACGAGGCGCAGGTGCTGGTGATCGTCAACAAGCGGGGCAACCTCCTGACGGGCAACCTTCAGGGACCGCTGGTGATCCACCTGACCCGCTGGGTCGGCGAGCAGATGGTGCTGTCGGACCGCCGATTCACCACCCGCGTGCCGCTGGTCGAGCTGGGACAGGGGATCGAAGCGATTTCGGCCTGATAAGACGGGACGGCGGGATTCCCCAGACCCCGTGTGTTGCGGGGCCGGGCGCACGGAGGCGCCCGAAGGGACACGCCAAGGAAGGAGCGTATCGCGATGCTAGTGCTATCCCGTCAGCGCGATGAGACGATCATGATCGGCGACGACATCGAGATCACGGTGGTCGACATCCGCGGCGACAAGGTCAGGTTGGGGATCAATGCCCCACGCAGCGTGCAGGTCCATCGCAAGGAAGTCTATGAGGCGATCCAACGTGAGAACGCCGACGCCAGCCGCGTGCAGGTCCACGACCTGCGGGCGGCGAACCACAGCCTCAAGCGACTGGGCCGGCGCGAGCCGCTCCCGGGCGCGGCGCCGGTCGACGCACCTCCTCTGCCCCCCGCGGCCGAGGCGTAAACAAGTCAAGTCCCCAGTTTTGTTGGACGCTCCATGAACCCGGTCGGAGCCCCGCCCAGAAGCCGGCGCCGACCCTCGAACCGCAGGATACGACTCAAGCCGACGGGCCATCGGGAAGGAACCCCAAGCAGGCCGTCGGCGCCCCATGAGGGGCAGTCGACAATCAAGGAGGATTGTCAATGTCGAGAATCAACACCAACGTCTCAGCCCTGATCGCCCAGCACAACCTCGCCACGTCCAACGCCGATTTGCAGGTGCGACTGCAACGGCTGAGCACGGGCCTGCAGATCAACCGCGGCGCGGACAACCCCGCCGGGTTGATCGTGTCTGAGCGGCTGCGCAGCGAGATCGCTGGCATCACGCAGTCGATCGACAACGTCGAGCGCGCCTCCAACGTCATCGCCACCACCGAGGCGGCGCTGGCGGAGGTGTCGAACCTGCTCACGTCGGTCAAGAGCCTTGTGGTGCAGGCCGCCAACACCGGCGCCTTCTCCAAGGACGAGATCACCGCCAACCAGCTCCAGATCGACTCCGCGGTGGAGTCGATCACCCGCATCGCGAACACCACCAGCTTCGCGGGCCTCAAGCTGCTCAACGGCAACCTCGACTACACCACCAGCGGCGTGAACTCCACGGACATCCAGGACGTCAAGGTCTTCGGCGCCAACTTCGGCACGCAGTCCTACATCCCGGTCAACGTCGAGGTCCTCAACAGCGCCCAGACCGCCAGCCTCTTCATCTCGGGCAACATCACCGGCGCCGCGGGCAAGCTGCTCAGCTCCGTCGCCTTCGAGATCGCCGGCACCAAGGGCGTCCAAGCCTTCCAGTTCACCTCCGGCACGAACCTCTCCGCCGTCGCCTTCGCGGTCAACCAGGTGAAGGACGCCACCGGCGTCTCGGCCAACCTCGTCAACGCCGCGGACCTCACCTCGGGCCTCAACCTCACCAGCAGCACACTGGGGTCGAGCGCCTTCGTCAGCGTCCGCAGGCTGCAGGGCGGCTCCTCCTTCCGCACCTTCGACCAGCAGGGCGGGTCGGCCATCAACCGCACCAACGGGCAGGACGTCCTGGCCTTGGTCAACGGCAACCTGGCCCTGGGCGACGGGACCAAGCTCACCCTGCACTCCTCGACCCTCAACGTCCAGCTCAACCTCACCACGGCCGCCGCGCAGACGCAGGGCACCTACAACTTCGCCATCACCGGCGGCGGGGCCAGCTACCAGGTCGGCGGCGAGGTCAACACCGGCCAGCAGGTCGGCTTCGGCATCCAGAGCGTGGCCGCGAGCAGCCTGGGCAGCGAGGCCATCGGCTTCCTCAACTCCATCGCCACCGGCGGGGCCAACAGCCTCGTCGCCGGCCAGGCGGGCAACGCCTCGCAGATCATCGACTCCGCCCTCGACCAGATCTCCCTCCTCCGAGGCCGACTGGGTGCCTTCGAACGCAACACCCTCCAGACGGCGGTCAACAGCCAGCAGATCGCCTTGGAGAACCTGACCTCGGCCGAGAGCAAGATCCGCGACGCGGACTTCGCATCGGAAACCAGCCACCTGACCCGCTCGCAGATCCTCGTGCAGGCGGGCACGTCGACCTTGGCCCTCGCGAACTCGACCTCGCAGTCGGTCCTCAAGCTGCTCACCGGCTGATCCGACGCCTTACGCGACATCCCAAAGACCCGGACTGAATGGTCCGGGTCTTTTTTTGCGCTTTGATGGAGTTCGTTGCGCGGGTCGTCCGGGGCGCGATCGCGGCCACTCAGCCCGGCTTCACAGCCCGGAGCGCAAGAAACATCGGGATTTCCTTCCGGGCGGCATTTTCTGCCGGTGCCCGTGGGCCCGAGTCGCTGACCTTGTGGCTCGGCCATTCCTCCAGCGCGTCGACCATCAAGCCCGCGGCGGCAAGGGCGGCGATGTAGGCCTGCAGCGGGCGGTGGAACGTCCAGGTGAATCCCGAGGGGTCGCTCCCGGGGTGCGTGACGATCGGCTCGCGGCGGTGGAGCAGATAGCGGTCGACCCGGCGGTATTGCACGCCCGACTTCTCGTCCCACCGCCAGAAGGTGGCCTTGGGCCCGCGGAAACAGGGGTGCATCATCGCGATGACGAAGCGCCCGCCGGGCTTCAGGCAGCGGGCGACGCCCTGGCAGACCGGGCCGATGGGGTCGATGTTCTGGATCGCCAGCACGCAGGCGGCGGCGGCGAAGTGGTCGGCGGGAAATCGTGAGAGATTCTTCGCGTCGCCGACGTGGAACGCGATCGCGGGATTGCTCCGTTCGCGTGCGAGGCGGATCAACTCCTCCGAGGCGTCGATGCCCACGGCCTTCACGCCTCGGGCCTGGAGAATCCGGCAGAGCACGCCCTGCCCGCAGGCGACGTCGAGCGCCTCGGCCCCGTCCGCGGGCTGCGGCAGGTCGAGCAGCCTCACGACGCCGGGCAGCACGACCTCGCGATGGAACTCGCTGCCCGCCTCGCCGACGAGCTTGTCATACCACTGGGCGACGTCGCCCCAGTCGGTGCGCGTGGCCTCGGGCGGCTTTCGCCGGGGGGCTTCGGGATTGTGGGGGCGGCGTTTTCTCATGGCGTCGAGGGCTCAGTGCGACCCCTTCGTCGCCGGCTCCGCTGCGACGGGGTCGGGCACCAGCTTCCCCCCGCGCAGCACCGGCCAGAGGTCGCCCCAAGGCTTGCCCGTGCGGTCGGCGATCACGTCCACGTGATGATACTGCGGCACATACGCCCGGCGGATCTCCTTCGAGACGTTCGGCCCCGACTTGTGCAGCGTCAGCGAACTGAAGATCGCCACCTGCCCGGCCTTCATCTCCACGGGGATCGCGATGGACTCGTCGCCCACGTCGGGGATCTGTTCGCGGCTCTTCTCGTCCCACTTGTGCTCGAGCAGCCCGCGCTTGTGCGATCCGGGAATCACCCAGATGCACCCGTTCTCGACGAAGGTGCGCGAGATCGCCGTCCAGCAGGTGATGTACTCCACCGGCGTGGTCTTCACGTAGCCCGAGTCCTGGTGCCAGGCGAAGCTGCGCCCCAGCTCGGGCGGCTTGATCACCGCCTGGTTGTAGTAGAGGTCGGCGTCGGGCCCGATGAAGGTGGCGCAGGCCTCGGCGTAGATCGGCGCCTTGACGAACCGCCGCGCGGGCTCGCTGCGCGTGTGGAACTGCCCGATGAACGGCCGGAGGCGGGCCAGCTCCAGCGCCGTCGCGTCGGACCCCTTCTGCGCGTCGGCGACCGTCATCGCATGCACGCGGTCGAATTCCGCGCTCAGCTCGGCCAGCTCCTTGGGCGAGAACATCACGTCGGTGACGAAGTAGCCGACGTCCTTGAACTGGCGGATCTGCTGGTCGGTGATGAGGGGCATGGCGTGCTCGCGTGCGGAGGATGACGACGTATCTGGGCACGGCGTAACTTGGAACGACGTATCTTGGCCCGGCGGGTGGGCCAAGTCCAACGGGGCGATCCCGGCCTCCCGCGTTTGACCCTTCCGCCGCGGGTCGGGTATCACGGTGGGCTCGCCGCGACCTCCCTCTCTCCACAAAGGACCTCCCATGGGCGTGCTCGACAAACTCAACCTCGCCATCGTCGGCGTCGCCGGGCGGGGCGGCAGCTTCCGCTCCTCCGTGGCCGCGTTCCCCCGCCTGCGCCTGCACGCCATCTGCGACCTCAACGCCGACGGCCTTGACAAGGCCGCCTCGGACCTGGGCGTCGAGCACAAATACACCAACTACGAGGAGATGCTCGACAAGGCCAAGCCCGACGCGGTCATCATCGGCACGCCCATGCCGCTGCACGTCCCGCAGGCGATCGCCGCCATCCGCCGGGGCATCCACGCGATCAGCGAGGTGCCCGCGGGCGTGAGCGTCGAGGAATGCCGCGACCTGGTGCAGGCCTGCAAGGGGGGCAAGGCCATCTACATGATGGCCGAGAACTACACCTACATGGAGGCCAACCAGATCATCTGCGAGATGGTCAAGCGCGGGGAGTTCGGCAGGACCTATTACGCCGAGGGCGAGTACATCCACGAGCTCAAGGGGCTCAACGAAGTCACCAAGTGGCGGCGCAAGTGGCAGACGGGCGTCGACGGCATCACCTACTGCACGCACAGCCTCGGCCCCGTGCTGCAGTGGTTCCCCGGCGAGCGCGTCGTCTCCGTCTCCTGCGCCGGCAGCGGGCACCACTACAAGGACCCGCGCGGGAACCACTACGAGAACCAGGACTCCTGCGTCATGCTCGGCAAGACCACCTGGGGCGGGCTGGTCAAGATCCGCGTCGACATGCTCTCCGACCGCCCGCACGCGATGACCAACTACCAGCTCCAGGGCACCGACGGCTGCTACGAGTCGGCCCGCGGCGGCCCGGGCGACATCAACAAGATCTGGCTCCGCTCGCGGGCGAAGGAGCCGCACAAGTGGTTCAACCTCGAGGAGATCAAGGGCGACTTCGTCCCCGAGAACTGGGTCAAGTTCCGCGAGCTGGCCCAGAAGGCGGGCCACGGCGGGGGCGACCTGCTCGAGCTGCTCGACTTCGTCGACGCCATCGAGGGCACGCGCCCGACGCCCATCGGCATCCACGAGGCGATGGACATGACGCTGCCCGGGCTGGTCAGCCAGCAGTCGATCGCGGTGGGGGGGCAGTGGCTGCCCGTTCCCGACTCGCGGCTGTGGTGAGAGGCCCCTCCGGGGCGGCGGCTGGCGGTTCGAGGCCGGCGCGGGCCCGGACGCTTGAGGATCGTGCGCGAGTCTGCGATGATGGAGCCGCGGTTGTGCGGCTAGGTCGTCCGTTTCAGTCGGGCAGAGATCTGGATCGTCCGTCTGTGCCGGCATTTTTCATTTTTCAGATTGATCAGGTTTTCATCTCATCTTCCATTTCAAGGAGCCGTCGATGTCGATCTTCCGTTTGCTGGTCATCGTGGTGGTGCTGGCCGCCGTCATTGGCGGGGCGCTGCATTTCGCGGGCGTGATCAAGATCTCGAGTTCGGGCGTGGAGCAGGTCCAGGGGCCGGCGATTCCCGGCGACCCCTTCACCGAGGCGGACACGAAGTTCTTCGCCAACAAGTTCGACGAGGCGCTGGCGGCCTACAAGCAGGCGGTGGAGAAGAAGCCCGACGACGAGCGCGTCGCCAACGCGATGTACCGCATCGGCAAGTGCTACGAGGAGACGAACCACCCCGAGGACGCGAGCAAGGCGTTCAAGGAGTTCATCACCAAGTTCCCCAAGAACGACAACGCGCGCAAGGCCGAGGAGCGCATCGAGTACCTCCGCGGCCAGACCGGGAAGTGACCGGACGGGGCCGGCACGATCGACGTGCGTCCCAGGCCCGTGTGTGACAGCCGCGGTTGAAGTTTGATCCAAGGGCAAGGCCGCGCCGGGAAACCGGTGCGGCCTTGTTGCTGCGCGGGAGGCGAAGGGCTGAGGGCGGGCGGAGATTCCGGGTGCGGCCCCGGGCAAAAAAAATCCCGGGTCCGCCTCCATCTCTTAGGCGGACCCGGGGGAGCCAAAATCAGGTGTCCGTGCATCTTAGCGGACGCCACCCTGAATTCGTACAAAAATCAGCGTCGCCGACGGCGGGCGCCCAAGAGCCCCGCGCCCATCACCAGAGCCAGCCCCGACGCGGGCTCGGGCGAGTAGGCGATCGCCAGCGCACCCCCGCTGGGGAGGATGACGCTGTCGTAGGAGACGCCGTTGGTGAAGGTGATCGCCGATCCGTTGATGGTGGCGGAGAGGATGTCGCTCAGTCCGTAGAGGCGCAACTCCGTGTTAGCAGTGAAGTTGTCGGCGGAGACGTTGCCCAGCACCGAGCCAGGGTGGTTCCAGTCGAAGAGCAGCGAGAGCGTGATCGGGCTGGTCGCGACGATCACGTTCGATCCGCTGTTCGCCACGGTCGTGCCCTGGGCGATCATCAGGCTGTTGATCGTTGAGCCGACGAAACGCACGTAGGCGTAGCGGGCGTCGCTGGTGACGGTGTCGAAGGTCCGGGAGGTCGCGGTGGCCTGCGACATGATGTCGTCGGTCCACCCGTCGGTGGCGTTGACGACCTTCGCCGCCGCGTAGTTGGCGGTTGAGAGGTTGGTGATGGCGAACTTCGAGGCCGACCCGGCGGTCCCGGTCTCGAGGATCGAGATGAACCCGCCGCTGGCGGCGTTGGTGATGCTCGCCCGCATCCGGTTGGTGACCTGGTAGAGGTTGTAGTTCTCGTGCATCCAGGTGGTGTCGGTGGCGAGGGTCATGTTGCCCGTGCCGACGATGTGCTCGATGACCTGCCCGTTCTGGGCCGCGTTGTACGGCGGGCCGCTGATGGTCGCGCCGTTGTTGTAGGTCCCGTAGTTGGCGACCTCCCACTTGACCTCGATGAGCCCGGTGGTGTTGGTGATCGTGGTCCGCGTCCCCTTGCCGACGAGGTTGAAGGCGAAGTCCTTGTTGGTCGCGTCGGTGCGGGTGAAGTTGTCGGCGACGATAAAGTAGCCCTCGTTGGCGAAGGCGGTGTTTCGCCGGCCCGAGACGTCGTTGCCCGCGGAGGAGCCCGCGCCGTAGTTCCAGTCGAGCGAGGCGAAGTCGCTCACGCCCTTGAAGTTGCCCTTTTCCGTGGAGTCGAGCCGGTTGGTCAGCACCGAGGTCGTGCCCGTGTTGGTCTGGGCGCTGGCGTTGCCCGCGCCCCAGGTGGCGCCGCCGGTGTCCTTGGCGAGGATGATGTTGTGCTCGGTCGCCAAGCTGGCGTTGAAGCCCGAGGGCGTGTTGGAGAGGTCGCGTCGGTCATAGCCCGGGCCGACGATGACGTTGGTGCCGCGGGCGGCGATGTAGATTTCGCCGGTGTCGTAGTGGACGAAGCCGGCCCCGCTCGCGCCGTCGATCCCGCCGGTGATGCCCAGGTAGTCGCTGGTGGTGGTCCAGTCGTTGCGGAAGGCGGCGTTCTTGGACTGCCCGGTGCTGTGGAACGTGGGCGACCAGTTCGGGGCCGCGGGGGTGGTCGAGAAGTCGGTCACCGCCATGAAGTCGGTGTACGTCCAGTCGTTGTTGACGATGTTGGTCCAGCTCGTCCAGTCATGCCCCGCGACCTGGGTCACGTTCCAGAGCGCCGCGGCGCGGACAGCGGAGTCGGAGATCAGCGAGGCATACTGGTGGATGCCCACGGGGCTGTTGAAGCCGTTGTGCAGGCTGGGGTTGGTCCCGTTGGGGAGGCGCATGCCCAAGCTCATGTCGACCAAGGGCTTGATGTTGGCGCCCAGGTTGATGCCGGTCTCGTTCTTGTAGGCCTTGAGGAACGGGGCGAACTGGGCGATGGCGTAGTTCTGGTAGTGGTTCTGGGAGTCGGTGTACCCGCCGTCGTTGGTGGTGTTGGTCGCGAGCGAGGCGTTGATCCGGCCGAGCTGGGTGTCGATGTCGGTGTTGTCGTTGAAGAGCAGGGCGCCCAGGGCCCGGGTCGAGGCGTGCTTGAGCTTCTGGTTGTTGACCTGGGTGGGTTCGTTGAAGAGGCCGGTGATCGTCCCCTTGACGTTGGAGCCCGAGAGGCGCGAGGTGACGTTGGTGCGCTCGGTGGCCGACAGCCCCGCGTTGATGAAGTCGAACGCCTGGTAATAGCCTTGGACGACCTCGGGGCGTGTGATGACCGTGCCGCCAGGGACCTTGGCGTAGGTCGTGAGCACGGAGGTCACGGCGGTCTTGTCGGCGGCGGCATTGGGGTTGGTCGGGTCGAGCAGCCAACGCAGGGCCTTGGCCTGGGCGATGCGGGCCTGGGTGGCGGCGGCGTTGTAGTCGGCCGGGACCGCCAAGGTCAGCGCGCCGCTGGCGGTGGAGTTGACGCTGTCGCGCCAGCGCTGCTGCTCGGCGTTGGCGGGGGTCGTCCACCAGCCCTGATAAGTGGCGAGGTCGCTGGCGCTGATGATGATCGAACTGGTAGGCTGGCCGGGAAGGCTGCCGGGGTGCGAGGTCGGAACGGTGATCTGGGCCATCGCGGCGGGCGCCGCGAGGGCTCCGAGCGCCAGCGCCGCCACGAATGAGCCTAGCCGCCTGAGCCTGCGGCGCAGGAGTTTGCGGGGTGTGCCTGCCCTGTGGGATCGCAACCTAGCCATGCGAACAGCCTTTCAAAATGGATGCCAAACAACAACTCCGCCGACCAGCGGGCGAGCCCATGCCCGAACCGAGGCCGACGGGTGGACGACGAGATGACTGCGCCGGGCAAATCCCGGCGAAACACGCGGCTCAGATGGCGGACGCGGAGTAAAACCTTAGAAAGGCGGCGAAACGTGAAAATCCCCAACCCCCGAACCGATATGCGGGGCGGCACCTACCGAAGCGCCGCCC
>JAPLMQ010000128.1 GCA_026386955.1 Planctomycetota bacterium
GGCGTCGGCCCTGCTCGCGAAGGCCGCCGACGCTTCCCAGGCCGCGGGGCTGCAGGCCGCGATCGCCAAGCAGAAGGACAAGGCCACCAAGCTCTACCTGCTCGACGCCCTCGCCCACGCCACGGGCACGACGCCTCCGCCCCCGCCTGCCGACGTGCGCCCCGCCAATTCCGTCATGGGCACGCAGAACATCGCGTGGCTCACCGGCGGCGGCGACCCTGACTCGCCCTACCAGGCCTACTACAGCCTCGGCGGGCACGGCGACATCACCTTCACCGACTCACAGCGCAAGTCCCACGACGCCGGCAAGGCCTTCTTCAACCGCATCAGCCCCGTGGGCGAGACCGGCACGATCATGGTCGACCCGCTCGCCCAGGACAATTTCTGGCTCAGCCTCGACGGCCAGATGCCCGCGGAGGCCCTGCCCTACATCGACGGGCTGGTCTACGGCGAGGAGAGCATGGGCATGTCGCCCGACGCGGTCTGGAAGGACGGCTGGCGGCTGTTCTGCTCCGAGACGCACATCGACCCCAAGCGCGTCGCGGGCCTGATCACCAACCTCAACCCCTACGAGCGCCGCGCCTGGACCGCCTGGGGCATGCGCCGCGCCGTCGAGGGCTTCAACCGCCTCTACGACTACACCAAGCTCCGCTACGGCAAGCTCCACCCCGGCATCGCGGTCTGCACCTTCCTGGGCGAGCAGGCCCTCGGCGGCGCCGGCGCCAACGTCGCCGACTTCGACTGGAAGTTCGACGTCGGCGGCATCTACCACTACATCGGCCACACCCGCAAGGACGCCTTCAGCCTCGTCCGCCGCTACAAGACGATCTGGCCCGACCGCCCCGTGCTCTGGCTGAGCAACGGCATCGGCGTCTACGAGCGCACGCCCATCCAGCACAACCACCTGGGCCCGACGCTGCCGATCACCGACCGCACCTGGCGCTGCTACACCGACGCCGTGACGGCCTGGATGGCCGGGGCCGACACCGGCTGGTTCAGCATCTGGGCGTTCCTCCCGCCCCACTGGGTGAACAGGGGGATGAGCAGCCTGGAGGGCCCGACGATCCTGCCCGAGGCGATCGTCGCGGGGAACCCCGCGCTGCAGCGCTGCATCGACTTCGCCTTCACGGGGATGGAGGAGGAGACCCGCGTCAACAACGCGATGGCCAAGGAGGAGAAGAAGGAGATCGGGCTCGCCCCCTCCGCCAAGGAGAAGGGCGTGCACGACCTGATGGAGCAGATCGAGAACGGCGACGCGCCCGACCCGGCGGTGGTGAAGATCCGCGCGGAGAAGGCGCGGATGTTCACGACGTTCCACATCTACCGCAAGTTCCTCTTCGACTGCGCCCGCCTGCTCCAGAGCCTCCCTCGGAACAACCCCAAGTGCGACACGTTGGTCGTCCAGCCCGGGCTCACCGTCTGGGACGGCGCGATCGGCAGCCCCGGCTCCGACCTCCTGAACTACTACGACTTCCTGCTCGACATCAACAAGGCGCCTCGGCTCGAACTCGCGAAGTACCGCTTCATCGCCGTGAAGGACCCCGGCGCGCTGACCGACGAGACGATCGCCGCGCTGACCAAGTGGCTGCGCGAGACGCCGGGCGTGCTCTACGTCCACCTCAACCTCTCGGCCGACAACGCGAACCAGGAGGCGACGCCCGAGTGCTTCGACGGCAAGCTCAAGAACGATTGGCCGTGGGAGGCGGACCTGCAGGTCAACGCCCCCACCGACCCCGCCGCGAAGCCGGCCAAGAAGGCCGCGGGCGAGGGGCTGGAGCTCGTCGCGGGCCCGGCGGGCGGGAAAGGCTTGACCGTTCCGGGCGGCGTCGCGGCGCGGACGTTCACCCTCGCCGGCGCGGGGGCCAAGGCGATCTACACGCACGACAACGCCGCGGTGCTCGCGCTGTGGCGCAAGCCGGAGTTCAAGGGGGCCGTGGTCTTCGACGGCGTCGACGGCGGGGGCAAGCCCTACCGCGACGAGCTCCGCCGGATCATGAACGACCTGCACACCACCACCGGCGTGGGCGTGACGATCGACGGGCCGATCCGGCAGGAGATGCTCGTCGGCGAGCACTTCATCGCCCAGACCTCGGCCGGGGCGTTCGAGGCGCGGGCCACGCCGGGCGTCGACGTCATCACCGGCGAGATCAACCCCGTGGTCGGCACGCACAAGAGCGCAGCCCTGGTCCTCAAGGACTTCCAAGGCAAGTTCGCCGCGGAGATCAACGGCGTGACGGTCCTGTGCGACAAGCCGATCAAGAAGCTCGACAAGATCCCCAACGGCATCCGCCTCGAATGCGCCGGGCTCGTGCAGATCGCCGCGGCCAAGTCGGTGGAGTTCAAGACCGAGACGGGCGATATGCCTCCGACGATCGCCGACGAGAAGCTCAACGACTGGGTGCTGCTCAAGACCGACGCCGGCACGTGCCGGCTTCCCTCGGGCGGCGCGAAGGACGGGAGCACGGGGATGCTGACCTACGTCCGCTGCGAGAGGCCGCTGCTGATCACGATCAAGTGAGGAGCCCGCATGCGCCTCCACATCGAC
This sequence comes from Planctomycetota bacterium, assembly GCA_026386955.1. Classification (GTDB taxonomy): domain Bacteria; phylum Planctomycetota; class Phycisphaerae; order Phycisphaerales; family Phycisphaeraceae; genus JAPLMQ01. Next base: position 2,546 of record JAPLMQ010000128.1, read on the forward strand.
CGGCCGGTGACCATCGAGTCCGTGCGCTTCGCCGAACGGTGGTTCCCCTACCTCCACCGCATGCCCGACGGCATGCTGCTGCTGGGGATGCAGCACAACACCGACACGCACTTCTCCCCGTGGCACTTCAAGCGCTCCGTCGACGGGGGCCGGACGTGGACGCACCCGGCCGACAACGTCCCGCGGCTCTGCTGGTGGCACGGCTTCGCCGACGGCGAGCTCTTTGAGATCGACACCTACGGCGTGCAGGACCCCGCCTCGCCCGGCGAAGCGGTCTACCACGGCGCCTGGAGCCACCCCGGCCGGCCCAACGACGTCCCGCGCCTCGGGCTCGTGCGCGTGCGCAGCACGCAGCGCGGCCTGACCCTGCGGGAGATGCCGGGGCTGCCCAAGCATCCGTGGTGGCCGCTGTGGAACCAGGTGCACGGCGGGAAGGGCTGGTGGGGAGAAATGATGGGGCTCGACGCCGTCCGGCTCAGCGGCCCCTACTTCACCGACATCGTCGACCTCGGCGGCGAGCGCCTGCTGGCGGTGGGCTATTTCGACCACGTGGGGTTCTATGAGTCGCGCGACCGTGGGCAGACCTGGGACGAAGTGGGCGTCATTCATCCGCCGGCCGGCGCGAAGGATTGGGCCGCCAATGAGTCAGCCCTCCGCCGGCTCGCCGACGGGCGGCTGTACGTGGTGATGCGCGTCGAAGGCTCGCCTTGGGGAGTCGTCGGGCAGTTCCACCACGCCTGGTCGTCGGACGAGGGAAGGACTTGGTCCCAGCCTGAGCCCTTGGCGCTCGAGGACGAGCCGGCGCACCGCGTCGGCTGCGCGTGGCCGCGGCTGGCGGCCCTCGCGGACGGCACGCTCGCGCTCGCCTACGGCCGGCCGGGCAAGAATCTCGTGTTCGACCCCACGGGCACCGGCAAGCATTGGGGCGGACGGCTCGACCTCCACGCTTGGGAGCTCGACACGCAGACCCACAACGGCGTGCCCGCCGACCAGCGCCTGCGCGGCATCCTCGGCGTCGACTGGACCCGGCGATTCGACCGCCACACCGATTCGGGCGACTACCTGGGCGTGGTCGCGACGGACGGCCAGGCGTTGCTCGTGGTCTACGACGTCCACAGCTACGTCGAGAACTGGAACGCCCATCCGATCAGCGGGGTGCGGATGGTGCGGGTCACGTTGGACGGGTGAGCAGCGCGCGGACCGCGAGGTGTGACGACTCGCAACAAAAAAACCCAAGCACGGCTGTGCTTGGGCTTTGGGTGTTCGCTTTCGTTGGACGATCGACTTTGGTCGATCGTCTACTCGTCCGCGCGTTCGATGAGCCAGTGCTCCAGCTCGATCGGCGTCGCGCGGCCGAAGATGGTGACGATGACGCGGACCTTGCCCTGCTGGGGAAGGAGCTCGTCGACCGTGCCCTCCATGTTCTCGAACGGGCCTTCCTTGATCTTGATGTGGTCGCCCTTCTTGAACTCCATCTTGACGGTGGGCGCCTCCTCGGGGGCCTTGGAGGCGGCGAGCATCTTCTCGATCTCGGGCATGCTCATCGGGCTGGGGCGCCCGGCGGTGCCGATGAAGTCGCCCACGCCCGTCGTCTCCTTGATGAGGAAGAAGACGTCCTGGGGGATGCGGCCGTCGTCCTCGAGCTTCATCTCGACGAAGACGTAGCCGGGGTAGAGCTTCTTCTGGGTGACCTTCTGCTTGCCCGCCTTGATGGACTTGATCTTCTCGGTGGGGACCAGGATGCGGTTCACCAAGTGGGTGAAGTTCTCGATCTTGATCTTGCGCAGCAGCGTGGCCCGGACGGAGTCCTCCTTGTTGGAGGCGACGCGGAGGACGAACCAGTTCATCCCGGGGGTGATGAGGGGCTCGTCGCCGCTGATCTGGTCGGAGGTTTCGGTCTTTTCTTCGGCGGGCATGGCGGAGCGGTCCTGGGAATCGTGTTCGGTCGGGACGGCACCCGGCGCGTCGCCGGGGCGGGACGGGGCCGGGACAGTCAGAAGAGCTTCACGCCCTGGATGATGCCGCTCTTGGTGCCCGCGACCCAGAGGATCAGGTCGAAGAGCTGGAGGACGGTCGCCATGAGCAGCGTGCCGCAGATGACGACCCAGGTCGAGACGGTCAGCTCGCGGCGGGTGGGCCAGTTGACCTTGCGCATCTCGGCTTCGGTGGCGATCATGAAGTCGACGACGCGGGGCTTGTTGAAGACCCACAGGAGGCCCAGCCCGGCGCCGACGATCAGGGCGACGGCGATGCCGGTCTGGATGTAGATGAGGTACTCGCTGCGGACGACGCCGAGCTGGCGCCAAAGCCAAGCGACGCCGGAGAGGACCATGATGGCCGCGCCGACGGCGGTGAGGACCCGGGTCCAGTAGCCTTGGCCGGGCTTGTAGATCGCGAGGGACACGCGTGATTCCTTACGAGGTCGCCCAGTGGGCCGGGGAGACGGTCCCCGGTGTGAAAAGCCCCGGGACCGCGAGGGCCCGGGGCGTGAGTCGAGACGTCAGGCCCGCCGCCGAGGGCTCTTCGCCCGGGGGCGAAGCTCGGGGCCGGGGAACCCGTGGGGGGTTCTGGGGCCGCGGGACCGGAAAGCACGCGAGGCAGGAGTCGAACCTGCAACCTGCCGCTTTGGAGACGGCTGCTCTGCCAGTTGAGCTACTCGCGTTCGAGCGGACCCAGGCGGCAGGCGCCGGCTAGGGCCGGGAGCGGACGGCGGATCACTTGCGCTTGATCTTGTGGAGCGTGTGCTTTCGCAGGCGGGGGCTGTACTTCTTCAGGCCGAGCTTGATCTTCTCGGCGATGCCGCCCTTGACGTTGATGGGCGTGCGGTAGTTGAGGTCGCCCGTCTCGGAGCACTGCAACCAGACGAATTCGACTGCATCGGACTTCTTGGCCATGACAGGCTCCTCTGCGGAAGACGGCGGGGGAAACGGGGCGGCCGGGGAATGCCCGGCCGCCCGCGTGCCCGTTGCCGGTGACTTACTTTGAATTACTCAAGGATCTTGGTGACGACGCCGGCGCCGACGGTGCGGCCGCCTTCGCGGACGGCGAAGCGGAGGCCTTCCTCCATCGCGATCGCCTTGCCCTGGAGGTCGATCTCCATCTGGATGTTGTCGCCGGGCATGCACATCTCGGCGCCGCCCAGGAGCTTCACCGTGCCGGTGATGTCGCAGGTGCGGAAGAAGAACTGGGGCTTGTAGCCGTTGAAGAACGGGGTGTGGCGGCCGCCCTCGTCCTTGGTCAGCACGTAGACCTCGCCGTTGAACTTCGTGTGCGGGGTGATGCTCTTGGGCTTCGCGAGCACTTGGCCACGCTCAAGGTCGTCCTTCTCGACGCCGCGGAGGAGGCAGCCGACGTTGTCGCCGGCCTGGCCCTGGTCGAGCGTCTTCTGGAACATCTCGACGCCGGTGACGGTCGTGGTCTTGTTGGGCTTGAGCCCGACGATCTCGACGGTGTCGCCGACCTTGACGATGCCGCGCTCGATGCGGCCGGTGCCGACCGTGCCGCGGCCCTTGATGTTGAAGACGTCCTCGATGCTCATGAGGAACGGCTTGTCGATCTCGCGGGCGGGCTCGGGGATCGAGTTGTCGATCGCGTTCATCAGCTCAGTGATGCAGGCGGTCTTCTCGGGATCCTTGGGGTTGTTCAGGGCGGCGTTGGCCACGCCCTTGATGATCGGGATCGTGTCGCCGGGGAACTTGTACTTGTTGAGGAGCTCGCGGATCTCGAGCTCGACGAGCTCGAGGAGCTCCTTGTCGTCGACCAGGTCGACCTTGTTGAGGAAGACCACCAGCGCGGGGACGTTGACCTGGCGGGCCAGGAGGACGTGCTCGCGGGTCTGGGGCATCGGGCCGTCGGCGGCCGACACGACCAGGATCGCGCCGTCCATCTGGGCGGCGCCGGTGATCATGTTCTTGACGTAGTCGGCGTGCCCGGGGCAGTCGACGTGGGCGTAGTGGCGCTTCTCGGTCGAGTACTCGACGTGCGAGGTCGCGATGGTCACGATCTTGGTCGGGTCGCGGCGGCCTTCCTTCTCGGAGGCCTTCGCCACCTGGTCGTAGGGCTTGTACTCGGCCAAGCCCTTCGCGGCCTGCACGGCCGTGATCGCCGCGGTCAGGGTCGTCTTGCCATGGTCGACGTGGCCGATCGTGCCGACGTTGACGTGGGGTTTGGTACGCTCAAAGTTGCCTTTTGCCATCGGAAAATACCTCCGCCTTTGCTTTCCAGATCACCTGGTGACCGGCCCGTGCGGCCGGATCCGCTTGACTCGCGGCCCGTGTCGGCCTGCCGACGCACTGGCTCGAATGAACGCTCCGCCCGACGCGGGCGCAGCCTAGTATCCTACACCAACGAGCCGAACATCTCCAACCCGCTCCAACCAACCGGCTCGTCCTCAAACCTGCAAGGGCCGCCCATGGGATTTGAACCCACGACCCCCACCTTACCAAGGTGGTGCTCTACCACTGAGCTAGGGCGGCGACTCGAACCGAACGACCTTCGGCAGACTGAACTGCCCTTCCGCGCAAACCGTGGGGTCCCACATCGATCAACAAGGGGCGTCGAACTGGCTAGTCGTTCATCTTGCGATGATCGACGCCGATTCGCGCCCCTGCCCGGCGAGACTTCCAACGGTCGCCGTCCGGCGGCCTATGTACCTCTTCCGCCTCCGAAGCGACAAGACTATCAATCCCTCGCGGCCAAGTCAAACGCTCCTCCACGCACGGCCGTGCCCCGCTTCAACCCCCCGCATTCATGCCCCGCCTCCCCATCGGCGCGCTTCTCGGGTTGGATTTCCGCCCGCCCAGCCTTATCATGTAAACGGCCTGCGAAGCCCCCTTACTCCAGCCGCCATCGCGATTTTCGTCCGGCTGCTTGGAATTTCGGGATCGCTTCGCCGATCTTGCCCGATTTGCCGCTCCCTTTTTCGCCCTGATTCGCGATCGAAACGAGACTTCCGCCATGAGCCAAGCCCCGGCCAACCCCGCCAATCCGCCCAGCTTGTTCGACCGCGTCGAGCACGTCCTCTCCCGGATCAGGCCGGCGATCCAGAGCGACGGCGGCGACGTGGAACTCGTCGAGATCACCAAGGAGGGCGTCGCCAAGATCCGGATGCATGGCGCGTGCGTCGGCTGCCCGTCGAGCACGATGACGCTCAAGCTGGGGATCGAACGCAACGTTCGGGAGAAGGTGCCGGAGATCGTCGCCGTCGAACAGGTTCACTGAGCGTTTCCGCTTATCGCTTCCGCCGGTCTTTCGATCAGCCCCGGCCCTTGTGCCCCACAATCCAGTCGCGACTCCGCCCGGCCAAGCCGCCGACGCGGCCCCGATAACGCTTCTCGCGCAAAGCCACGCCCGACCGCACGCTTTCCCGCCCGCTTCATGGGTGAGCACGGCCTTGTGCGGCGATTTTCGCGTCCGTCCGGGCGTTATACGCCCGACTGTGCCGGTTGCGCAGCCAAAGGTTCGCGGACCTGTTCAAACGCCGCGCTATTTTTGTGCGCTTGCCGCGTGTCTTGCGCCGATGGCTTCATTCAGAGAACGGCCATGCTTTCACTCACCCGCCGCGTCGGCGAAGAGATCGTCATCGGAGACCCGCGACATCCCCTTGGGGTGATTCGCGTGGTCGACGTTCACGGCGACAAGGTCCGCCTCTCCTTCGATTTCCCTCGCGACACCGCCATCAATCGCCGCGAGCTCGCCGACCAGAAGGCCAAGAAGCTCGACAGCGACGAGCAGGCCGGCAAGAGCCCCGACGAGACCAAGCCCCCCGAAGCGACCGAGCCGCCCGCCAAGTCGGCGTAAGCATCCGCACGCTCGCCCGTCGCTTCAAAGCTCGACGATCCTCAGCAACGCGAAACCCAGGCACAGCCGTGCCCGGGCTTTGGTCCGTCTCGTCGACCCTCTCGTCCAAGTAGAATCCGCCCCGTGACGTCGACCGCCGCGACCAACCCCGCGCTCCGCCCCATCGTCCTGCTCGGCCCGACCGCCGGGGGCAAGAGCGAACTCGCGGTCGAACTCGCCCTGGGGCCGATCGGGCCCGGCGAGATCCTCAGCGCCGACTCGATGCAGGTCTACAAGCGCATGGAGGCCGGGACCGCCAAGCCCTCGGCCGAGCTGCGGGCCCGGGCCGTGCATCACCTGCTCGACGTCGTCGAGCCGACGGAGCGCTTCACTGTCGCCGACTGGATCGCCCGCGCCGACGAGCTGATCGCCTCGCTGCAGGCGAACGGCCGGCGCCCGATCGTCGTGGGCGGGACGAACCTCTACATCAAGGCCCTGCTCGAAGGGATGTTCGAAGGCCCGGCGATCGACCTTGCGTTCCGCGCCTCGCTCGCCGACGCGACGGGCGCCGAGCTGCACCGCCGGCTGGCCGAGGCCGACCCCGTCTCCGCGCAGCGCATCCACCCCAACGACCACAAGAAGCTCGTGCGGGCACTGGAGGTCTTCGCCGTCACGGGCCGGCCGATCAGCGCGATGCAGACGCAATGGGGCCGCGCGGAGTCTTCCAACTCCGAGCCTCGCGACCCTGAATCGATCCGCCCCACCGGCGTCTACCGGCACAACCCGATCCTCATCGGCCTCGCCTGGCCCCACGATGCGCTCAACCGCCGGATCAACGCCCGCGTCAAGCGCATGTTCCTCCCCGAACCGCCCGGAACCGAATCGCTGCCCGACGAAGTCGCCCGGCTCGAAACCGCGGGCCTGCTCGGGCCGCAAGCTCGCGAGGCCCTGGGCTACAAGCAAGTCCTCGACCAACTCGCGGGACGGATGTCGCTCGACGACGCGATGGAGAAGACGAAGATCCTCACCCGACGGTTCGCCAAGTCGCAGCGCACCTGGCTGAAGCGCTATTTGAACGTGCGCTGGCTCGAAGCCGCGGACGCGACGGTGAAATCGCTGGCGGCGCAGGCGGCTGAGCATGTGCGGAGGGTCGAGTCGCAGACGCATTGATGACCCGCCCCGGCGACGCGCCGAAATGATGGTCGAGGCTTGAATTACGGCAGTATTGGCTTCCATCGCGGGCAGACCGTGGTATACTCTTCCCCGCCTTTGTCGGATTGAGAGCCGGGTCGTTTTTCAGATCGATGTCCGCCCTTTCGCCCGAACCGGGAAAAGAGAGAACCCCATGCGTCGCTCGCTCATCCAAAGCTGTGCCATGGCTGCGCTCTGCCTGCTGCTCGTCGGCTGCCAAGGCAAGAGCAAATCCGCGGAGGTCCTGCCCGACGTGCTCCATTACCGCCTGACGCCAAGCCCCATCGAGCAGCTGCGCACTGACGCCGGGCAGGTGGTCTGTCTCGACATCTCCTCCGACGGGAGCGTGCACTATTCCCGCGCCGCCGGTGGCAGGCAGGCCGAGGCCACGCTGAAACTGACGCCCTCGGAGACTTCGAGCTTCTTCGCCTCGCTCGACCGCGCGGGGCTCGCGGCGCTGGGCAAGTATCCGGAGGTCTCGACCGAGTCCCTCACCAGCCGCGGGCGGCTGACCGCCAGCCACGAGCTCAAGGCCCAGTGTGCGGGAAAAGCCTATCGGTATTACTGGTCGGACGGGATGTTCCCCGAGCAGGCCCAGCCGCTGTGGGAGAATGTCGACGCGATGCTCCGCCGCGCCGAGGCCGCGTCGAGCAGCTTCGCCGAAGCGCGATGACCAACGCTGGATGGCCAAGGCGCTGCCGACTTCGGGCATCCGCACCCCCCTCAGAAAAAATCGTGGCAACCCCGCTCGCCTTTGGCACTTCCAGCGCTAAAGATAAAGCGATCGCCGTGACGAGTCGGAAATGCGATTCCGTCACGGCGGGGCGGCCAAGCGTCCGTTGATGTCCCCAATCCCTGCGGCCAGTCAAGTTGTGCGTCGGCCGCTGCGGGCATCGCCTCTTGGAATCTCAAAAGTCCTGATCTGAACCTTGAGTGATTCGATCCCGAATCGATTCTCCGAAGAGACCGCTTGGGGTGCGCTCATCCCCACCCACAGAGCGGGCGATTCGTTCGTTCCGAGGCACTTGACCGATCAGCGAAGGCATTTTTCCGACGCATGTGCGACGGAAGGCGGCCTCGCGCGGCTCGCTTGCGGGTGCGCCCGAAGCAGCCCAGGCAAATTCGTCCACCGATTCAGCAGGAAGCGGACCGAGATGGCCTCGCATCGCCATGGAAGGCTGGGTCCGCGCGTCGACCGCGAGGATCCTAGGGGAATCCCCCATTCCGAAATAGGCTTCGTGCTTACTGGCCCCGATCAGTAGCATGGACATCAGCAACGAGAGGAGGGAACTTTTCACTGGAGATGCAATTCTCGCCGTCTGCGGAGGCAAACCCCGAATGGAGATCGGGCCGGGTGTGCCGCCTCCGCCGGCCGAGACCGACCGACATGGAAGGGCGCGCCGCAAAAGCGGCGCGTCGTGATTCAACCGAGGGAAAGGCGAGATTGATGAATGGACCGACGAAAGCCACCGCCAAGGACGTGAGGATCCTGGTGGTGGACGACCACTCGATCGTGCGGCGGGGACTGGTGGACGTGATCAAGCGCGAGCCGGGGATGACGGTGTGCGCCGAAGCCGCCTCCGCCAAGGAGGCGATCCAGGCGATCCGGGAGCACAAGCCGCGGTTGGCGATCATGGACCTCTCGCTCCAGGACTTCAGCGGGATGGAATTGATCAAGCAGATCAAGGCGATGGACCCGGCGGTGTCGATGATCGTGCATTCCATCCATGACGAGCTGCTCTACGCCGAGCGGGCGCTCAGGGCCGGGGCGCACGGCTACGTCATGAAGTCGGAGGAGACCGAGAAGCTGGTGGCCGCCATAAGGACCGTCGTCAAGGGGGAGATCTTCGTCAGCGACCGCATGTCGAGCCGGATCCTGGGGCGCATGATGGGGTCCAAGGTCGACATCAACTCCCAGCCGATCGAAATGCTCAGCGACCGCGAACTGGAGGTCTTCGAGGATCTGGGCCGGGGCCAGGGCACGCGGCAGATCGCGGAGAAGCTCTGCGTGAGCATCAAGACCGTCGAATCGCACCGCGAGAGCATCAAGACCAAGCTGAACCTCAAGACCGCCAGCGAGCTGATCCATGTCGCGACGCACTGGGTGATGCGCGAGGGCGGCACCTGAGCCGGCCCACAAGGAGCGGGACAAACAATCCAACCCAAGCCCAGGCGCAGCCGCGCCTGGGCTTTTTTTGACAGGCGAGGCGAAGCCAAGACTGCACCTGCCTCCGCCGCGCGGCCGATGATTCGCTGTGGCCCGCGCCCTGCCCATCCTGCGATCGCAGACGCCCCCCGCCGAGGGGTCGGTGGAGCTCGTGCGCGACTACGAGCACTTCGACCGCGTCGTCCGGGACGGGATCCTCAAGGCGACCATCAGCCTCGACATCTCCACCGCCGACTTCAAGGCGATGCTCATCCCCGAACAGAACACCCGCCGGGCCCGCTCGATCGTGCAGGTGCTCATCGACCTGGCCAACAAGGGCGTCGAGGTCCGGTTGCTCCACGCGGGCGTGCCCAGCGGCCCGGCGCTCGAGCAGCTCGCCAAGGCCCCGCTCCCGCCCAACCTCAAGATCCGCCGTTGTCCGCGCCTCCACGCCAAGTCGATCATCATCGACAGCCGGCGGATGTACCTCGGCTCGGCCAACCTCACCGGCGCAGGCTTGGGCGCGAAATCCGAGGGGCGGCGGAACATCGAGCTGGGCATCTGGACCACCGCCTCGACGCTGATCGACGCGGTCTCCGAGACATTCAACGCGCTCTGGGAGGGACGGGAATGCAAGACGTGCAAGCGGCACGACATCTGCCCGGTCCCGCTGGAGGAGCCGAAGCTGACGCGGCGGCGGTGAGGCCGCAGCCGCGTCGCGCGGGCTCGGTCACTCCTCCGCGCGATATCGGTACTTCAGCATCCGCTCCGGCGGGTCCTTGCCCTTGTCGGTCACCATCTCACGGACGAAGTAGATCGCCAGCACGCGCACGCGCTCCTCGGCGGCGTGGCGCTCATTCCAATCGCGCACGAGCCACGCCGCGAAGTCGGCCGCCTCCTCGGGGTAGCTGTCGATCGAGACGTGCTCGAGGTATTTCCGCCAGCGCTGGTCGCGGTAGCTGCCCGCCACGTCGGCGGGCTTGTCGAACGCCACCTCCTTGCCCGACCAGAGGTCGAGCCGCCGGCCGTCGGCGAGCCGGGCGTCGGCGATGAACCACCCGTCGCCGGTCATCGGCATCGGCGCGAACATGTCCCAGCACTGGTCGACTCGGAACGCGAAGCCGATCGGATTCCACCGTTCGGGGAACCAGGCGGCGAACCGCTTGAAATCAAGCGTGCGGACGTTCCACGCGACGACGAAGAGCAGCAGGGCCGCGATCAGCGCCGCCGCCGGCGCGCCGGCGCCGAGCCGGACGGGGCGCGGATGGAGCCAGGCCGTCCAGCGGTTCGCGCGTCCGCGGTCGTTCGCGACGCTCTCGTACAGCCGCAAGCCGATGCCCGCGATCGGCGGGAGCCGCAGCAGCGGCGCGAGGGGCCACGCCAGGGGCGAGTGGGCCACGATCGTCGTGCAGGCGTCGAACTTCAGGTGCGGCTGGTCGCGGGCGTCGACGACGACCCAGGAGTTGTTCGCCCGCATCAGCGCCTCGATCACCGGCTCCTCCTGCGCGGGCCGAAGCGGCGTCCCGGGCAGGAGCAGGAACGTGCGCAGGATCAAGGCCCCGCGCCGGCAGAAGGCGCACTCGCCGTCGTAGTAGACGCGTAAGCCCCGGCGAGCGGGCGTCGAGAGCCGGGCGAGCAGGGCGTCCCAGAACCCAGTTGGAAGCACAAGCATCCAGCAGATCGCCGCGACGTAGGAGAAATGGCCGACCTCGATGAAGAGGCGGAGCGAGAGGTGGAAGCCCAGGAAGAGGAAGACCGCGAGCGTGCGCAGCGGGCCGGTCCAGACCGGGCAGAGCGCGAGGAGGAACCCGAAGGCCTCGAAGGCGATCGTGGCGCGGGTGAGGAACGGGAGCAGCGCCGGATGGCCGCGGAGCCATTGCCCCAGCGGAGTGACATACATGTCGATCGCCAGGGCCCGTCGGACGGCGTCGCCGTCGGCCAACCAGAACGGGTTGAACTTGTGCATCGCCCCGAAGGCATAAACCATGAACAACTGAAGCAGGATCGCGACGCTGCCCATCGAGAGCACCGTCTTGCGGCCGGGGCTTGGCGGCGGGTCGGACGCGCCGTCGACGGACCATCGCGCCCCCAACGGCAGGAAGAGGCTCCAGAAGAGCATGACGCGCATGAGGAGGTCGGCCGCCTGCACGACCTGCGGGTTGCGCACGTCGATCGAGACGAGCAGCAGCCAGGAGACGAAGGTCATCAGCCGGGTCCGCCAGCCGATCGCCAGCGCGACCGCCGCGCCGGCCGCAAGCAGGAAAAGCAGGGAGATGCCGAACGTCGAGCCGAAGGCGAGGTGGAGCGAGAAGAAGGATTCGTCGCTGAAGAAGCGCAGGAGCTGGGCGCGGGGGAGGACGCCTTGGTCCGTGTAGTGGGCGCGGAGGCTGCGGGAGCGCTCGAAGAGGTCGCAGAGGATCATGGCCGCCATGCCGACGCGGAAGAGCGCGAGCGAGCGGAGGTCGATTCCCAGGGTGGCGTGGAGCCTCGCCTGCAAGCCGGTGGGCGGCGGGAGGTCATCGGACGGGGTCGAGGCAACGTCAGCGCCGGAGCCGGGGGAAACCGAGCAGGCGGTGGTTCCGGGCGAGCCGGCCCCGAGCGCGGCCGTTCCGCAGGAGGGCTTGGGGCCGGTAATTCCGCCGGGTGTTTCGCTCATGGCTGGTTATCGCGCCGTCGTGGCGTCCATGTCACGGCGAATGATACCCGTTGCGGGGCGCGGACCGCCCGTCGCGGCGGCGCCCGCGATTCATGGCGGAAGCGCCCTTATCGAGGGGGCCATGCGAAGCCGATGTAAAGATGGGGCTTCGCATTGGTTCGTGTCCGCGTCGGCTCACTGCCGCATCCTTTCGCCATGGGAACATCATGCGCCACTACGACTGTGTTGTGATCGGCACCGGCCCCGCCGGCCAGAAGGCGGCCCTCCAGGTCTCCAAGCTGGGCAAGCGCGTCGCGATCGTGGAGCGCAGCAACGTCGTCGGCGGCGCCCAGATCAACACCGGCACGATCCCCTCCAAGGCCATGCGCGAGGCAGTGCTCCACCTCACCGGCGCCAACCAGCGCGGGCTCTTCGGCCAGAGCTACCGCGTCAAGCGCAACATCACCCTCAGCGACCTGATCATCGTCGCCCAGCAGGTCATGCGCCACGAGTGGGACTCGATCCGCGACACCTTCGACCGCCATGGCATCGACCTGATCTGGGGCCAGGCCTGCTTCGAGGGGCCCAACCTCCTGCAGATCCAGCGCCCGCAGGACTCCGAGCTGATCACCGCCGACAAGTTCATCATCACCACCGGCACCAAGCCCGCACGCCCCGCCAACGTCCCCTTCAACGACACCAACTGCCTCTGCTCGGACGCGTTCCTCAAGCTCACCGAGCTGCCCAAGAGCGTGATCGTCGTCGGCGGCGGCGTCATCGGCACCGAGTACGCCTGCATCATGGCGACGCTGGGCATCCGCGTCATCCTCGTCGAGGGGCGCAACCAGGTCCTGGGCTTCCTCGACGGCGAGATCACCGAGGCGTTTCAATACCAGATGCGCCAAGGCGGCATCACGCTCCGCCTGGGCGAGAAGGTCGAGCGCATCACCGAGCTCCCGCCCGAGAAGCGCATCGGCGTCAACATCGAGGCGGTGCTCGAATCAGGCAAGATCCTGCAGGCGGAGATGCTGCTCTACTGCGTCGGCCGGCAGGGCACGACCAAGACGCTCGGGCTCGACAACGTCGGGCTGGAGATCGACGACCGTGAGCGGCTGAAGGTCAACGAGCAATACCAGACGGCCGTGCCGCACGTCTACGCCGCGGGCGACGTCATCGGGTTCCCCGCACTCGCCTCGACGGCGATGGAGCAGGGACGCATGGCGGCCTGCCACGCCTTCGGCGTCCCCGTGACCTCCATGAGCCACCTCTTCCCCTACGGGATCTACGCGCTCCCCGAGATCTCCATGGTGGGCAAGACCGAGCAGCAGCTCACCGAGGAGGGCATCCCCTACGAGGCGGGCGTCGCCCGGTTCGCCGACGTCGCCCGCGGGCAGCTCCTGGGCGACAGCACCGGCATGCTCAAGCTGCTGATCCACCAGGAGTCGAAGCAGATCCTGGGCGTCCACATCATGGGCACCAGCGCGACGGAGCTGATCCACCTGGGGCAGGCGGTGATGAGCTTCGGCGGGACGGCTGAGTACTTCATCCAGAACGTCTTCAACTACCCGACGCTGACCGAGGCCTACAAGATGGCGGCCGTGAACGGGATGAACAAGCTGCAGCACACTTGAATGAATCTCAAGGGTGGACAACGTCGGTTGTCCACCCCAAAGCGCACAAATAAAAAGACCCGCCGGCTTTCGCCGGCGGGTCTTGTTGCTAACGGAGATCCGAGTCGGGGACTGAGCGAACTCAGGCCTGGACGCGGTTGCGGCGGCGGGCGCCAATCAGGAGAGCGCCGAGGCCGACCATCGCGAGGCTCGCGGGCTCAGGAACCACGCGGGCGACGGTGAGGGCGAAGTTGCCCTCGACCCAGGTGTTGTTCTCGCCGACGCTGCTGCCGGAGGCGACCTGGTCGATCAGCTTGAGGTGCTGGTTGCCGGTGAAGCCGATGCCGCCCGTGAAGAGCGAGGCCGCGGTGCCGCCGGTGACCGGGAAATTCTCAGCGCCGAAGATCTGGACGGTGATGGTGCGCTTGTTGAAGGTCGAGGAGCCGCCGACCTTTTCGAAGGTGACTTCGAGGTGGGCGGTGCCGCTGGTGATGCTGCTGAAATCGAGGTAGACCGGAGCGGCGCCGCCGTCGTTGGCGACGCTCAGGACGGAGGCGGGATCGAACGGGACGGAGCTGTGGTTCTGCCCGATGAGCCCTTGGGTGTCCAGACCGACGCCGGTGGACTTGTCGAACAGGGCCAGCAGGGCAGCGCCCCGGCCGCCGATGCCGACGATGTCGCCGCTGATGTTGAAGGACTTCTTGGTGGTCGACAGGGCGTTGCTCGCCTTGGCGTCGATCTCGATGTTCGCGAGCTCGCCCGCGAAGACGTAGGTGAGCTGGCTGCCCACAGCCGGCGAGCCGCGGTCGGCGGGGCCGGGGATCGAAGCGTTGGCGTTGACGATGTTGACCAGGTCGCCGAAGGCGGCCAGGACAACGGGGCCGGCGAAGCCGACCTGCCCGGACGCCTCGTCGTAGAGGGGATCCGAGAAGGTGTCGAACACCATCGGACCACCGTCGAAGCGCACGGCCGGGGCCGCAGCGGTCGGAAGGTTGACCGCGGCATTCGCCGCGACGCCCATCAGACCAACCAGAACAAGAGCAGAACTGCGAACAAGAGCTTTCATTCAGAACCCTCCCTGGGAAATCTCCCAAGCTTGTGAAAAGGAACACCTGAGACTCGGACACAATATAACTGATTTTCCGCCATCCGCAAGACATTCAAACGCTGCAAACGGCAAATTCTGCGTATGCGACAAGTTAGGAACGATCCGAAAGTAAATCTGGGCAATCTGGAGGAGTTTGCGACAAGTAAGATCGGACTGCCGCCGCCATAACTATAATAAATTGAATATCCATGCTTTATGGATTATTCGGACCCCCAACAAGACCTCTAAATCCATTTGGCTCAGACCTTCGGGCGTAACGCTGTTCATCCATCACTTTTTTATCGATTCATGAGCACACCGGCGAGCCTTGTCCGGGAAGCCCGATCCACGCCTCAGGGGTTCCCCCGATTAGCACCCAGTTCCATCGCTGGCGTCCACGCAACATCGATCGTCCGGATAACCATGACGACGTTCAACAAACCCTCAACGGGATCTCAATGACATCGCCCGCTCGTCGATGGAAAATCGACGCCGACGCCTCTCGCGACGGGCCATTTCATTGGCGATCGACAGATCACGTCCCCCGGCTCCCGCAGCCGCGCGCCGTCACCGCACCGGCTGAGGCACCGGGCGAATTGGCGCCGCGGTGATCTGCAACATCCGCTCGAGCGAGATCAACGACCAATGCTTCACCTGCGGGTGGACATGGACGGCGTTCACGACCTTGCCTTGGGCCAAGTTGTCCATCACCCAGAGCATGTGCGGCAGGTCGATCCGGTACATCGTCGTGCAAAGGCACTGGCAGCCGCTGAGCATCGTCACGTGGACCCCTCGCTTCTCGGCCTCGCGGGCCAGCCGGGTCACCAAGTGCACCTCGGTGCCCACCGCCCACCGCGAGCCCGGAGCCGCGGACTCGATGGTCGTGATGATCTTCTCGGTTGACCCGGTCATGTCGGCCCGCAGGACCACGTCATGCTGGCATTCGGGGTGGACGATCACCTTCACGTCGGGCCACTGGGCCCGCGCCTGGTCAATGTGCTCCGGGCGGAACAGCTTGTGCACCGAGCAGTGCCCCTTCCACAAATAGAAGGTCGCCCGGCGGATCGCCTCCTCGCTGTTCCCGCCCAGCCCCTCCCGGCTCTTGGGGTCCCAGAGCACCATGTCCTCGTGGACGTCGTAACCCATGGCCGCGGCTGTGTTTCGCCCCAAGTGCTGGTCGGGGATGAAGATGATCTTGACCGACTCGCCCTCCGCCAACGGCTCGTCGCCACCGGTGAGGGCCCAGGCGAGGATCTTCTGGCAATTTGAACTGGTGCAGACCGCCCCGCCGTGCTCGCCGACGAAGGACTTGATGGCTGCGGTGGAGTTCATGTAGCAGACGGGGATGACCCGCCCGCGGAAGCCCCCGGCCGCGAGGACGTCCTGGATCTGCTGCCAGGCGTCGAGCGTGTCGTCATACTCGGCCATGTCGGCCATCGAGCAGCCGGCGCTCAGGTCGGGGAGGATCACCTCGACGTCGTCGGGCGTGAGGATGTCGGCGCTCTCAGCCATGAAGTGGACGCCCGCGAAGATCACGTATTTCGCCCCGGCCTGCTTCACCCGCTCGGCGGCGAGTTGGCTGAGCTTGAAGCTGTCGCCCGTGAAGTCGGCGAAGGCGATCACGTCGTCCTGCTGATAGTGGTGGCCGAGGATGACCAGCTTGTCGCCCAACTCCGCCCGCCTGGCGCGGATCGCCTCGTTGAGCTGGGCTTCGCTCATCTGGGTGTAGCGCGAGGGCAGGGGCGGTTGCCAGAGCATGGGGAGTCTCCGGGGAGGCGGGGCCGGGCGCGGCGAATCGGAGCCGGCCCAAGCACAGCATTATAGGGAGACCCGGCCCAGTGGTGCGTAGGGCGGGTTGACCCGTAATCGGCGAAACCCGCCGCGGCCTCACGGGAAAAGCCGATTGAACGGTCCTTTCCTGCAGCCGCCCATGCGTGCCACGGCCCACGCTTCATCCGTCCGCGGGAAACCGTGTTCGCCAATCCCGTACGTTCGCGGTTCGTTTCGACATCCCCACGACCTCGATTGGATAGAACGCGAAATTCAACGCGCTGCTGCCGGCGCCATAGATGCCTAAGTCCCCCTGCACTCGTTGGGGGACGGCAAACCTGAACGCCGATGCGAACCGCATCCTTCCATCGCCGTCATAAGCGTAGACCGAAGGTCGCATGAGCGTAGACCGAAGGTCGCATGAGCGTGAAAAACGCTCCGGTGTAGATCGCGAGGCAAAGAGCCGCACCTGCGAGCACGCGCCGAATCATGGGTTTCCCATGGTCCAATCGCCAGATCACCGCGGCAACAAGAAACTCCCCCGACAGAGCAACCGCGTAAGCGAAGAGAATGCCGTAGCCGCCCCAATTCGTTTGGATGAGCGCATGCAACACGCTGCCGTGCAAAACGTGCTTATCGATCCAATGGGCCCCAAAAATGATCGCGAACCCTGCCAAAAAGGAGCATTTCATCGAGAACGCGAGTCGCGTGCGGATCAGCGTAAAAGCGTTTGTCGATCGGTCGGTCATGAAATGCCCTGTGAAGAGGACGAATGAGGCGATCGTGGCGGCTTGCCGGCTCCGACAGCTCAAGGCCATCCGACAACCGTCGTCAAAGGCATTTGAATGCCACGGAACTCGTTGAATCGCGCCGAGTCGAATCCGCCTTGCCTGCGCTCCCGCGCAACATGAGTACGATACCCCCATGGCCCATTTCCGAGGAGGGATGGAGTTCGCCGCGGGACGCCCGCTTCGCTTGCCGCCCCCTCCGCCGATGTTGGCGGTGCCCGGCGTGCGGCTGCGGTGCATCGAGCGCCCGGAAGTCATCCAGGGCCAGGCCGTCCGCCCCGGGCAGGTCCTCCTCCGCCCAACGCAGACGGGCAGTTGGTTCCAGGTCAGCCCGCTCGCCGGAACGGTGCGCAGCGTCGAGCCCGCGTACCGCCTCGAAGGGCACCTCGCGCCCGGGGCAGACCCGCGCGGCTACGAAGTCGTCATCGAGGCGGCCTCGCCCACCAGCGCCACCAGCCTCGAGGTCGCCGCCCCGCGCGGGCGCCGGCTCGACGCCTGGTTCGTCGCCCTCCGGCAGATCGGCTCATGGTCCGACCGCGACGGGGGCGTGGGCTTCATCGCCCAGCTCGCCGCGGCCCAGACCCAGCCGGTCGACACCGTCATCTGCGTCGGGCTCGACGCCTTCCCGCCCTACCCCGACGCGTCGAGCCTGCTGCTGAGCTTCCCCGACGACGCCGTGCTCGGGACGATCATCGTCTCGGACCTGGTCTCCGCGGCCAACTCGATGCTCCTCGCGCCCGACACCCGCTCGGTGCAGAGCACGCTCAGCGCGAGCTGCAGAAACTACAACCTCAAGCTGGGCGTCTCGCCGAACCGCTACCCCGCCGCCGACCCGATGCTCGTCGCGTGGACCCACGCGGGGAAGCGCCGGCTGCCCCGCGGCGTCAACCCCGCGACGCGCGGGATGCTCCTCCTCCACCCCTGGACCGCCATCCGCATCGGCCGATGGTTCACGCTCCAGCGCTTCGACCTGGTCCGCCCGATCTTCGTCGCCTGGCCCGGCGGCCGCCCGGCCCTCTCGGCCAGCTACGCCATGCCGGGCCAGCCACTCCGCTCGCTCGACGCCCGCCTCCCCGCGCAGCTCGACAGCGACCCGCGCCGCGTGCTGCTGGGCAACCCCATGACCGGCCGGCCCGTTTCGTCGGCCGGTGTTCACGTCGCCGTCGCCTCCGCCCCCGGAATGGCTCCCACCACGGCCTCCGGCGCTGGCGACGGAACATCCGCCGAGCCCGCCAGGCCGGCAGCGCCGGGTTCACCCTCGCTCACCGCCGCAGCGCCAGCAGCCACCCCGCGCCCGCAAGCGCCCTCCCGACCCGACTCGCCGACGACCGACCTCGCCACATCCGACTTGACGGCACCGGACGCTCCATCGGACGAATCTCCATCGACGCCCGGCGCACCATCGCCCACCGTTCCGACGTCCCCGACGGCCGACCCACCCAATGCCTCTCCCCCGCTCGACGAACCTTCCGCCCCCGTCGACCTCGCGCAGACCCTCGCCCCGTGCGCCGCCGAGCCGACCGTGCCCGACGACGAGCTGCTGGTCTGCATCGTCCCGCGCGAGCCCGCGCCGCAGGCCGAGGCCTGCGTCACCTGTGGATGGTGCGTCGAGGTCTGCCCCACCTCGCTCCGCCCGGTCTACTTGGCCGACCTCGCCACCAGCCGCACCGACGACGACGCCCTGCTCGACCATCTCGACTGGTGCATGGACTGCGGGCTCTGCACCCACGTCTGCCCGTCGTCGATCCCGCTCGCGCAGACGCTTCGACAAGCGGCCCACGAGCTGGCCGACCGTCGCCCGGGCCGGTTCAGCCCGACGGTCCCGCTCCCGGTGAAATCGCTCAACGCCGTGCTCGCGCCGGCCGCCCCCGCGTCGAACTTGGACCAAGCCACGACGAGAACCGAAACACCGACATCCTCCACTCCACCGAAACCCGAATAGACGAACACAGGCCAGCCGCAACCTCGCGTTTTGCCCGACGACCAGATTTCTTCCATGCCCCAGACGCCACCCCCCGATTTCTTCGAAGACTCCGCCGGCGGCCCTCCCGGCGCTCCGCCTGGCAAGGAACCGCCATCAGCGTCTCCGCAGCGCCCCGCCACTCCCGTCTCCGGCCCGTTCGCCGACCACGTCAACATCAACCCCACCGGCTTCTCCCCGCTCCAGCGCACGACCGCCGAGCCCGCCATCCCTTCCCCCGCAGCTCCCTCGTCCACGCGCCCGCCCCCGACGCCCAATCCTCGGCCAGCCGTCGCCACGATCCCTCCCGCGGTCGATCGCGCAAACGCCGAGTCGCTCGACATGGCGGCCGCGGGCTTGGCGGAGCCGATGATCCCCGGGCCGCCCTGGCTGGGCCCGCGCATCCGCCGCCGGCAGATCGATCTGCATTGGCTGTTCGTCGCCGTGCTCATGCTCGGCTCGGGCCTCGCCTTCTTCGGCTGGCGGGCGGCGGCGCAGGCCGGTGTCGCCATCGGCGTCGCGCTGGCGTTCTACATCCTCGGCTCGCTCCTGGTCCGCCTCATCCGCCGGCGCGAGCCCGTCGACCGCCCGCTCTACGCGCTCAACTCCGCGCTGCTCCTGGGCGCCTGCCTTCCCGCGGGCGAAAGCCTCACGCTCTCGGTCATCGCCGGCGGGATGCTGGGCGTCCTGATCCACCTCGTCGGCCGATCGCACCGCATCCGCATCCACCCCGTCGCCGCCGCCCTGCTCTTCGCCTGGGTCGCGCCTTGCCTCACCACGTCGCACGACCTCCGCTCACTCGAACTGCTCGTGCAGCACCGCCCCCAGCCGGCCGTGCTGCGCCCCGAGCGCGTCGTCGTCGGCGACCTGCAGGACCTCGCGCCAACGAACCACAGCCAGCCTTGGTGGGTCGCCGACGACGGCCCCAAGCACGACGCCCTCCGGCGCCACGAGCCGGCCACGCTCCTGGTCCGCGAGTCCCGCCAGGTCCTCCGCCACGACTGGTTCCTCGGCCGCATGCTCGCCAGCGGTGAGCTCTGCCGGCTCGAGGAGGTCCTCCTGGGCTCCATCCCCGGCCGCATCGGCGCGACCAGCCGCGCGCTCCTCATGCTCCTGGGCCTCTACCTCATGTTCCGCCGGCTCTCGTACTGGCCGATGATCGCCTCCGCCATCGGCGCCGCCCTCGCGGTCCTGCTGATCCTCCCCATCCCCGGCGAGCCGCACCTCACCCCCGTCGCCGCCCGCCTCGTCCAACTGCCCGTCCTGGCGATCATCACCTTCGTCGCCTACATGCTCCTGGCCTCCCCGCTCCTGTTGCTCACGCTCATCCTCGCCCCCTCCACCGCGCCGACCAGCCATGCCGGGCGGGTCGTCTACGGCATCATCCTCGGCGGCGTCCTCATGATGACCCAGTGGTGGCCGGCCCCGCAGGCGGAGTTCCTCGCCCTCGCCCTCGCAGGCGTGCTCAGCCGACCACTCGACGGACTGCAGCGCCAAGGCCTCGGCCCGGGCTGACTCGCAACGTCGCAGCCACCCCGACTTATCCCCATCTTGATTCTTGATTCTGAATCAGAATCAAACCCGCGCGCCGGCCCGCGCCGGAGCCCCAAAAAACAGCCTCGCCCAAACCGCGGCCGGCCATAGCGTTAAAACCGCCGCATTTTGCCCTCGTCCCGAAGCTTGATTCACGAGCCCGTTTGATTCAGCTTGATTCACGCGTGAATCAACTTTCCACATTTCCACAACGCCCACTTAGACGTCCCCCGGATCAACGCCCCCCGAATTCCGACTTCGTTGTCCGCCTCTTGTTGACCGTGTCTATCGAAAGCCTTTGGCCCTAAGACCTCCTAAACTTCATTCGATCGAACTCGGTTGCAACAGGTGTCCCATTCCCGCCAAAAAACATCGCCGCGCCGAAATCCCGCGGCCACTGACGCGTTGCACTAAAGCCAAAGCCAAAGCCAAGACCCTCCCAACCCAACCCTCCACGCCGACATCGGGGCGAGCGAAGCATGTGGCGACCCAACCTGTCCATCCGGCGAAAACTCGTCCTCTCCATCAGCATCCCGTTGCTGGTCACCTACCTGGGCCTGCTCGCGTGGGACTACCACCGCCAGCGGAGCCTGACCATCCAGCAGATGCAGCAGACCGTGCTGGAGCGGGCCGAGGGCACCGCCGCCCGGCTCGACGCCCGGCTGACCGGCGCGGTCCACCTCGCCGACTCCCTCGCGGCCCTGCTTGAAAGCCCCGCCAACCACAACGAGCGGCAGATCCAGTCCGGCCTCTCCGGCGCGGTCCGCCTGCCTTGGGTGACCTCCGCCACGATCACCCTCGAACCCGCCGACGGCTCCGACGCCAAGACCATCATCCGCCACCGCGGCGTCGGCACGCCCTTGCCCAACCGCGACCGCGTCGTCCTCGACGCCGCGCTGCCCACGTGGTACGCCCACGTCCAGTCGACGCGGGCCGCGGGCTGGACCGAGCCCTACGAGATCCCCGCGAACGACCCCAAGAAGTCGCTGCGGGTCTGCACCTACGTCGTCCCGATCGTGGCGGAGAACGTCGTGGCCGGGGCCGCGGCGGTGACGATCGACCTCCGCGAACTCCGCCGCATCCGAGGCCTGCGCGGCGGGCCTCCCGGTCCACCCCCGGGGGCGGGGGCGGGGGCCGGGGGCGGTGCCGGCGGAGCCTTCCCCGGCCCGCCGCGCGAGTTCGCCGCGGGTCCGTCCGATTCGTCTCATCCCGATTCGGCCCATCCATCGTCGCCCACGGGGGCGAGGCCGACGCTCGATTCCGACGGCCCGCGGGCGATGCCCCCTGCCGTGCTTGAGGACATCCGCCGGGAGATCAGCCGCGACGTAGCCCGCGACTCCGCCCGCGCCGCCGCCGAGGAGCTCGACGACTTCGCCGTCTTCGATCCCCAAGGCCGGCTCGTCATCGCCCCCAGCGCCGACGAGGCCGACCCGCCGACGGAGTCATTGTTTGAAACCGCCGCCCGGCTGCAGCAGCCCGAGATGGCCGACGCCGCCCGGCGGGCCCTCAAGGGCGAGAGCCAGGTGGTCCGCGTGACGGGGCTCAAGCAGGTGATCCACAGCGTGCCCGACGACACGCACCATTGGCTGGCGATGACGCCCGTCTCCGCCGCGGGCTGGCTGCTCGTCACCGCCGTGCCCGAGTCGGCCAACCTCGCGCCGGTCCTCGACCGGCTCTGGGCGCGGGCGGCCTTCCTCGCCGGCGGGCTGGTGG
>JAPLMQ010000084.1 GCA_026386955.1 Planctomycetota bacterium
CCTCGACATCATCCAGGAAGGCAACACCGGCCTGATGCGCGCGGTCGACAAGTACGAGTACAAGCGCGGCTACAAGTTCTCGACCTACGCCACGTGGTGGATCCGCCAGGCGATCACCCGCGCCATCGCCGACCATGCCCGCACCATCCGCATCCCGGTGCACATGATCGAGACGATGAGCAAGCTGCGCAACATCGCCAAGAACCTCCTGCAGTCGCTCGGGCGCGAGCCCACGATCGAGGAGATCGCCGACGTCGCCAAGATGCCCGTCGCCGAGGCCCGCCGGGTGATGAAGATCAGCCGGCACCCCATCTCGCTCGACCGCCCGGTCGGCGAGAGCGAGGACTCCTACTTCGGCGACTTCATCGAGGACGACCGCGTCGACAACCCCTCCGACACCGCCACCAGCGAGATGCTCCGCTCTCGCATCGAGCAGGTCCTCAAGACGCTTACCTACCGCGAGCGCGAGATCATCAAGCTCCGCTACGGCATCGGCGACGGCTACACCTACACCCTCGAGGAAGTCGGCCGGATCTTCAAGGTCACCCGCGAGCGCGTCCGCCAGGTCGAAGCCAAGGCGATCCGCAAGCTCCAGCACCCGGTCCGCAGCCGCAAGCTCGCGGGCTTCCTCGACGGGACGTTCGAGCGCGAGGCGAACTGACCTTGCGTTGATCGATTTCGCGATCGACGGCCAGGATCAAACCCACCATCTCCAATGCCCAGGCACAGCCGTGCCAGGGTTTTCTTTTGCCCAACCCCTACTCCCGCGTCGGAGTTTTCCACAGCTCGATTCTGATTCATGAATCAGAATCAAGACTCACTCTGGCGTCTCTCTTCGGAGCATAGAAACCTCGAATGGATATAAATAATTTAAAATTAAAATCTTATGGATCAACGACGCGGGTCCGCTGCCATGGCCACCCTCTTGTGGAGTCATTTGAGTAGGCTTTGATTCAGCCCTGAATCAAACATCCACAATGCCGACCCAAGCCCAATCCCCGGGCCGGGCCGCCACCCCGTCTCCTACCACACCCGCCACCACGGCTTCTGCTCGGCCGGCCTCTGCAGGTGCGCCTTCCCCTCCGCGATGAGCCGGCTGAGCACCGCCTGCCGGTTCGGGTCGTCGTGCCGGCCGATGGTCGCCATCATGAACTCCAGTTCGTCCCGGCATTGCCGCTCGCGGTAGGTCTTGAGGATCCCCACAAGGATGTGCTGGCGGACCGACAGGGTCTCGTTGATCTCATACAGCCGGCGGACGAGGCGGGTCGACAGAAGCTTGGGCGTCGAAACGTGGTTGAGGACGTTCTTCCGCGAGGCCTCGTCGATCGTCTCCCAGCCATCGAGGAGCCGCTTCTCGAACGCGTCGGCCGAGAAGCGAGTCAGCACGCGGAGCAGGGCCCCCGAGAGGATGGGCGGGACGGTCTGCCCGCAGGTGAGCAGCTTCCAGCAGCGTTCGAGGCATTCGTCGTCGCATTCGCTGAACGTGCCGGAGATGATCGCCTGGTCGAGGGCCGCCGCGGCCTCGGCGTCGCGGTGCCCGACTTTGGCGATCATTTCGCGGAGCGTGAGCATCGGCAATCCCGTGAAAGGCGAAGGCGAGAAATGGCGAAGCGGCCAGGAATGCAGAGTTCATCGGCCAAGCGGACGGCCGGAAAAAGGTCCGCCCCGACGGCTGCTGGAAAGGGCGCGCACGGCCGATAATAACGCCCGCCGACCCCGCGAGAAACAGGCCGAGCCCGGGCATCGCGGGCGCCGACCCGCCTTGCGATACAATCCCCCCTGCCGTCGAGCCTCCTCCGCCCCGGCTTCCTTACAGGCCCCAACCTCATGTCCACCGCAGCCGCCACCCCCGCAGCGCCGCCCGCCGTAACCCCCGAGCAGCGGTTCCTCTTCGACCTCCAGGGCTTCGTCATCCTGCGGCAGGCCATCGAGCCGGAACTCGTCGCCGACCTGCTCGCCGCCGTGCGCCGCTGCGAGGCCAGGGATTACGACGACGCGGCTTGGAAGGCGAAGGTCACCGTCGGCAAGCCTTCCTCCACCAAAGATGTCGGCGAGGGCTCCATCCGCCTC
The DNA here is from genome assembly GCA_026386955.1 of Planctomycetota bacterium. Taxonomy (GTDB): domain Bacteria; phylum Planctomycetota; class Phycisphaerae; order Phycisphaerales; family Phycisphaeraceae; genus JAPLMQ01. The sequence continues at coordinate 2,071 of JAPLMQ010000084.1, forward strand.
AACGGCCTGCCTCGTCTCGACCCCGCCTTCGATCGCCTCATCGCCCACCCCGCGGTCCTCCCGCTCCTGCGCGATTTCCAGGGCGACCCGCAGCTCATCAACACCTGGTCGATCACCAAGTCGCGCGGGTGCCCGTCGGGCTGGTGGCACGCGGGCATCCCGCCCTCCGAATACCAGGTCGTCAACGGCGCGATCCGCACGCCCATGCTCAACGTCGTGACCATGCTCACCGACAACACGGCGGGCGACGGCTGCCTGATCGTCCAGCCCGGGTCGCACAAGAAGAACTTCGCCTTGCCCGGCGAGACCTACGGCAAGATGGGGCGCGAAACCCCCGGATGCATCGAAGTCACCGGGAAGGCCGGCGATGTCGTCCTCTTCACCGAGGCCCTACACCACAACGGCGACGACAAGAAGACTGACGGGCTGCGCACCAACCTCTATTTCAACCACATGCACGTGCAGCGCAACGTGGTGATGTACGACCCCGTCAACGCTCACCACTATTGGCTGCCCCCGGAGGTCCGGGCCCGCTTCGGCGACGACGCCAAGCAACTGACGCGCTGGATGGTGCCGATGACGATCGATTGATTGATCAATCCCGAAGTCGACGCCCTCGATGAATCCGAGCCAACAAAACCAAAGCCCAGGCACCGCGTGCCTGGGTTTTTGTCTTCAATGAACCTGCGCAAAAAAACGCGGGCAGGCGAAACTCGCCTGCCCGCGGCGGCTCAGAGTTGTGCGAAGACTCTGGGCCGCGGTTGCCGGTCGCTCCGCGGAGCGATGCTCCAACGTCGGAATAGTGGTGCGGCTGGTTGGAGGCAGGAGCCCCCGAGACATGAAAAGGTGAAGCACCAGTTATTCGCGTTCGCGAACCGGATGAACGGATTGTGTTGATCGGCAGGCCATCTTCCTGATGGCCGCGCCCCGACGATTCATCTCCCGGGTTTCCAAATCCCCGAGCCTCAATGGGCCGGGGGGATTCGTCTCTTCGACATGCGTTCCCGCACTTCGCCACCCCGCCCCAAGCCTGACTGCCCCAAGCCCGCATCAATCCTCCCGCCCTGCAATGGCCACTTCGGGCTTCCGCCTTGGTGGCCTATCTTTCTCCCTCCGACCTTGCCCCCTCCTACCTCACGGCGCCCCTCCATTTCCTCGCCGTCGCCCCTCCGTCTTTCTCCTTGGACTCCGTCTTCCTCTTCTCGTCTCCTTGACTCCCCTTCTGCCGAGGAACGGTTCCTTCTACTCCTCCGCCCCTTCAGCACGTGAGTTATTGTCCCTTTCGCCTTTCTTGTAGCTACGGGTGTAAATCTGGAAGGTCGATCAGGGATATCCCTATTTCAGCCCATTTGACGCCCCGAGCCGCGACAAATCGCTTCCGAAACCATGGCATCAACCACGGCATCGCCCGGCGTCCGGCGCGGCTCGTCCTCCAAAGTTCCGTTTATGACGATTATTCCGTCTGCGCGGTTAACCCGCGCCCTTGGCTCGCCGATGTTTCAGCCGGACACCCGAATCACGGATTGATCCGGGTGTCACGCCGGCCGTCTTCGTTGTGCGGCCAGCCCCCGCGAGCCCAGGAGCGCCACCATGGCCAATCCCCGCATCAGCGTCATCACCCCGAGCCTCAACCGCGGCCACTACATCGAGCGCACCATCTGCAGCGTCATCGACCAGGGCTATCCCTCCGTCGAACACTGGGTCGTCGACGGCGGCTCGCATGACCAGACGCTCGACATGCTCCTGACCTACGACGCCGAGCTGGCCGGCTGGACCAGCCGCGCTGACAAAGGCCCCGCCGACGCGATCAACACCGCGCCGGACAGCGCCAAGGGCGACATCATCGCGGTCCTCCCCGCCGACCATCTGCTCCTGCCCGGCGCGCTCAAGACCGTGGCCGCCCACATGGGCCGCCGCGACGGGCCCGACTGGCTCATCGGCGGCACGGTGCGCATCGGCCCCAACGACGAGTTGGCCGGGCACTCCCGCGCCTCGCTGCCCGACTCGCTCGCCGGCTTCCTCAAGCACGATTCGGGCGTGCTTCCCTCGGCCGCCACGTTCTATCGCGCCCAGCTCTTCCGCGACCACGGCCGCTTCGACCCGGAGCTCCGCCGGTCGTACGACTACGAATTCGCCTGCCGCTTGATGGCTGCCGGTTGCCGTCCCACCGCCGTGCCCGAGGCGCTCGTCGCCAGCCGGGAGCATCCGGCGCGGATCACCGCCCACGGGACGGTCGAGCGCGGCCTGGAATACATCAACGTCGCCCGCCGCTACGCTGAGCATCTCCCACTCACGCAGCGCTACGCGCTCTGGCGCAACTGCGACCTGCGCGAGCGCATCTACGCCTTGGCCCAGTCGGAGCTGCGCGGCGACAACGCCCGCTCGTACCTTTGGGGCGAGATGCTCCGCCACCCCTGGTGGCTCGCCGACGAGTCGTTCCGCCGGGTGCTCCGCCACGGCCAGCCGACGTTCTCGATCAACACCGGCTCGCTCGACGCCGCGGCGTGAGAGTGGACGTCGCCAACCGGCGCGTCATTCCCGCCAGGGATACAGATCGGTGCTTAGGTATTTCAGCCCGCTGTCGCAGGCGAGGATCACGATGGTCTTGCCCGCCTCGCGTCCCGCCAGCAGCGCCATCGCCGCGGCGAAATTCGCCCCCGTGGAGTAGCCGCCGAAGATGCCCTCCTCGGCCGCGAGGATGCGGGCGGCCGCGGCTGCATCCTCATCCGTCACCGCCAGAAAATCGTCCACCAAGGCGCGGTCGACCTGCGCCAATTCCGAGCGTGAATAGCCCCCGCCCTGGATGCGATGGCCCGGATCGGTGTGCGGCAGACCCGCGAGCGCCCGCGCCCCCGCCGGCTCAAGGATGTAGGCCCGCACGGCCGGCTTTTGCCGCTTGAGGTGACGGGCCGTCCCCGCGAACGACCCGCCCGTGCCCGCGAAATCAACGAAGACCTCCACCGCCCCGCGCGACTGCTCCCAGATCTCCGGCCCCGTGTGCCGCTCGTGCGCCAACGCGTTCGACTTCAGCGCGAACTGGTCCGCGCGGAACGCCCCGCGCGAGGCGACGATCTCTTTCGCCTTGATGTCCACGAGATCCAGGTCGGCCCCCGACACCTGGTTCGGCGTCGACCCCGGCGCCTGGTCGACCAGCACCACCTCGGCCCCCATGGCCTGCATCATCCGCGCCCGCTCCATCGAGTTCCCGCGCGACATCACCGCCATGAACGGATGCCCCAGCGCCGCGCAGACGATCGCCAGCCCCGTGCCCGTGTTCCCGCTGGTGAGCTCGACCACCGCCTGCCCGTCGCGCAGCGACCCGTCGGCCTTCGCCTGCAGGATCATCTCCCGCGCGATCCGGTCCTTCTTGCTCAGGCCCGGGCTGAAGTATTCGAGCTTCACCAGCACCCGCCCGCGCAGCCCGCGCGAGCGCAGCGAGCGGCCGAGCTCCACCATGGGCGTGTTGCCGATGAGGTCGACGATCGAGGAGGCGAGGGGAGAAAGAGGAGGGTTGGGCATCCTTCAATCTTGAGGCTGCAAAGGCGCAACAGCAAATAAGCCCGCTTGCTGAACCAGACAGGAAGTTCATCCTTGAACCGGTCAATTGAGCCAGTCGACGGCACTGATCAATTTCCAACCGCCTTCCTCACGCCGAAAATCGAGGGTAAAGCCCGAGAAAAATGAGTCACGGATCTTGACGTGAGCAACCTCAGAATTGCCCTTGATATTGTCCAGCCAAAAACCCGGATTGACTGCGATCTCCCTTGGCCGGCCTCGTTCCGTGACCTTGACGGTCGGATTGCGACGGACCCAATCCAGCAATTCCACGACATCACTTTCGCTCAACTCCTTTGGTGGGTTGAACGGCAAAGTCCTCATGCTCGGCGTCTCAACCACTCCCGTGGCGAACGGCTTTTCGGGAAGCGACACCTGAATGTAATCCTGCAGGTATTCCTCGGGGCGCCACGGCTTGTTCCGCTCTCGTGCTTTTCTTTGCTGATCCTCCGGCGTCTCGAACATGCCGCATTGGACGCTCTTGCCTTTGCGAATCCGCGGGGAGTCCACGTCTGGCGTGAAGAAGACTTCCACGGCGTAGCTGTACGACACGGGAAGGGATGGCTGGATGGGATAGAAGCCTCCAACCCTGACGAACCAGATATCCCTGTTCGCCGGACGGTATTGCTCCGCCTCCGCCAAGATGGATTGTTTTTGCTCGGCATTGAGCGGGGCCGCAGACCACCAACCGCCGCGATAGACGAAATTCAAATCAGACACGGACTTCAACGGTACCGGCCCGATCGTTGCCGGTTGTGTTTGAGCCGGCTTCATCGACCCCTGTTGAGTCGACCTCGGTTCAGTCATCGCCGATTTCGGACCGGCCGCGCACCCAGAGACGAGAATTGCCGACAGCATCGCACCCATCGCGGCGATCGAACCAGTCCCGAAAAAACGCGTATGAGTCATCGGGCCGACCTCCCCGTGATGGCTACCGGGCATCTTTTCACGACGGCGCGTGCCCTCGCCGGGATGCAATATAATCCCCACCTCACCCTCCCGGCCCAAGCCGCGGCACGAGAATGGGTCACGCCCGTCCGCGCCGGCTCGCGCCGCGGTGGGGCACGTCGCCGTGAAGGTCCGCCCGGAGCCGCCTTTGTCGATGTCGAAAACCACGCCCAACCCGACCGCACCGGACGACCTCGCCGACACCCGCTGGTCGCTCGACTTCTCCAAACTGCTCCCGATCCTGTTGATCACCTGCGCCTTGGTTGCCTACGCCAACAGCTTCAAAGGCGTCTTTATCCTCGACGACAACGACCACATCGTGAACAACACCGTGATCCGCACGGTGTTTCCCCTCGCCGACAAGTTCCCGCCCAACGACCGGCGGATCGTGCCCAAGTGGTCCTACGTCCTCAATTACGTGGCCGAGAACCACATCTCGGGAAACGGCCTCGAGCCCCGCGGGTACCACCTCCTCAACCTCAGCGTCCACATCGTCGCCGGGCTCGCGCTGTTCGGGGTCGTCCGGCGGACGCTCTGGCTCCCGCGGTTCAACCAGCGGTTCGATCGCTCCGCGTCGTGGCTCGCCTTCACCGTCGCGCTCTTCTGGATGCTGCATCCGCTCCAGACCCAGGCCGTGACCTACATCGTTCAGCGCATCGAGTCGCTGATGGGGATGTTCTTCTTCCTCATGCTCTACGCCGCGATCCGCAGCGACGAGGGGCGCGGCGCGCGGCAGTGGCTCTGGTGGGGGGCGACGCTGCTGGCGTGCCTGCTGGGCATGCTCAGCAAGGAGATCATGGCGACGGCGCCGATCGTCCTGATCCTCTATGACCGCACGTTCCTGACGACGTCGGCCCTGCAATCGCTCCGCCGGCGCTGGCCGCTCTACGCGAGCTTGAGCCTCCCGTATCTCGCCGCGGCGTCGCTGGGGTTGGCGGACATGTTCAGTGCCCACGCCACCGCCGGCTTCGCCACGCCGTTCTACAGGCCGACCGACTACCTCCTGGCCCAGACGCAGGTGGTCCTCTACTACATCCGCATGGCCTTCTGGCCCCACCCGCTTTGCCTCGACTACTTCGACTGGGTTCCGCCCAGCCCCATCTCGGCCACCGCGCCCTACGCCGCGGCCGTGGCCCTGCTCGTCGCCCTGAGCCTCTGGGGCACATGGCGCCGGCATTGGCTGGGGTTCCTGGGGCTCTCCTTCTTCATCGTGCTCGCGCCGACCTCGAGCGTCATGCCCCTGCGCGACTTGGTGATGGAGCACCGGATGTACGTCCCGCTCGCGGCGATCATCATCGCCGTGGTCGTCGGGGGTTGGTCGGCCCTGCGCTGGGCGATGCTCGACCGCCCCGAATACGCGACCTACATCCGTTGGACGGGCGGGGCGTTGGTCTGTGCCACCGCCCTGACGCTGGGCCTGCGCACCGCCGTGCGCAACCTCGACTACCACAGCCAGATCGCGATGTACCGCAGCATCACCGTCGCCCGCCCGCGCAACCCGCGCGGCTGGCGAAACTACTCGGCCGGGCTGGCGCAGGAGTCGCGCCTCTACGAGGCGAAAGCGGCCCTGACACGGTCCCTGGAGCTTGTGCCCGGCGACGTCGAAGGCTGGATCGGCCTGGCGATGATGAACTACGACATGAAGGACATGAAGCGGGCGGCGACCATCCTCCGCCAAGTCAGCAAATGGACGACCAACAACGAGATGGTCTACTACGACCTGGGCGCGATCGTCATGGAGACCGATCCGGTGGAGGCCGAGTGGGCCTTCCGCGAGGCGCTGCGGATCAAGCCCGACATGGCCCAGGCCCGCAACAGCGTCGCGCTGCTGCTGATGCAGCGGGGCAAGCAGGAAGAGGCGGTCGAGGAGTTCAAGAAGGCGATCGCGACCAATCCCAAGGGCGGGTCGGAAGGCTACAACAACCTCGCGGGGCTCCTGCTGAACCTGAACCGGACCGACGAGGCGATCGAGGCTTACCGCATGGCGATCAAGAACTCGCCCGACCTCGCGCTCTTCTCGAACAATCTTGGCCGAGCGTTGCTCAAGGCGGGGCGGTTCGCGGAGGCGGAGCAGGCCTTCAACGAGGCCCAAGCCAAGGCCAAGCGCCTCGATGACACCAACGCCCAGGCCGACACGATGAGCAACTTGGGCGACCTCGCCTCCCGCCTGGGGCAGCTCGACCGAGCGATCCTGTACCAGCAGCAGGCGCTGAAGCTCAGGCCCGGCTGGCCGGAGTACATGCGGCGGATCGCATGGATCCGCGCGACGAGCCTTCCGCCCTACCGCGACCCCAGCGAGGCGCTGGCGCTGGCGCAGGTCTCCAACACCAAGACGGGCAACGGCGTGCCGGACTACCTCGACACGCTCGCGGCCGCATATGCCTCGACGGGGCAGTTCCAGGAGGCGGCGAAGACTGCCCGACGGGCGCTGGCCCTCGCGGGGAAGTACGGGCAGCCCAGACTCGAGGCTGAACTGCCGGCCAGGATCGCCGCTTACGACGCGGGCAAGCCGTGGTACGTCGCCCCGCCGGATTCGCCGAAGAAGTGAGCGTCGGAGCGGGGCTCAGCGAGCTTGGCTCGAGCCAACGCCCTGCATGGCCTGATCGATGGCGATGGCCTCGCCGCACTCGGGGCAGGCGTTCTTGCTGGCCCGCAGGTCATAGCCGCATTTTTGGCAATGGCCCGCGCGAGGCTGGCGCCGCCATCGGCGCTTGATCCACCACGCCGGGAGCACCGAGCACACCGCCAGCAAAAACCAGTCGTGGATCGCGAGCATCCGCTCCATCACGGTTCCCACAGGGTAGACCGCCGCGGGTTTGAACCCGGAGTTGTATGGCGTGTCCGACCACGTCATCCGCCATCTCCCGATGAGAATGGATTTCTCCATGGAAGGCTGGATGTGGTCCCGAGCCATGAAGGTGGGGTCCGGGTGATACCACGTGACCTGCATTTCGCCGGACATCGCACAAAACTTAACGTTGTAAAAGAATGGGCAATCACACGGGATGACGGCAAAGTGGCTGCGCACCCAAGTCGCCGCGACGCCCAAGGCGAGCAACAGCGAAAGCAGCGCCAGTGCGTCGAACAAGCGTCCCAACATCCAGCGAAATGAAAACCGCACGCCCGGCTTCATCGCCCGATTCTACCCGCGGGCCATCCAGATCAGGCTTTCTTCGCCGCCGCAGCCCGCTGCTCGGCGATCACCGCGTCGATGATCTGGTCGAGGCTGTTATGCGGCCCGAAGGGGATCGCCGCGCGCAGGCGCGAGAGGTTCGGCACGCGGCGGGGCAGGTCGTCGAAGGCCTGCCCGTAGGCCTTCTCGTAGGAGATGTGCTCGAGCTTGCTGCGCGAGCCGGCACGCTGGATGACGCGCTCCGCCAAGCCGTTGATCGAGATCTCCTGGTCGCTCCCGACGTTGAAGACCTTGCCGATGGCGGCCGGGGTCTCCATCAGCTTGATCAGCGCGTCGGCGACATCGTGGACGTGGCAGAAGCAGCGCGTCTGCGAGCCGTCGCCGTAGACGACGACGGGCTCGTTGGCGATCGCCGAGGCGACGAAGCGCGGGAGCACCATGCCGTACTGCCCGAGCTGGCGCGGGCCGACGGTGTTGAAGAGCCGGACGATGCGGACGGGCAGGCCGTATTGGCGGTGATAGGCGAGGCCGAGGAACTCGTCGATGGCCTTGCCGTAGGCATAGCACCAGCGGTTGAAGATGGTGGCGCCCATGACCACGTCGTCGTCCTCGGAGAAGGGGACGGTCATGCCCTTGCCGTAGACCTCGGAGGAGCTGGTGACCAGCGTGGGGCGGTTGAAGCGGTAGGCCGCCTCGAGGACGACCTCCGTGCCGTGGATGGTGGTGCGGATGGTGCGCACCGGCTGCTCGACGATGAGGCGGACACCCACGGCGGAGGCAAGGTGGAAGACCACGTCGCACTCGGACATGAGCAGGTTGACGATCGGCTCGCTCTCGACCGAGTCGCGCACGAACTGGAAGTTGGGGTTGCCCATCAGGCCGGCGAGGTTGGCGACCGCGCCGGTCGAGACGTCGTCGAGGACGACGACGGAGTGCCCCGCGGCGATCAGCCGCTGGGAGAGGTGGGAGCCGATGAAGCCCGCGCCGCCGGTGATGAGGTAGCGTTTATTCAAGGTAGGGCGAACTCTACCAGACGCGCGCGGGCGGGGCGACAAACCCGGCAGAACTAACGAAAACGTGGATCGGAGGCCACGGATCAGGGAATCTGGAGAAACCCGTCGTGGCGGGGATTCGCGCGGCGTGCATCAACAAATCCATGAAACCAGTTCAGCCTCACAAAAGCCGATTGTGGATTCACGCGCTATTGATGTCGTACCGATTAAGTGCTATATATAGGGGCCGTTGAGACAGGGTTTCAGTTTCGACTCGAGCCCTTCGACGGCAGCAGTGGATCGGGAGAGCGGCTTGGACAGGGATCTTTGCCCCACCCAAGCCGGGATCAGGCTGACCAGAACAATCCGATCTCGCGTCTGATTCAACAGTTAGATCTCGCCCTCTCACGAGGGGTCCCGCGACGAATCGCGTGGATTGGGTGGCAAGTGATGCGCGGTGCCTGACCTTGAGTCAGGCTGATGTCGGGCCGAACCTCGGCCAGACGATCGGAACCCTCGGCCATGCTCAGCCTCACGCGAAAATGCGACTACGCCCTGATCGCCTTGGCCTACCTCGCGCAGCAGCGGGTCGCCGGCGAGACGTCGGTCAGTGCCCGAAAGATCGCCGACGCCTACGGCCTGCCCCTGCCGCTTTTGATGAACATCCTCAAGGACCTCACGCACGAGCACTTGGTCGTCTCCACCCGCGGCCCCGCCGGCGGCTACGCCCTCGCGAACGAGCCCGAGCAGATCTCGCTGCTGGCGGTCATCCGGGCCGTCGACGGCCCGCCGCGGTTCGCGCGCTGCGCCGACCCCCTGCCCATCGCCGGGCAGGAATGCGACATCCAGGACTGCTGCCCCGTCCGCGAGCCGATCCAGCGGCTGCACGAGCGGATCCAGGGCTTCCTCGCCGAGGTGACCTTAGCCGACCTCATGACCTCCAAAGTCGACGTGCCCTCCTCGCAGGTGGGCGTGCCGGCGCTTTCGAACCGTTAGTCAATCGCTCGCGCGGGCCGAGAGGCCCGGACGCGGGTTTATGGAAGGAATCCCATGGCCGTGAAACTCCCGATCTACATGGACTACAACGCGACGACGCCCGTCGACCCGCGGGTGCTCGAGGCGATGCTGCCCTACTTCACGCAGATGTTCGGCAACGCCGCCAGCCGCAACCACAGCTTCGGCTGGGAGGCGGAGGCCGCGGTGGACAAGGCCCGCGAGCAGGTCGCCGCGCTGATCGGCGCGAGCGAGAAGGAGATCATCTGGACCAGTGGCTCGACCGAGTCGAACAACTTGGCGATTAAGGGCGCGGCCGACATGTACAAGGACAAGGGGCGGCACATCATCACCGCCCTGCACGAGCACAAGGCCGTGCTCGACCCCTGCAAGCGCCTCCAGAAGGAGGGTTTCGACGTCACCTTCCTCCAGCCCGACCGCTCGGGCGTCATCACCGCCGCTCAGGTCGCCGAGGCCATCCGCCCCGACACCATCCTCATCTCCCTGATGTGGGCCAACAACGAGATCGGCACGATCAACGAGATCCCAGGGATCGGCAAGATCTGCAAGGAGAAGGACATCATCTTCCACACCGACGCCACGCAGTGGGTCGGCAAGATGCCCACCGACGTGGAGGAGGCCGGCATCGACCTGCTCTCCGCCTCGGCCCACAAGATGTACGGCCCCAAGGGCGTGGGCTTCCTCTACGTCCGCCGGCGCAAGCCCCGCGTCCGCCTCACCCCGCTCTTCGACGGCGGCGGGCATGAGCGCGGGATGCGCTCGGGCACGCTCAACGTCACGGGGATCGTCGGCATGGGCGCCGCCGCGGAGATCTGCCAGCGCGAGATGGCCCAGGAGTCGGCCCGCATCCGCGCGATGCGCGACCGCCTCGAGACGGCCATCCTCGCCCGCCTCGACGCCACCCGCGTCAACGGCCAAGTCGACCGTCGCCTCCCCCAGACCTCCAACATCTCCTTCGCCTACGTCGAGGGCGAGAGCCTCATGATGGCGATCAAGGAGATCGCCGTCTCCTCCGGCTCCGCCTGCACCAGCGCCAGCCTCGAGCCCAGCTACGTCCTCAAGAGCCTGGGCATCGGCGACGACCTCGCCCACAGCTCGCTCCGCTTCGGGCTCGGGCGGTTCACCACCGACGAGGAGGTCGACTACGCGATCGAGTCCGTCGTCCGCGGCGTGTCGCGCCTGCGGGAGATGAGCCCGCTCTACGAACTAGCGATGGAGGGGATCGATCCCTCTACCGTCGAATGGGGCAAGCACTGATCGGCCCTGCCGCGAGCAAGCCCCTATACTTTTGAACCGATTCACCCCCAGCCACGGAGTCCCCCATGGCCTACAGCCAAAAAGTCCTCGACCACTACGAGAAGCCCCGCAACGTCGGGAGCCTCGATAAGGCCGCCACCAACGTCGGCACCGGCATCGTCGGCGCCCCCGAGTGCGGCGACGTCATGAAGCTGCAGATCCTCGTCGACGAGGCCACCGGAAAGATCGTCGACGCCAAGTTCAAGACCTTCGGCTGCGGCTCGGCGATCGCCTCGTCCAGCCTCGCCACCGAGTGGGTCAAGGGCAAGACCATCGACCAGGCCCTGGAGATCAAGAACACCGACATCGTGCAGGAACTCTCCCTGCCCCCGGTCAAGATCCACTGCTCGGTCCTCGCGGAGGACGCGATCCGCTCCGCCATCGCCGACTACAAGAAGAAGCGGGCCACTTCCGCCGCCCCCGGGGCTCCCGCCGCCGGGAGTGTCCAGAGCCAGTCCGCCAGCGTATAATCTTTCACTTCCAGTCCGGGCCGGCTTGGACCGATGAAGTCCATGCAGGCCCCAGCCCCGAACGAATCAGCACCCAGGCCGCGGCCAAGCCCGCACCAGCCTGCATGAACAACCGCCCCGGCCTCCGGCTGACCCCCAGCGGCATCCGAGTCCGGCGCATCCCAGGAGAATGACCATGGCCATCGAACTGTCTGAAACCGCGGCTCGGGAGATCAAGACCATCATCGAGCGCGAGGAGCTCGACGTCACCAAGGTCCGCCTCCGCGTGGGCGTCAAGGGTGGCGGCTGCTCGGGCTTCAGCTACGTCCTCGACCTCACCGAGCAGGAGAAGGAGAACGACGAGAAGTTCGAGAAGAACGGCGTGACCATCGTCTGCGACGCCAAGAGCTATCTCTACCTCAACGGCACCACGATCGACTTCAAGGACGAGGTCATGGGCCGCGGGTTCGTCTTCACCAACCCCAACGCCACCAGCTCCTGTGGCTGCGGCAGCTCCTTCAGCGCCTGAGCCCCCCGGAGCCCCCGGCCTTCAACGCCGCGGCACGCTGATCGACGAATGAACCACACGCCCGCCGGGCCCCGCGCCCGGCGGGTTTTTCTTGCGCCCGCCCCATCCCTCCCCCGCTGGACACCGCCCGCCCGCCACCCCACACTCTCTCCACCCGGAGACCCCCGATGTCCCTCCGCTCCGACTGGCAACGCGACGGGTTCCTCGTCCTGCCCTCCGTCCTCGACCCCACCGCGCTCCACGCCCTGCGCGAGGCCGCTGACCACGCGCTCGCGCAGTGGCGGGCCAGCAGCTCCGCCGACAGCGAGCCCGGGGCGTTCTGGAACAGCCCCGACGGGTGGATACTGATCCACCTCAACCACCCGAAGTATTACGCGGGGCGCGACGAGCTCCTCGCCCGGGTGCTCAACGCGATCGCCACGCCCGCCGCCATAGACGCGGTCACGCAGGTCATGGGCGAGCCGCCGGTCTTCATGCAGGCCAACTACTACCTCGACCCGCGCGAGCGCCAGACCGCGGGCGGCGGGCACTGGCACCGCGACTGCCAGTTCTTCTCCAAGGGCGACGACCTCGTGGAGCAGAGGCTCCGCGCCGAGGAGGCCGACCCGCCGCGCGAGCTGCACATGCACATCCCGCTCGTGCCCACCGCGGCCAGCGGGCTGGTGCCCGGGTCGCACGCCCGCTGGGACACGCCCGGGGAGTTGGCCGTCCGCCGCAACAACCCCACCGGCGCGATGCCCGGCGGGATCCGCCTGCAACTCCAGCCCCGCGACATCGCGATGTTCCACGTCAACACCATCCACCGCGGCTACTACGAAGTCGGCGTACCCCGCAGGACCATCGCCGTCACCTTCGGCGCCGCGAGCAGGACGCGCCCCTTCGATGCCCACTGGTGGAAGATGACCCGCGGCTACGTCGCCTCCTTCCAGCCCTGGTTCCGCAAGCCCGGCTACCTCGCCGGCACCGAGCCGCACACGCTCGAGCTCTTCCAGCGATACATCAACGCCCACGGGCACGAGTGGGTCGCGTCGAACCTCCATCCCGAGGCCATCGGCCCACAGCGCCTCGAGTACTTCAAGCTCTACGAATGACCCCCGGCCCCCCGGACCTCCCCTCCATGTCGATCGACTTCTTCCGCCAGATCCTCGTCCACACCTCGCGCCTGACGCTCGCCCTGCAACAGCCCGACGGCCGGCTCGACTCGCCCCACGGCTGGTACATGAGCCCGCTCATCTGGGCCCACTGCTGGGCCGGCGATTGGCGGGACAACCCGCTCCGCGGCGACGCCCGGCTCATCGACGCCATCGCCCGCCTGGGCGACTACCAGGAGCGCCAATACCGCGGGCGCGGCGACATCTCCGGCGAAGGCTTCCACGTCACGCGCCTCTACGTCTGGCTCCGCGCCTCGGAGATCGCCGCCTCGGCCCTGGGCGAGGAGTGCCTCAAACGCTGGGGCGAGAAGTTCGTCGACAGCGGGCTGCACGTGCTCGACATCGTGCCTGACCTGTCGACCTTCGACGGGGCCGTGCCCAACAGCGTGACTTGGTCGTACGCCTACCTCCACGCCGTGGGGAAGAAATACAACGTCCCGCGCTACGTCGAGGCGGCCGACACCGCGCTCGACCGCATCCTCGCCTACCAGACCGTCGAAGGCTGCTTCCGCGAGTGGCACACGCCCGTCACGGGCTACAACATGCTCAGCGCCAACGCCGTGGAGGCCTATCACCGCACCAGCGGCAACCCGCGCGCCCTCACCGCCCTCGAGCGCAGTTGGCGGTGGCACTACGACTACCTCCTGCCCGACTGCACGATGCCGCCCACGCTCGACACGCGACAGAAATACAACCAGATCCACGGCATCGAGAACGGGCACTGGGTCAACCAGCCGCACGGACGGTGGCTCGCACAGCGGCAATGGAACAAGACGCTCAAGGCCCTCGAAGCCGGCCGTCTCGATTCCATCTGGCCCACCGGGCTGATGTCGCTGCAGTTCGAGTTCTACCGCGACGACGTCGCGCCGGCCGAGCCCGTCTGGCCGGAATACACGCGGATGACCACCGAGCAGGTCTGCATCCGCCGCCGGCAGGGATGGGCCGCGGTGCTCAGCGGCATGACCACGCTGCCCACGTCGAACTCCAGCCTCCGCCGGTATTCGCTCGAACGTCAGGACTGCCTCTCGCTCGCGCACAAGCGCACGGGCCTCCTCATCGGCTCGTCGCACTCGATGGTCGACGAACGCTTCTCCTCCTTCATCTACTACGAGAACGGGGCCATCCATTACCTGCCCAACCACGCCTACCTCAAGAGCACGCCGCCCCACGACACGCTCCTGCTCCGCTATGGGAGCAACACCGGCGCGCTGACGGTCGAACTGCCCGACGACTCCGCCGACGCAAGTGAGGCTCAGATCACTTTCTCGATGCACTGGGAGAAGGGCGCGCAGCCGACGCGCACGCCCTCGCTCCCGCTGACGGCCATGGCGGTCAAGGCCCACTTGCCGTTGCGCCTCGTCGACGGGCAAGGCGTCACGCTGCGAGGGAATACGGTCGTGCTCGGCGAGGCGCCGATCGAACTGGAGATCGGTCCGGGCGAGACCGCCGACTTCGGAGGATGGTCGATCACGTCCTCCGATGGGCCATGGACGCTGCGCTGGCCGGTCTGGACGATGGACCCCTACGTCCTCTTCGGCAAGGGCGAGAAGTTCGGCTTGGCCGAGGCGGTCTGCTTCACCGATGGCGGAGGCGTCACGCCGCGTCCGACCGCGACGTTCGTGGTGAAGATTGCGTTGTGACGCCCGCACCCTGCCGGGAGGACGATTTCACACATTGAGAACCGCCTTCGTTCCAACGTCGCTGATCTGCTTGGCCCTCACGTTGACGTGCGGTGGTTGCAGTTCCGCCGCACCCACGAAGAGAACGCAATCCCAATCCCCCTTCACCGATTGCCAAGTCGTCACGCTGACGGGCCAGCTCCATTGCGAGCCCTTCTTTGGCCCGCCCGGATACGGAGAAAATCCCGACGAGGACAGCGTGGAGTCCGCCTACATCCTGGTCCTTGACGAACCCTTCGACTATGCGGTCGACTCCGATCCGGCGATCTTGCGCGTGCTGGAAGTTCACGTCGGTCCAATCGGCCGCTTCCCGAAGCTGACGGATCATGTCTTTCACGGGGAATTGGCCGATGCGATTTCGGGGCATCACCGGCGCGCCGTGATGCTGTTCCTCGTGCCGTGACCCCATCGGCCGGGCCTGTCGACACGGAGCTACAATGCCCCCGCGTTCGCTCGAGGTTCATTCATGACCGGCCAAGCCGAAGCTTCTGATCGTCGAACCGGCCCCGGGGCCGCGACCGCGCTCAGTGACCCGCGCTCCTGGGTCGACCTGCACGGCGACATCCTGTTCCGCTTCGCCCTCGCCCGCCTGCGCGACCGCCACGCCGCCGAGGAGGCCGTGCAGGAGGCCCTGCTCGCCGCCCTGGGCGCCCGCGCGACGTTCGCGGGCCACTGCGCCGAGCGCACCTGGCTCATCGGAATCCTCAAGCACAAGGTCGTCGACCACCTCCGCCGCCGCATCCGCGACCGTGGGCAGGGCGATGAGCCGGACAACGACACCACGGAGAAGAGCGCCTTCACGTGGGAGTCCGCCTGGCGTCAGCCGCCCAGGCGATGGTCCTCGGCCGCACAGGAGGATCCCGCGTCGGACCTCGAGCGGCAGGAGTTCGCCGCGGCTCTAAGAGAATGCCTGGCGGGCGTGCCGGAGCGGGCGGCCCAGGCCTTCGTGCTCAAGATCGTCGACGAGACGGACTCCGACGAAATTTGTAAGGTTCTCTCGATCACGCCGACCAACCTGTGGGTGTTGCTCCACCGGGCGCGGCTGCGCCTGCGCGCCTGTCTTGAGCAACGCTGGTTCCTGGCCCGTGATCAAACCTCCGCCGCGAAGGACGCCAAGCCCCCGGCCCAGCCGAAGGGCAAGCCCGGAAAGGGTCGGCCATGATCCTCTTCTCGTGCAAAGACGCCTCGCGGACGATGTCGGCTCAGCGCGACCGCCCGCTGTCGTTCTTCGAACGCGTCTCGCTGACGGGGCACTTGCTCGTCTGCGCCGCCTGCCGGCTGTATCGCCGGCAGATCGCGGTCCTCGACCGCTGGTGCCGCGGAGCCGGCGCGGCGGAGGAGGCGAGCGCCGCTTCAATCAACGAGAAGACAACCGACGGCCTCACGCCTGAATCGCGCGAGCGCCTGCGTCTATCAATCGCAAAGGCCGCGGGTGACACGCAGCCGTGACTCCTCGCTCCGCGGCCTCCTCCCCGCAAACGCAGGTTTTTCCAGCACTTCCGCCGCTGACTCCACCGTGAAAGAAAATGGCTTCAAGCGTGTAAGGGAACGATCGCCCCCACGACCAATCTCGCGAACAGGGCCGACGAGGCCCAGCCCGGATGAAACCCGGCCTGCAAACACAACGTATGGATTTTTGGTCCGGTCTCCGAATGAGTTGCGTGTCCCAAACCCTTCCCCCTTTTTTCGAGGATGCAAAGATGAATCGCAAGAGCAGCATGAATCGTTCGATGGTGGCCGCGGCGGCGATGGCGGGTCTGCTGGCGGGCACGAGCGGCCTGGCCTTCGGAGCCACCGCTCCCACCAGCCCGAGCAAGGGCGACAAGAGCTTCAGCCCCGCCGGTCAGCAGGCCCAGGTCGGCGCCTACGGCGACAAGGACAAGGACGGCTGCAACGGCAAGGACGGCTGCAAGTCCAAGTCTCCCGGCACCCACGACTGCAAGGGCAAGAACGACTGCAAGGGCAAGGGCGGCTGCAAGTCCGGCGACAACGGCTGCAAGGGCCACAATTCCTGCAAGGGCAAGGGCGGCTGCAAGACCACCCCGGCCAAGCCCGCCGACAAATGACCTGAGGCTCCCACGGCCCGCCGGCGGGAGTCGATGCCCCTCGTCTCCCGCCGGCGCAAGCCGGTCCCCTTCCCCCGCCCACGACGACGTTTCTGGCCGCGGACCTCAACCATGCCCGCCAACCGATTCAATGGATGGACCGACCTGGGCATCGGCGTGGGCCTGCGGATCCCGCACTACAGCCACATCCTCTCGCGCAAGCCCTCCGTCGAGTGGTTCGAGATCATCTCCGAGAACTACATGGTCGACGGCGGACGGGCCCTCCACGTCCTCGACCAGATCCTCGAGCAATACCGCATCGTGCAGCACGGCGTGTCGCTCTACCTCGGCTCGACCGATCCGCTCAACCGCGAGCATCTCCGCCGATTGAAGACGCTCATCCGCCGGACCAAGACGCCCTTCGTCTCCGACCACCTTTGCTGGGGCAGCGTCGACGGGACCTACTCGCACGACCTGCTTCCGCTCCCGTACACGCGCGAGGCGGTGCGCCACCTCGCCTCGCGCATCAAGGCCGTGCGCGACTTCATCGAGACGCCGATCCTCGTCGAGAACGTCAGCAGCTACGCCGAATTCCACGCCTCGGAGATGACCGAGTGGGAGTTCCTCGCCGAGGTCGTCGAGAAGGCGGACTGCGGCGTGTTGCTCGACGTCAACAACATCTACGTATCGAGCAGGAACCACGGGTTCGACCCCGCGGAGTACCTCGAGGCCGTGCCGCCCGAGCGCGTCGGGCAGATCCACGTCGCCGGCCACTCGCACTACGAGCGCTACACGCTCGACACGCACGACCACCCGGTGCTCGACCCGGTCTGGAGCCTCTACGCGCGGGCGATCGAGCGCTGCGGCCCCGTGTCGACGCTGCTGGAGTGGGACGCGCACATCCCGCCGTTTGAGGAGGTCCACGCCGAGGCGCTCAAGGCCCGTAAGTTCCTCGCGCGGGCCTCCGCCCCACGCCGCGCCCGCGCCCCCGGGGCCGCGGGCGCAGGGAGGGGGCGCTGACATGGCCACCATCCCGAGACTCGCGGAGATCCAGGCCGAGTTCGCCACCGCCATCTTCAGGCCCCTGGGCGCCGCCGACCGCATGGCGTCGCGCTGGCCCGACGGCCGCCCCACCGCGCAGGTGGTCGGCGATCTCATCAAGCCCGGCCCGCTCCTCCCGAGCTTCGAGCGACTCGAGATCTACAACCGCCAATACTGGTTCCGCCTCTGGGACTGCCTGCTCGACGACTACCCCGGGCTCCTGGCGGTCCTCGGCCGACGGCGTTTCATGGAGCTCGCGACGCAATACCTCGTGCGCTTCCCCTCGCGCAGCTTCACCTTGCGCAACCTCGGGCGCTCGCTCGCGACGCATCTCGCGAGCGACAGGCGCTGGCGCGAAGGCCTGGCACCCGGGCGCGTCCGGCTGGTCCGCGAGATGGCGGCGTTCGAGTGGGCCCAAGTCGAGGCCTTCGACGGCGCGATCCGCTCGCCGATCGAGCTCGGCGCCCTGCGCGGGAAAGACCCGGCGACCCTTCGGCTGTCGCTGCAGCCCTCGATGTCGCTCCTCTCGCTGCACTGGGCGCTCGACGACTTCGCGATCGCGCTCAAGCAGGATTTGCAGCAGGAGCAGGCGAGCCAGGCGTCCGAGCCCGAAGCGCAGCCCACGAGGCCGCGGCGCCGGCGATTGCCCCGGGCCGAGCGCCTCTTCCTCGCCGTGCACCGCGTCGACAACTCGCTCTTCTACAAGCGCCTCTCCGCGCCGGCCTTCCGCACGCTCCGCGAATTGCAGGCCGGCGCGACGCTCGCCGCCGCGGTCGAGCGCGGGAGCGCGGGCCTGCGCGGGACCGCCCTCGAACGGGCCCAGGCCGTCCAATCTTGGTTCGCCACCTGGAGCCAGCTCGGCTGGCTCTGCCGGCATTCCACGAACCAAGCCCCGCGCCAGCCGGCGCGCACGCCTTCACGCGGCAATCCCGTCCGCGGGGCCAAGCGCCCCAGAAAGTGAGTCCTCCGAATGTCCCCGCCCATGACCAAGTTCGTCGATCTCGTCGTCGCCTGGCAGCGCCGCATCGGCGCGTGGCTCGCGCCCTTTGTTCTCTTGGGCATGCGGCTGCTCGTGGGCGTCTGCTTCTTCTACACCGGCAAGGGGAAGCTCGAGCACCTCGACCGCACCACCGACTTCTTCACCGACCTGCACATCCCCATGCCGCACCTCAACGCGATCATGGCCGGCTCGACCGAGATGATCGGCGGGATCTGCCTCGCGATGGGCCTCGCCGGCCGGCTCACGTCGGTCCCTCTGGTCTTCACCATGCTCGTCGCGTTGGGCACCGCGCATCGCGAGGCCACGCTCAATGTCTTCAACGAGCCCGACAAGTTCATCGAGCAGGCGCCGATCCCCTTTTTGATGACCGTGCTGGTGGTGCTGTGCTTCGGCCCGGGTCCGTTGAGCGTCGATGGGTTGGTCGGGCGCTGGTGGCGCCGACCCTGCCCGACGAAGGAGCCGATGGCGACAGCATAAGAAAGGCAGAGATGAGGAATACGAGATGGGAGAAAGGAGAAAGGCCGCGAGACCCATGTCGGAGAATTGAAACGGGGCGAAGGGGAGATAAGTCGACCCAGAGAGGCGGGGTTCAAGTCGTGATGAACCTCAGGTCGATAAGACCCGGACACGGAGCCCGGCCGAGCGTTGGCTGAATGACGACTCGGCGCAGGTCTGGGCTCCGCGAGGATCGGCTGCCATGAGGTTAAGCAAGACTTGCGTCCAGGCGGTGATGGCGATGACCTTCCTGGCCGATCAGCCCACCCAGCAGCCGATCCAGGCGAAGCACGTCGCGGCCCATCTGGCGGTTCCCGCCGACAGCGCGCTCAAGATCCTCCAGGCGCTCGTGCGGCAAGGGCTGCTCGACAGCCGCTTGGGGCGCTCTGGCGGCTACAGCCTGGGCAAGCCGGCGCAGAAGGTCACGCTGCTGCAGATCCTCGAGGCGATCGACGGCCCGGTGAACGGGCAGTTGCGGCTGGTCGACGCCTCGCCGGGCACGGAGGCGGTGCTGGTGCGGCTGCAGGCGGTCTGCGACCAGGCGGCGGCGAGCCTGCGTCAATCGCTTGAAGGCATCACCTTGGCGGAGCTGCAGCGGGCCGGCCGCGCGACGGCCACGGCCACCTCGGCGACACCTGTGGCGGTTGTGCCGCCTGGGGCGACGGAGCCGGCTGTGGCGACGACGCCGGCTGCGACGGCCACGACGACCGCGACGGAAGCCGCGATCGCAGCGGCGGTGGCGGCTGTGCCGACGGCGCCGGCCACTTCCTGACCGGAACGCTTACACACAAGCTATCGGACGTCCACGCCGGCGGAACCCCTCGGGGGACGCTCGGCGAGGGGGGTCCGCCCCACCTCGGCCCACGCAGCCTAAAGCCGTCGCCCAGGGACGCCGATCCTCAACTGCAGCTACAGCGACCGCCGCCGCCACGGAAGGCGGCCCATGGGGGGAGCGATCGTCCTGGTCGTCCGGCGAAAATCCGGCGCTAGGATTACCCGAGCCCACTGCGGCGAGGGATCGAAGTTTCGCCGCCGGCCAGCCTTGGCCGCGGGCAACCCCCATCCTCTGTGGGAGAGAAGCCATGACCCTCAGCACCGTACGCAACACCGCAACCCGTTCCGCCGACGCCGTCGCGCCCTCGCGCCGCGAGAAGCCGAAGCGCCAGTTCGTCTGCTTCGTCCTCGCCGGGCAGGAGTTGGCGCTCCCGATCATGAGCGTGCAGCAGATCGACCGCCCGATCCCGATCCGCCCCATCGCCTCGGCCCCCGCGCTGATCCTCGGCGGGGTGCAGGTCCGCGGCCGAACGATCCCCGTGCTCGACCTCGCCCGCCGGCTTGGCCTCACCGGCGGCGTCGCCAGCGAAGACCAGCGCATGCTCATCCTCGAAGTCGCCGGCCGTCCGATGGCGGTGACCATCGACCGCCTGTCGGAGATCCTGCCCACCGAAGGCGAAGTCGTCGAGGCGACCGAGCCCTCGCGGCTGGCAGTCGACCCCTACTGCGTCGGCGGCGTGCTCCGTGTGAAGGGGCGATCGCTCCTGCTGGTCGACCCGAGCCATCTGATGGACGCGGCGGACATCGATCGCCTGGTGATCCCGTGCTGACCTCGCGAGACGCGATGGCGCCGGCCAGCGCGCTCGACACCGACCCAACAAAAATCGAGGCCGGGGATCAGGTTCCCGCGGCCTCGATGCTGTGGTGGAATCGATCTGTGAAACCGATGGCCGGGGCGGGGTCGAGTTCGACCCGATCGAGCTCCCTCTTCCCTCGATCGCTCAGCTTCCCGCGAAGCCCTGAGCTCCAACCCCAACCCCAACCCCGGCACGGCCCCCGGAATTCCCCGGAAGCTCCCCGCGCAAAGCCCCTCCCCTCCTCCCCAAACTCGGGCGACGTCATCCCTTGACCCGACCGCGGCGGCCGAAGCGCGTGCGCCCCGACTGCCCGAAGAAGTGACTGTGCAACGCGCGCCCGGCCCATGACTGGTGCCCGGCGGCGAAAGCCTGCATGGACGCGTTCTGCCCCGGCTGCTGCCCCGCGCGGCCGGAGCGCGGGAAGCCGGTGAACCGAGACGTTGCGGTCAGAGACGAGCCAGTCAATCCGGGCATGGTGAACCTCTCAAAAAGGTGTCAGACGCTCGACCATCCACGCTGCTTCGACACCGTGCGAAAGGAACCCTGTCGCAAGGCAATCACCCCTGCCCCTCTCGAGGCCCGCGGGTGCTTTGATCAACGCGAAATGCCAGGTCAGCCCGAGACGAATATGCCCCCAACCCCCGAAAGGTCCACGGAAGAGCGCGACGGAAACCGCGGAAGAAACTGTGTATGAAACCGAGAAATGCCGGACTTCGAATCGATCCTAAGCCGTGCCCAAGCTCCGCCCAAGCACAATTCAAGTCACTGCAAAACACGTGCCGCATGTCAGCGCAACACCCCACCGCCCCTGCGGGCCTTGAAAAACGGGCAGGCTCGACTTATCGGGTTCAACGATTTTTTTCGGCTGCTGCGCGGCGCAACAAGTCGATGGTCTGCTGCGCGGTTTCCGACCAGCTCGTCAGCGGGCGGGTCAGCGCCTTCACGGGCGGGCGCGCGAGCGCCGCGAGGAACTCCTCGGGCTTCTCAAAGTCGATCTGGCATTCCGCCGGAACGCCGATCTCGTCGAAGACCGCGAGCCGCGACGCGATGATCCGCTTCCCGAACCCCACCGCTTCGACCACCGGCAACCCGAAGCCCTCGAAGCGCGTCGGGAAGACGACGGTATCGGCCGCCGCGTAGAGCGAGCAGACCCGCGTGTAGGGCGTGAACCCTTCGTGGACCAGGTCGCCCGCGATGCCCAGTTCCGCCGCCAGCGTCTGGAGCTTCGGCCAAAGGTCTGTCTGCCGCCCGCTGAGCACCAGCTTGTGCGGCAGCTTGCCTTGCTTCTTGAGCGCCGCCACGCAGCGGAACAGCCGGTCGTGCCCCTTGTGGGGCTGCGTCGCCGCGGGGTAGTAGAGGAACGGGCGGGGGATCGCCTCGTCGGGCTTCACGCCGGCGACGTCGGGGAGCGTGGCGCCCAGGTGGGTCACGGATATCTTCGCGGGATCGACGCCGCAGCGGTCGACGAGGGTCTGCGCGGTAAAGGCGGAAATGGCGATCAGCCGGCTGGCCTTGCGGAGGCTGAAGGGGTAAATCGCCGGGCGAAACAGCCGATCAAAGAGGGCGAAGTTCTCGGGATAGAAGAGGTGCTGCAGGTCCATGACGGCGAGGACCGCCGGGGCCTCGACGCGCTTGGGGTAGATCGACTGCTGGGGGAAGAGCACGGCGTCGGGCTTGAGGGCCGCGAGGGCCCGCTCGACCGTGCGGTCGCGCCAAGGCGTGAAGGCCTCGAGCATCCGGGCCGCGATGGTCTGGCGGTCGGAGCGGTCGATGACGCACTGCTCGAGCCCGTCGACCCGGCAGGCCTGGGCGTTGTCGCGGAAGACCAACAGGACGACCTCGTCGCTCCCCCTGCAGGCGACGAGATGGCGGGTGAGCTGGCGAAGATAAGTCTCGGCCCCGCCGATCAGGCCCGGGCGGAAGTTCAGGAGTGAGATGACGAATTTCAACGCGGAGTCCGTGAGCGAAAGGGATGGGCCCGTCGGAGCCTCCGGGCAAGGGGGCTCCTTTCAAGTGGAGGGCATTATAGAGACGACATCAGTGATGCGCGGACGCTCACGGCCGTCTTCATACCTTTCAATCCCTTGAGTTCACCGTCCGGGCGACTATGATGGCTTCGCCCCCTGGAGTCCGGCCTTGGAACAACTTCTTTCGCTCTCGATCTTCCTCGCCTTCGGGCTAGGGTTCGTGTTCTTCAGCCTGATCGTCGGCAGGCTTGTGCGCCCCAGCCTCCCCGGGCGGGAGAAGAACTCGGTCTACGAGTGCGGCGAGCCGACCATCGGCTCGAGTTGGGTGCAGTTCGACCTCCGCTTCTACATCGTCGCGCTCTTCTATTTGGTCTTCGACGTCGAGGTCGCCCTGATCTACCCCTGGGCGGTGATCTTCCGCGACTTCCCCACCGAGGCGGTGATCCTCGGGGCGCCCTTTGTCGGCCTGATCATCGTCGGCTTCGCCTACGAGTGGCAGACCGGCAGCCTCGACTGGGTCCGCAGCGCGGTCAACACCTCGTTGCGGGCCACCCGCGACAACAGCATGGCCCATCTCGCTCGCCGCGACCCCGAGATCCTCCAGGACCAACGGGCCCGCGCCGGGGCCGACACCGGCCAGAGCTGACCGTCCACCCTGCGCGTCGGGTTCCGCGGGGCGGCGCGGAACCTTGGCCGTGGGCTTCCCTCCTCCTCGCATCCCGCCGCAAAGGCCCTCCCGATGTCCACCCGATACAAGTGCGTCCTCCTCTTCGGAGCCCCCGGCTCGGGCAAGGGAACGCAGGGCAAGATCGTCGGGAACATCCCCGGCTTCTTCCACTTCGCGTGCGGCGACGTCTTCCGCGCCATCGACATCCACAGCGAGCTGGGCAAGATCTTCTGCGAATACAGCTCCCGCGGCGAGCTCGTGCCCGACGACGTGACCGTCCGCATGTGGGCCGAGAACCTCAAGGCCCGCGCCACCATCGGCTTCTACAAGCCCAAGAGCGACCTGCTCATCCTCGACGGCATCCCGCGCACGGTCACCCAGGCCCGCATCATGGAGGAGCACATCGACGTGCTCAAGGTCGTCCACCTGATCTGCCGCGACCAGGAGGCGATGTTCCAGCGCCTCCGCCGCCGGGCCCTCAAGGAAAACCGCCTCGACGACGTCGATGAGAAGGTGATCCGCAAGCGCTGGGCCGTCTACGAGAAGGAGACCTATCCCGTCCTGGGCTATTACCCCAAGGACAAGATCGTGGAAGTCAACTCCCTCGCGTCGCCCGCCCGCGTGCTCGACGACATCCTGCGCGTGATCGTCCCCGCCCAGGAACACCACTTCGCGGGGCTCTCCCCGGAGTGATCGCGTCCTGCGCTCAACGACACAACGATTGCACGAACCCCAAAGCCCAGGTGCCGTGTGCCTGGGCTTTTCGTTTGTCCGCTCACCGCGCCGCTGATCACTCCGCGACGAAGAACGGCTGCGTCCACGCGAAGCGCTCGCCCGCGCCCCAGCACTCGAACCGCACGTACCCCGCCGACGCCGGCACTTCGACTTCCAACACCGAGGCGTCCGCCTTCGCCAGCCGCTTGCCGGTCTTCTGGTAGACGACAATCCGCTGGGCCTCCTTGGCCTCGACGCGGACGCGCGTGCCCTCGACGCTGATGCGGTCGATGCCCACGCCCGTCGAGGCGTAGAACCGCCCCTTCCTCAGTGCGTCGACCACGCCCGCGACGCTGCGATCCGTCACGTAGGCGACGTTCCAGCCCAGCGCGAGGTCCTGCTCGGGGTCGTGCATGTCGTCGTTGGCGAAGCCCCAGATCCGCCGGCCGCGGGCGAGCTGCATGTCCCACTTGCCCAGCGCGTAGGGCGAGCCGTCGAGCCGGGCGATCACGCCGTTGAAGATCTCCATCCCGGTGTAGCCCACCCACTCGGCGAGCTGCGACGCGGTGCAGTGGTCGAAATGGGCGTGCCAGTTGGGGTGGTTGACGATGGCGAACCCGCGCGAGGCGTTGACGGCGTTGATGATCTCCTGCCGGAGCGGGACGGGGGCGACGAGGCGGTCGCCGTCGACGTGCAGGAGGTGCGGCCCGCCGGCGGTGACCTCGTTGCCGGGGATGAGGACGAGCCCCTTGGCGTCGAGCTTCGCGTAGTCGGCGGGCGAGGTGAAGATGTCGTGGTCGGAGAGCATGAGGAAGGCGTAGCCGAGGCGCGCGTAGTGGTCGATCACCACCTGCGGGTCGGCCCGCCCGTCGCTGCGGGTCGTGTGGGTGTGGAGGTTGCCGCGCAGCCATTGCCCGCCGGCGAGGTTTTCGTAGGGGTGGTCGAGCCGCATGGGAAATGCTCCGGAGAGGGGAGGAGCAGGTTACCACGCGAGGAAAGGATTGGTGGGCGAACCGCGCCGGGCGCCCTCACCCGCCTCGCGGCGGCGGGCGGTACTTCTGCAGCTCCTCGGCCGGCATCGGGCGGCCGAAGTAGTAGCCTTGGGCGAGCTGGCAATCCAGCGACTGCAGCATCGTCATCTGCTCGACCGTCTCGACGCCCTCCGCCACCACGCGGATGCGCAGGTTTCCCGCGAGCGTGACGATCGCATTGACCAGCGCGGCGTAGTCGTGCCCGCGGCTGAGGTTCGTCACGAACGAGCGGTCGATCTTGATCGTGTCGATCGCGAACTGGTGGAGGCACGAGAGCGAGGAATAGCCCGTGCCGAAGTCGTCGAGATCGAGCTTGAAGCCCTGCTGGCGCAGCTCGCGGAGCAGGGCCGCGGCGGCCTGCGTGTCGCGCATCACCGTGCTCTCGGTGATCTCGAGGTGGACCACGCCGGGGTCGACGCCCGCGGCCGAGGCCAGCGCTCCGATGCGGTCGACGATGCCGGGCGTGAGCAACTGCATGCGCGAGAGGTTGACGCTCACGCTGGGGATCGGGATCGCGCCGGGGTGGCGCTGCCAGAGCGCCATCTGGGCCAGGGCGGCGCGCAGGACCCATTCGCCCAGCGGGACGATGACGCCCGACTCCTCGGCGATGGGGATGAACTCGCCGGGCGAGATCATCCCGCGCGTCGGATGCCGCCAGCGGACCAGCGCCTCGACCGACTCGATCAGCCCCGTCTCGAGCGAGACGATCGGCTGGTAGTGCAGGATGAACTGCTCGCTCTCGACGGCGTGGCGCAGCTCGCTCTCGATGTCCATCCGCCGGCGGACGCCCTCGCGCATCCGCGCGTCGAACAGCGCGACGCGCCCCTTCCCCGCCAGCTTGGCCTCGTACATCGCCGTGTCGGCGTCGCGCAGGACCTCCTCGGCCCGCTGGTAGCCCCCGTCGGCGGTCACCACCCCGATGCTCGCCGTGCTGACGATCCTCATCTCGCCGATCTCGTAGGGCTCCGCCAGGGCGTCGAGCAGGCGCTCGGCGATCTTCATCGCCTCGCCCGTCCCCTCGCCCCCCTCCCCGGCCTCGATGGAGTCGAGCAGGATCACGAACTCGTCGCCGCCCAGGCGGGCCGCGGTGTGCCCCTCGACCACGCGGCTGACCGAGTCGGCCACGCGGATGTGCGTGCGCAGCCGCTGGGCGATCTTGATCAGGAGTTGGTCGCCGGCGTCGTGCCCGAGGCTGTCGTTGACGATCTTGAAGCGGTCGAAGTCGAGGAACATGACGATGAACTTGCGCTCGGGCCAGCGCTGGTGGCGGAAGATCGCCTGCTGGAGCCGGTCGAGCAGGAGGGCGCGGTTGGGCAGGGCCGTGAGGCGGTCGAGCCGGGCGGCGCGCTCGAGCTCCTGCTCCATCGCCTTGCGCGCGGTGATGTCCTCCTTGACGGCGACGTAGTGCGTGACCCGCCCCTCCTCGTCGGTGAGGGGGGAGATGATCGCCAGCTCCCAGTAGTGCTCGCCGTTCTTGCGCCGGTTCTGGAACTCGCCGCGCCACTCGCGCCCGCTGCGGAGGGTGTCCCACATCTCGCGGAAGGTGGCCGCGGGGGTGAGCCCGGACTTGAGGATGCGCGGGTTCTCGCCCATCACCTCGAAGGACTCGTAGCCGGTGACGCGGGAGAAGGCCTTGTTGACGAAGGTGATCTGACCCGTGAGGTCGGTGATGACCACGGGGGAGGACTCCTGCTCCACGGCCTGGGAGAGCTGGCGCGCGGTTGCCTGCGCCTCGCGCCGGGCGGTGACGTCGAGCGAGAAGCCCAGGATGCGCTCGACGCGCCCGTCGGCCCCGCGCAGGGCGAGCTTGCGCGTGAAGACCCAGATGCGCCGGTTCCTGTGCAGCGCCGGCTCCTCGCGCTCGATCATCTCGACCTCGCCCGAGAGCAGCCGCATGTCGTCGACGCGGTTGGAGTCGGCCTGGTCGGGTGGGAGCAGCTCCGCGTCGGTCGCGCCGATGATCTGTTCGAGCGGCTGCCCGATCGCCTCGCAGGCGGCGGCGTTGGCGGTGAGGTACTCGCCGTTGCGCCCCTTGAGCGTCGCGTAGCCCGGGAGGCCGTTGAGCAGCACCTTCATGTCGCGCGACTGCGCGTCGGCCAGGCTCCGATGGGCCTCGAGCTCGGCGTTGAGCTGCTCAAGCCGGGCGGTGCGCTGGCGGACCTCGCTCTCCATCTCCCGGCAGGCCTCCTCGATCTGCCCCGCCATGCGGTTGAACGTGCTCCCCAGCAGCCCGAACTCGTCGCCCGGCTGGACGCGCACGCGGTGGTCCCACCGCCCCGCGCCGAACTCCCGCGCGCCCTGCGTCAGCCGGCGGATCGGCGCGAGCATCCGGTGGGCCGCGAGCCAGGTGAGCAGCCCCGCGAGCGCCGCGGCGCCCACGCCCATCCAGACCGCGGCCCGCATCACGCCCGCCCCCGGCGCCAGGGCCGCGCCCATGTCCATCTGCACCACCACCGTCCACCCGTTCGCCATCTTCAACGACTGCGAAATCCACGACCGCCCCGAGGCGTCGGCGAACTCCAGCCGCCCGTCGATCCCGCGCAGCGCCTGCCGCACGGGCGGGTGGTCGCTCCAGTCCTGCAGCTCCGGCCCCGTCACCGAACTGGGGTGGGCCAGCACGCGCCCCTCCTGGTCGACGACCCACATGAGCAGCGCGGGGTCTGGGTTCAGGTCGCCCAGCGTGCGCGTCACGGTGGCCAGCTCCGTCACCGCCGAGAGGACGCCGACGGGTTTGCCGTCGGGCCCGCGGATGGGGGTGGAGTAGTTCAGCGCCGGGCGGCCGGTGGTCTTGGTGACCAGCACCTCGCGGAAGAGGTCCTCGCCCGACATGCAGGCCTTGAACCAGCGGCGGTCGGAGTAGTCGACCGGCGCGGGGCCGTCGGTGCGCACGATGCTCTTGCCGTCGGGCCCCGTGGTCCGCACGATGTCGATGCGGTTGTAGCTGCGCTTCATCTGCTCGACGACCGGCCGCTGCTCCTCGGCCTTCATGCCGACGATGTCGGGCTGCCCGCGCGTGTTCTGCAAGGCGAGCGCGAAATATCGGTCCCACTGCTGGATGGCTGCAGCGCAACTGTGCGTGGCGCTCTCGAGGCGGATGTGGGCCGCGTCGCGCAAAACCGAGGCCGAGAGATAGCCCAGCCCGAGCACCACGGCGAGGATCACCGGGCAGACGCAGAGCAAGATGCAGACAACCATCCGCGTGCGAACGCCCAGAAACCGCCGCCCGGGCTCCGGCAGCGAGGGAACGCGGCGCGGATCGCCCGGCGGCTCGTTGTGAGTGTCCGCTAACGCAGTGGATGACGAACGGTCCTGCAAGCGATGCTCCCTGGTCGAGCCCGCGAGGGATTCTTCGCGCCCCGGCGAACGGCCCGCGATCGAGAGGCTGAGCCAAGCCAATGAATTCAATCCTACCCGGGTCTTTTCGGCAAGCCCGAGCCCCACATTTATCGACGCCCACCGGTTTCACGCAGACTTCGCTTGTTCCATAGCGAGATGCCCCCGACCCCGCAGCAGGATCACGAAACCGACTCCCACCAGCCCCGTCCGGACCTACAATCACCGGCAAAGCCTCCCCGCGAGAATCGACCGATGCCCAACGACAGCCTCAACGGCAACCTCAACAACAATCTCAAGTGGATCGACCGCCCCGTCATGCCCGGCGGCCGGATGATCCTCGCCTTCTCGGGCTGGATGGACGGCGGGGACGTCTCCACCGGCACCGTCGAACGCCTCGTCGACGAACACGACGCCAACCGCTTCGCCGAGATCGATCCCGAGGGCTTCTTCATCTACAACTTCCCCGGGTCGATGGAGCTCTCCGCCCTCTTCCGCCCGCATGTGGAGATCCGCGACGGGATCATCGAGGCCTACGACCCGCCCGACAACGCCTTCTTCGCCGCGACCGCGCGGAACCTGCTCTTCTTCGTCGGGCGCGAGCCCAACCTCAACTGGCGGCAGTTCGGCGACTGCATCTTCGAGGTCGCCGCCCAGACCGGCGTGAAGACCATCCTCTTCGTCGGCAGCTTCGGCGGGACCGTGCCCCACACGCGCGAGCCGCGGATGTACGTCTCGGTCTCCGACGAGAAGCTGCGCCCCACCTACCAACGCTACGGCATGCGCCCCAGCAACTACGAGGGGCCCGGCAGCTTCTCGTCCTACCTCATGACGCAGGCGGGGCGGCGCGGGCTGGAGATGGCCAGCTTCGTCGCCGAGATCCCCGGCTATCTGCAGGGGTCGAACCCGCGCTGCATCGAGGCGGTCACCCGCCGGCTCGCGGCCGTGCTCGGCCTGCAGATCGACCTCGCCCGCCTCCGCGGCGACAGCGACGAGTGGGAGGCCAAGGTCTCCGCCGCCGTTGAAAAGGACGAGGAACTGGCGCAGCAGATCAAGAAGCTCGAGGAGCAGTACGACGAGGACCTGATCGACAAGGGCACGGCGGAGTGAACGCCGGGGCCCGCGCCTGTCAAAAGTCGTCCGCGCCCTCAAGGATGGACGACTCAAGTCGTCCATCCTTGGCGTCCCGAGACGAACCCCGTCGTTCTCGTTAAACTTCCCGATCGATCCATTCGTCCCCTCTCTCAAGGCATGCACACCATGACCACCACCGCCTCCTCCAAGCTCGCCATCAAGGGCGGGCCCCGCTCCGTCCCGACCGACATGAAGTGGGAGGTCTGGCCTCCCATCACCGCCGACGACGAGGCGATGGTCCTCGCCTCGCTGCGCCAGAACGCCCACGCCTGGGGCCCCAACTGCACCGCCCTGCAGGACGAGTGGGCCGCGTGGAACGGCAACAAGTTCTGCGCCGCGACCAACTCCGGCACGGCCGCCCTCCACATGGGCGTCGCCGCCTGCGACATCGGCGCCGGCGACGAGATCATCACCACCACCCTCTCCTGGACCAGCTCCGCCACCAGCATCCTCCACCACAACGCCATCCCGATCTTCGTCGACGTCGAGTGGAGGACGATGCTGATTGACCCCGCCAAGATCGAGGCCGCCATCAGCCCCAAGACCAAGGCCATCCTCCCCGTCCACTACTGGGGCGTGCCCTGCGACATGGACGCGATCATGGACATCGCCAAGCGCAAGGGGCTCATGGTCATCGAGGACGCCTGCCAGGCCCACGGCTCGCTCTACAAGGGCAAAAAGGTCGGCACCTTCGGTCACTGCAGCGCCTTCAGCCTCAACCAGAACAAGAACCTCTGCGGCGGCGAGGGCGGCATGTACGTCACCGACAACGAGGAGCTCTACGTCAAGGGGCGCGCCCTGATGAACTTCGGCGAGATGCGGGCCCCCGAGTCCAAGCGCGACTTCCACGCCTACGGCATGGGCTGGATGTACCGCACCAGCGACCTCCCCGCCGCCTTCGCCCGCGCCCAGCTCAAGTCGCTCACCAAGAACAACGCCACCGCCGTCGAGAGCTGGAACCGCCTCGACAAGGGCCTCGAGGGCTCGCCCAACCTCGTCCGCCCCTTCAGCACCAAGGACCAATCCACCAACGGCTACGCCTACGTCATCCGCCCCGACCCCGCCTACGCCAAGAAGCGCGGCGTGAAACTCGGCGCCCTGCGCGACGGCATCGTCAGCGCCCTCGCCGCCGAGGGCGTCCCCATGGGCGCCGCCCGCTGGCTCCTCCCCGCCCACACCGTCTTCCAGGCGAAGAACGGCTACGGCCACGGCTGCCCCTGGTCCTGCGACTTCACCCGCGCCGGCATCAGCTACGACCTCGACCAATACAAGGTCGGCATCGACTGCGTCGACAGTTGCATCTGGCTCTCGGTCAACAGCCACCGCCCGCCCAACGGCGCGACCCAGGTCGACGCGGTGATCAAGGGCGTCCGCAAGGTGTTCGATAACCTCGACGAGGTTCCCGTCGCCTGAGGGACTCCTCGATGTGATTGAAACCCCAAAGCCCAGGCACCGCGTGCCTGGGTTTTTTCTTGGAATGACCCGAGCAAAGATTCGAGGTGTTGGAGCAGATGCGCGCGGACGCGGAGAAGAGGCGCGGGTGATCAGTCGAAGTCTGATCAGAGACGGGGACTGTGTCCCCGAAGATCGGGCGATAGGCGGTACTCCGCCCGCGCGACGTGCCGAACGCGCGGGGGCGATGCGATCCACGTCGACCCCGCCTCGACGACATCTGCCGATGACGTCTTCGGCTTTCCGGATCCTGGATGGTTCCCGGCGAGTCGCGCGGGCGGAGTACCGCCTATCGCCCGGTCTTCGGACACACAGTGTCCGGCTCTGACAAGGCAAAGCGCGGCGCGCCGAATCTCCGCACCAACCCGAATCACCGCACCAAATAGATCCGACTCTGCTCCAGCGTCGCGACCGGCTTCTCATCCAACCCGCGCCACTCGCCCTTCCACGCCGGTGCCTGCTTCTTGAAGCTGTAGAACACGCTCGGCCCCGCGTCGCTGTCCCAGCGCACCCCCGCACCGCCCTTGAGCACCGTCCGGCGGTCCATCCACCCGCGCACGCGCTTGTAGGCCTGCACCAGCGCCTTGATCTCCGCGGCCCGCTCCGCCTTCCACGTCTCGCGCGGCACGCGGTGGAACTCAAACCCCGGCACCCGCTTGTGGGCCAGGCACTCGAAGAGCAGCTCGATCGGCCTCTCGCCCGTCAACACCCGGCTCAACTGGTCGCCGCCCACGTTGTCGACCGGGTCGGTGTAGTGCAGGCTGATGACGGTGTTGTACGAGTAGCCCATCAGCTCGCCCGCGTAGACGTTCCCGCCGTGCAGCCCGCAGCAGGATGCGTTGGAGAAGCTCACCACCGCCTCGGGCTGGATGTAGAGCCCGGCGTTGACCAAGTCGGCGAAGAGGGCCGCCATGTGGTCGAACTGCGGGCGCATCGAGCCGTCGGAATAGTCGACCTGCCACCACCCGAGGTTCGAGAACGAGTCCCACAAAAACCCCGCGAGGCCGGTGCGCTCGCAGACGCCCAGCACCTGGTCGCGGATCTTCTTGGCGATCGGGCCGTTCAAATTCGCGGTCCAGCAGTGGCCGGCGTAGCCCGTGTCGGGGTGATGGCCCGACTCCTTCGCGGCGAAGATGCCGCTCTTGCCGTGCTTGAGCGCGGGGGCCTCCGCCAGCTTCGTGTGCGGGTGGTAGTGGATCGCCATCCAACTGATGACCTTCACGCCCTTCGCGGCCGCGCGGTCGACGAGCTTCTTGAGCTCCGCCTCCCCGCCGTGCGTCTCGGCGACCTCGAAATCGAATGTGCAGCACATGTTGGCGAAGGCGTACTTCTCCAGCGCGGTGCCCTTGAACTTCTCCTTGCCCACCAGGTCGTGCACGGTCTTGCGCAGGGCCTCGCCGTGCTCCCAGACGGGGTCGATGAAGGCGTAGTCGGCCGCGAACTCCGCGGCGGTGTTCACCACATTCTCGTAGGTGCTTTCGAAGCGGAAATTCTGCCAGACGTTCTCCCCGAAGGTGACGGAGGGCGGCGCCTGCGTGCGCACGCCGAACTGCTTGCAGGCCTTGGCGTGCTCCTGGTCATAGACGCGGGTCCAGAGGTTCATCGCGTCGACGTCGTCGAGCTTGTCGGGCGTGAAGAGGATCGTCTTGGGGTTGGTGCGGACGGAGGTCGACTGCTCGAAGCCGTGGAGGTCGATGACGCGCAGCCAATCCTCGCCGGGCTTGGACTCGATGGCGCTGCGGATGAGCGAGACGCGGTCGAACCAGGCGACGAGGGCGCCGTACCGGCCGTACTGCATGTCGAAGGCGGGCAGCAGCGACCAGCGGGCCCAGAGGTTGCCGGGCATGAGGCCGATGTGGTGCTGGAGGCCGACGGTGGAGTAGCCGCCCTCCCGGGTGAGCTTCTTGAGCGGGAGGTCGAAGAGGTTGCGGCAGACGATGTGGAGGCCCAGCTCGGTGGCGAGGCTGCCGCCCACTTCCCACGTCTGCCGGTCGGCGAGGCGGTGGATCGGCACGGGCTTGGGCCCGGTGGCGTCGTACTCGAACCAGTAGCGGAAGCCCGTGAAGGCGTGGCCCTCGATGGCCGCGGAGGCGGGCTCGAGGCAGATGCGGAAGTCACCCGTCGCCGGGTCGGCGTCCCAGGTCTGGTCGCGGAGACAGAGGTCGCCCGAGGAGTCGCGCCGCTCCTGGAAGAGGAAGTCGGGGTCGCTGATGGCGGTGGTGTGGATGATCGTGGCGTCGCCCCTGCGCTCGACCTCGCGGAAACGGAAGTCGCGGAAGATGTCGCCCGCGTAGCTGTCGAACCAGGGCAGGAAGCGGTTGGAGGGGTTGCGCAGGGCGGTGCCGGCGACATCGACGGGGCCGAGGCTGCGGAGAAGGTCGTCGGCGACTTCGAAGCGAAGCGTCGCGTCGCCGACACGGAGGGGGGCGTTCTTCATGCGGGGTCTCAAAAGGGGAACTTTGGTTCTGCCCTTCTCCCTCCGGGAGAAGGTGGCACGGATGTACTCATCCGTGACGGATGAGGGCGTGAGTCAACAGTTGGGCCGAAAGGACGCTTGCGTTTGCAGTGCTTGGTGGGAATCGCCGGTCACCAACGCCCTCACCCGGCCGGAGTACCGGCCACCCTCTCCCGAAGGGAGAGGGGCATGCGCGACGCCGAGGCGCATTTCCATTCACGGCACGACGCTCACCTTCTCCACCTTCCCATCCACGATGTTGCGGTGGACCAGCAGAACCTCCTGCCGGCCGGTGGGCAGTTCGATCTCCCCCGCGATCTGCTGCACGGCCTCCTCCTCGGCCGTCTTGGGCTTCCCGCCCGTGGGCGAGCGCAGCTCGAGCTGCACGGTCGTCACGCCCGTCTTGCTCGGCACGAGCTTGCCCACGACCTTCCCGCCGATCATCACGTCGACCTCCATCGGCCTGCGCACCTTCGGGACGATCTTCTCGCGCAGGTCGATGATGTCTTCCCACTGGGCCTGCCACATGGGCTTGCCCTCGGAGTAGCGGAAGAGCCCATCGAGGACGATCTTGAATTTGCCCGCCTGCTTCACGTCCGCGACGAGCATGAGCCCCTGGCTGAAGCGCAGGTCGGGGATGAGCATGCCCGCGGTGCCCGCCTCGACCCACTTCGGGCCGTCGAGCATGTAGGGCACAAGCTTCTCGGGCTTGAACTCGCCCGGCACCGGCAGCGCCTCGACCGGCGCGACGGCCGGACGCTTCACCTGGTCGGCGGCGGTCGGCTTCGCCTCGCCGAAGCGGATCGTGAACGGCTTGGCCGCTGCCGCGACCTGCAGCCCCTTCCCGCTCATGCTCGGGACGTCGCCCACATCGGGCTTCCCGCCCACGTGGTATTGGCTCCACAGCTTCGCCCGTATCGCCTCCACCTCGGCTGCGAAGGCGTCTTCCGGCAGGTCGGCCAGCGTCTTCACGCCCGCCGCGAGCCCGTCGATGCTGGCCGCCTGGATGACGATCGCCGGCTGCTTGGGGAAGAAGGCCCAGGTGAGGCCGTGGATCACCGCGCCGTCGGTCCCGGGGAAGGCCGCGCTGGCGCTGGGCCAGAGCGCCCCGAGCTGCTCCATCGCCTTCGCCATCGGATTTACCACCAACTCGGGCGCGGGCTTGCCGTTTGCCGTGGGCATCGGCTGCATCAGCTTCACGTCGAGCAGCAGCACCGGCTTGCCGAAGCGGTACTCGCCCGCGCCGGCGAACCAGTCGTTCTGGTTCACCGTCTGCCGCGCGATCTTGCCGATCAGCTCGCCATTCGCGACGCGGGCGTTCTCCGCCTTCTCCGCGTCGGTCGGGTCGTACGAGAGGTGATAGACGCCCATTGCCGGCTTCACGCGCACCTCCGCCTCGACGCCCTGCTTCGCCAGCAGCGCCCTGGCCTGCTCCGCCACCTTTTGGATCTCCCCGGCCATGGGCCCGTCGAAGACGGGAATCACCAGCTTCGTGCCCTTCGCCAGCGCCGCCTTCACCGCCGGGCGGCCACGGACGAAGACCTTCTCCTTCACCGGCTCGGCGAGGTTTTCAGGCTTGGCCGCGGTGACCGTGATCGGGAGCGTCGCCTCCTGTCCATTCAACTGCGAGCGCACCGCGACGCTCCAATCGCCGACAGGGGCGTTGAGGCCGATGGGGATGCGCATCGCGAAGTCGCCCTTCATATCGGTTGCGCGGAAGAACTCTTGGGCCGCCGCGCCGTCGGGCCGGCGGAGGCTCAGATGGAACGGCAGCACCGCCTCGAAGGGCTTGCCCTTCTCGTCGAGGAAGCGCACGCCGACGACCAGCTCCTTCCCCGCCTTGACCTTTTGCGTCGCTTTCAGGTCGATCGTCTTGAGCGCACGGGGGAGAACTGCGAAGACCCGCGCGGTGGTCTGCGTGAGGTCGCAGTCGAACGGCGCGACGTGGCCGAGCTCCTTCTCCTGGTTGCAGTCGTAGACCCTCGCGTCGGAAAGTGGCGTGCCGACGGGGACGATCCTCTCGCGGACCTGATACCAGTCGGCCTGGGTGGCGATGCTGGAGTCGTTGACGGCGACGACGAACTTGGCGTCGGGCCCGGCGGCGACCTGCATCAGCGAGGCGCAGGCGTCGACGCCCTTCTGGGACTTGAAGAGCCCGTGTCCGGTGTCGCCCAGGGCCTCTGCCATCGCCGGCGCGAGCTCCTTGTGCCAGCGCTCGACCATGACCAGGTCGTTCTCGCCGCGGGCCATGTTGGGCGTGCTCCAACTGTGCGGCTTGCCCGGGTGGGCGAAGGGGAAGGGGTAGTCGAGCCTCTCGACCTTCGCGACGCCCGGCAGCTCGGCCGTGGTCGACCCATCGACGATCACGCGCCCGCCCGCCGCGGCGAACTGGGCGATCCCCGCCGTCGCCTTCGCGGGCAGCGGGAAGGCTTGCCCGAGCAGGAGCAGGGCATCGATGTCCTTGGGCGCGCCCGCGGCGAGCTCCTCCTCGGTGACGAACCGGGGCGTGTAGCCCAGGCGCGTGAGGGTGACGATCGCCTTGTAGAGCGTTGTGCCGAAGCCCATCACGGCGTTTTGCCGGGCGTATTGGCTGCGCGAGAAGAGGACGCCCACGCCGTGGTCCCCGCGCCCCTGCGTCGCCAGTGCGGCGAAACGGTCGAGGAAATCCTTGCCGGCGAGCAGGTCGGCCTCGCCGGCCTTGCCCTTGATGTTCGCCCAGTTGGTCCCGGCATTCATGCCGCCCAGGATGTTGCTGAAGCCCTCGCAGGCGAAGCCGATGCCCGAGGAGCCGAAGGCGAGCCCGTGGGCGGCGACGCGCGTGAACTTGCCGGGGTACGGGGCGCGGTCGTGCGCGGCGGCGAGGGCGTTGGAGATCCAGACCGGCTTGTCGCCGCGCCCCATCTCCAGCAG
Organism: Planctomycetota bacterium; assembly: GCA_026386955.1. GTDB lineage: Bacteria > Planctomycetota > Phycisphaerae > Phycisphaerales > Phycisphaeraceae > JAPLMQ01. The sequence continues at coordinate 38,692 of JAPLMQ010000084.1, forward strand.
CCCGTCGGTGATCAGCCATTGGTATGAGTAGTCGGGCCCACCCACCTGGTCGTTCCACGTCGACTGGTAGCGCAGGTCGAGCGGGGCGTAGGCCGAGGGGAAATACTGCCCGACGCGGACGGCGCAGTGGTCGACCTGCACGCTGGAGGTGTTGCGCAGCGAGGGGTCGAGCGTGCGCAGGTTGCCCGCCATCGCGGTGTAGATCTCGTTGTAGAAGCCCATTAGGTAGGCCGACCAGGCGTCGAGCCGCTTCTCGAAGGCGGCCTTCGCGGCCGGGTCCATCGGCTTGATGTTGGCCGCGATCTCATCGAGCCAGAGCCGGGTGGGCAAGTCGATCGCGGGGGCGAACTCGGGCCTGCCCAGGGCGAGGCAGTAGGCGATGTACTCCGCGTCGCTCACCGGCGCGAGCCCCGTGCGGCGGGTGAACTCCTCGAGCACGTACTTGTCGTTGGCGTCGAGGTAATGGCGCAGCGGGTCGGTCTTGTCGCCCCAGGCCCAGTAAGTGAGCAGCATCCGGCGCCCGCCGATGGAATAGCCCGTGGTGTCCCACCCGAAGCAGAAGCCGCCGAAGTTGGGGTAGCGCCCGTTGGCCTGGGCGGTGAGCATGACGCGCTGGCTCATGCTCTCCTGCTCGGCGGGGTTGTTGCCCGCGGGGATGAAGCTGGTGGGGCGCGTGTCGGGGTTGACCATCAGGAGCGCGCCGGTGCGGGCCATGACGTCGAGGTAGCCGGCCCGCCCCATGTCGGAAGCGCCCAGGAAGAAGCTGGCGGTCAGGCCCGATTCGCGGAAGGTCTTGGCGACCGAGTCCCAATCCGGAATCGCTTCTTGATCTTCCGATGGCGGTAGCGGGCCACCACCGGCTCCATCACGCTGCGCCAGTCGTCGGCACTGGCGACGTTGCCGTTCCGCAGCAGGGCACGCTCCAGGTCGCCGTCCTGGTTGAAGCAGAACAG
>JAPLMQ010000066.1:0-547 GCA_026386955.1 Planctomycetota bacterium
CGCAATGGGCCAGTCCATCGAGCAGCACATCGCCGACTACATCCAGTCCTGTGAGGACGAGGGCCAGAACGCCGTGCATGTGGCGACCAAGCGGTCTCAACTCGCCAAGCTGGTCAAGGCCCTCGGCGCAACACGCCTGACGGATCTCGACCGTGATCGGGTCAGCACCTACCTGGGGACTGTCAGGCGCGCGGGGAAGAGCGCCCGCACCGTGAACCACCACTGCACCACCGTCGTGACTTTCCTGAACTGGTGCGTAGAACGACGCAGGTTGACCTTTAATCCCCTTCACCGCATGAAGCGGCTCAACGAGGCCAAGGATCGCCGGAGGGTTCGCCGCGCTGTGGGCGAGGATGAACTCACCCGCTTTATTGCCGCCGTCCCGGCGAAGCGGCGGGTGGTCTACATGACGGCTGTCCTGGCGGGGCCTCGCCGGGGCGAGATGAAGAAACTCTGCGTCGGTGACGTCGATTTCGAGGGAGCGACCTTGAGGTTCCGGCCCGAGGTCAGCAAGAACGGCAAAGAAGATCATGTCCCGCTGCACGCC
>JAPLMQ010000066.1:553-19275 GCA_026386955.1 Planctomycetota bacterium
ACATCGACCGCGTGAACGACAAGGGTGAGGTGGTCGATTTCCATGCCCTGCGGACCACGATGGCGACCCGGTTGCTTCGGCAGGATGTCCCCCCGTCTGTCGTAAAGCTGTTGACCCGTCATCGCACTGCTCAGACATTGGAGAAGCACTACGACAAATTGGGGGCCAAGGACGCTCGGGAGGCGATCCAGAAGGTCCCACCTCTCCGACTGCCCCTGTCCCCAGAACCCCCCGACTTACGCCCTAGCGTGTCCGTGGACCAGCCCTCGCAACCGTCCCAAGAGTTCGTGGACATGCGTCTTGTGGGTGCCGAGACCGACGCGGAAGAGCCCGAAACGCGCACAGGAAAAATCACAGTGCGCACCCGTCTCCAAGCCGCGCTGAACGGCGCTGACCCGCACCTGCCACTGGGGCGCGTCACCCTTCTAAGCCTGACTGGACCGGACGGTAAACATTGGTATACTGCTCGACTTAGCGGTCAAGTGCGCCTTGTCGCGCTTGGCGGCGCTGAGGGCGTCGGCAACGACGCGCAAGTGCCGAAATATGGGGCCATTAGCGCAGTTGGCTAGCGCGCTTCCTTGACATGGAAGAGGTCACAGGTTCGAATCCTGTATGGCCCATTTGCAAACGCCGCAAACTCCCCAGTTTGCGGCGTTTTTGTTTTTGGCGGGCTCGGAGGCTGCGCCCGCTGGCCTGTTCATGGTCCGTGTCGCGAGCTAGATTGATCCATGGGCCATCAAGGCCGCCGAGGCCATCGGGGTCATCTCTACGCGGAAGGTCCACCATGACGATCGCCACGCCCTCGCGTCTCCTGGCCGAGCAGCAGCGCGCCTTCGAGCGCGATGGCTACCTCTGCCCCGTCCCCGCCCTGACGCCCGACGAGGTCCAGCGCCACCTCGCGCGGTACACCGACTACGTCGCCCGCAACAAGGCCCGGCTCGACGCGCTCGCGCCCAGCCAGAAGTTCCAGGTCTTCTCCGAGACCCACTTCGTCATGCCTTGGGTCCACGAGATCGTCACCCACCCGCGCGTGCTCGACGCTGTGGAGTCGCTGCTCGGCCCCAACCTGCTCGCGTGGAACACCAACTGGTTCTCGAAGATGCCCGGCGAGAAGACCTTCGTGAGCTGGCACCAGGACGGGACGTATTGGAACTTGACGCCGCCCAACGTCGTCACGGCCTGGGTCGCGCTGACGCCCTGCGACGCGACCAACGGCTGCATGCGCGTCATCCCCGGGACGCACACCCGCCCCGCGATGCCCCAGCGCGAGACCTACAACCCCGACAACGCGCTCTCGCGCGGGCAGGAGATCGCCGCGAAGGTCGACGAATCGCAGGCGGTCGACCTCCGTCTCGCGCCCGGGGAGATGTCGCTGCACCACATCTGGATCGTGCATGGGTCGAACGCCAACACCGGCGCCGTCCCGCGCATCGGGCTGGCGATCCGCTACGTCCGCCCCGAGGTGGTGCAGGACAGCCCCGCCAAGCCGATGGCGATCCTCGTCCGCGGGCAGGACAAGCACGGCAACTTCGAGTTGCTGCCCCCGCCCCGCCCCCGGGGCGACGGCGCGGGCGACACGGCCGCGGAGCACGCGGCGATCGTGGAGAGGATCAGGGCGGGGATACTGAAGAAGTAGGGGCGTGGGGCCGGGCAAAAGTTGCCCACGGCAATCTGAGACTCGCAAGTGTTCGCAGGTACCATATTGTGTTGCATGGACGGTGCGGGCGTGGGCGATTGCCTATGCGGCGATGCGCGAAGACACGCGGCTGCACCGTCGCGCAGACTCGCCCCTCGAGTCGAATCGACCCATGACTTTGTTGCCCCTTCCGGAACGCCATCATGCGACTGCTGCTGATTCTGCTGACAAGTCTTTTGCTGGTTTCGACGGCATGGGCCGCGGACGAGGCGGCGCCGACCGCGCCCACCTCGCCCGCGGCGACGCAAGCGAAACTGAAGTTCGAGGCTGCGATCGGCAAGGCGAAGGAGTCAGCCGCAGCCGCCATCGGCTCTGCGCGAGAGCAATACTTGGCGAGCGTCCAAAAGGCGTTCGACACGGCGATGCAGTCGGCCAACCTCGACGACGCCAAGTGGGCCAAAGGGGAGATCGAACAGGTCAAGGCGGGCGGGGCGGCCTCGACGGAGCGGGCCAAGATGCCGGTGGTCGCCATCGCGCAGACCCGGCTCGCGAAGGCCGGGGAACGCGCGACGGAGGATTACATCCGCGCGGTCGACGTCGTGCGTCGGCAGTACCTGACGGATCTGGAGAACGCCCGTCGCGTCGTGATGAGCGAATCGAAGGACCTGGAGGAGGCGACCCGGATCGGCGCCGAGATCGACCGGGCCAAGACGATGATCGTCGACCCCGCGCTGCCGGGCGTCCCGGCTTCCTCCAGCGGGAAGAGCGCCGCCGCGTACATGCCGCCGGCGGAGGCCGACCTGCGCGGGTTGAAGTTTGAATGGTTCAACGGCAGGAATTTCAACGTCAAGATCGGGGAGCGGATCGACTACAAGATCGCCACGGAGTTTGGTTACGGCAGTGCGGGGACGGGCGGGCAGACGGATGACTTCTCGGTGCGCTGGACGGGATTCATGCGTGCGCCAAAGCCGGGGCGTTACAAGCTCTCCGCCGTGGCGGACGACGGGTATCGGGTGAAATTGAGCGGCAAAGTCGTCATGGAGTCCTGGGACTCGAGTTCGGACCAATCGACCTGGGTGGACTTCACCGGCGACCCGCAGGAGATTTGCTTCGAGATGTGCGAGCACGGGGCTTGGGCGATGGCGAAGCTCTATTGGACCCCACCCGGGGAGACCGACGCCGCCATCGTCCCGCCCACGGTCTTCTTCCAGACGAAGGAGGCCGCGAAGAGCGGGCGCTGGCAGCGGCCCGCGGGCGTCGGGCTCTCGATGGTCGTGTTTGACGACAAGGATCTCCGCAACCAGACCGCTCGCGACTTCGACGAAAACATCGATTGGCCGTTCGGGAACTGCCTGATCGCTTCGGGGCTCCGGTCCAACAATATGGCGATCCGCTGGGAGGGCTTCATCGTCGCCCCGGAGCCGGGGGCATATCGGCTCAATGTCCATGTGGACGACGGCATCCGCCTCTGGATCGACCGCAAGATCCTCATGGACTCTTGGAAAAGCGGCGACAACAGCCAGGCAATCACGGTCGACTTTGACGGGGCACCGCACTCGTTCGTGGTGGAATTCTGCGTGTACGGCCGGCCGAACCACATTTCATTGCATTGGACGAAGACGGGCGGATTCGACGAGCAAGTCATCCCGCCCTCCGCCTTCTTCCTCACCAAGGCGGCGGCCGACCAGGCGATCGCGCGGCGCAAGGCCGCGGGCGGGAAATAGCGATTCCGTCCACGAGCCTCGGCTGCATTTCCGTGCAGAGCCGAAGCGACTCTGTTGCGATGCTCAATCGACGTTAGGCCGTGCCACATCGCAGCCGAAGGCTGCTATGTGCCGGTCAACCGGAAACGCCGAGGTTTCAGGAGTTTCGAGCCCGCGTTCATCGGCGGAAACAGGGAGAAGTCCATCGCGAACCTTTGCCCAACGGTCCACTCGCACATAGCAGCCTTCGGCTGCGATGTGGCACGTCCCCGGAAATTCGCGGGGTCGCACGGAGCCAGCCGAAGCATCACCCCGCCGAATACTTCGGCGGGGCGGGGAACGCCTCGGGTGTGAGATGGACGCGGTCCTCGCGCAGCAGCTTCTGCAGCGCCGCGCGGTCGACGTCGGGATATTGCGTCTTGCGGTCGAGCGCGACCGCCGCGGCGAGGCCGGCGGCGTGGCCCATCTGCATCATCGTGCGCGAGAGCCTGCAGGACGAGGCGGCGATGTGCGTCACCCCCGCACCACGGCAGGCGACGGCGAGGTTCGAGAGCGACGGGGGCAGCAGGCATTCCCACGGTACGCCGTAGGGCTCGGGCAGCTCGCGGCAGAGCCCGCCTTGGCCGTGGACGTCGAGGGCGTGGTCGGCCAGGGTGATCCACTCGCCCGCGTCGCCCTGGCCCGAGCAGCCCTTGCGGATCTCGGTCTCCGTGAGCATGGTGCGGGCCTCGAGGCGCGGCCCCTCGCGCACGCCGGTGAAGGGGAAGATGCGGGCGAGGCCGAACTTCTCGAAGCCCCAGCGCGTCTGCATCACGCGCAGCAGGCGGTGGACCCGGCGGACGCACTCCGCGCGCCCCGCCTCGTCGCCCATGCGGTGGAATTCCATCCCCTCCATGATCGGCAGCGGGTTGATGTTCAGGTCGCCGTTGGGGTATTGCGTGATGTTGTTGACGGTGACGAAGGGCTCGTCGGGCACGCCGGGCGGGAGCGGGTCGATGGCCGCGTGCTCGCGCGGCGAGAGGCGGAAGCAGACCGAGACGGCGTTGAGCGTCTCCTTGGGCTGGTCCGGGGCGCTGGGCTCGCCGGTCTGTTCGCGCGACTCGGCGCCGAAGCGCGTCGGGCAGCCCAGGGCGCGGCAGACGTGGATCTGCGCGGTGGCGTCGACGAAGAAGCGGGCGCGGACGCGGCGGGTTCTCTCAGAAGAGCCCGTTGGCGGGCCGACGGGCGCGATGTCGACCGACTCGATGCGCCCGTTGGCGACCGAGCCGCCCAGGAAGCGCCAGCCGAGCAGGACGTCGACGCCGCCGAGCGCGTTGAGGATCTCCGCCATCGCGCCCGCGAGCTGGTCGGGGTCGAAGGTCACGCGGACCCAGTCGGCGTGGGGCACGCCCGCCCTGCGGAGCGAGTCGGCGTAGGTCAGGCCCGCTTCCGGGGGCATGATGGAGGAGAAACCCCAAGGCTGCTCTGAGGTGTAGAACTTGGTGGTGCGCGAGAGGCCGATGGCGTGGGGCGTGGCGGAGAGGAGGTCGAAGAGCTGGCCGTGGAACCCCGGGCCGCCGATGCCGGGCTCCCAGGTGTTGACGCCGCCGAGGGTGCTGTTGCCCCCGAGCATGGGCCCGGGCTCGACGAGCAGGACGGAGAGCCCGCGCCGCGCGGCGGCGCACGCGGCCCCGTAGCCGCCGCTGCCGCCGCCGATGACGGCGAGGTCGTAGGTGTCGCGCAAGACGATGTCCGTGGTATTTCGCATCATGAGGAATCCCGCATGGTCTCTCGGTCGACGCCGTCAGCGTAGCGCAGGGGGTTGCTGTCCCGCCAACCGTTCGGCACGGACTCCCAACTCCTGCGCCTTCGCGGCGTCGCGGAAGGCTTCATCCGGGCATTCCCGGAGAATCCATGTCACGTTCTCCAACGCCCGGCGGTGCGCGGGGTCGGCGGCGAGGGCGGCCTCATAGTCCGCGATCGCCTCCGCCCAGCGGCGATCCTGGGCGTGAAGGCCGGCGCGGTTGAATCGGCACTTGGCGGTGTGCGCCCCGGGGCCGAGGCGCAGCGCGTCGGTGAAATCGGCGATGGCCCCGGCCCGGTCGTTCCGCTCGGCGCGGGCTTGTCCGCGGTAAATCCGTTCGAGCGCGCTGTGAGGGTTGAGCCGAACCATCCCGTCGAGATGGACCATCGGGTCGTAGGCGTCGTTGGGCTCGAAGTAGACGCCCCCGGCGGCGGCCCGTGCGGAGGCGATTTCCTCCCGGCAAGCACGGCAAAGATCCAGGGGCGGGCCAAGATTGAAGAGGCCCGCGAGAGCCGACCGCCAATCGACGCCGGGGTAGAGGATGCAATCCGGGCGGGTGCAGTGATGCCCCGTCGCGCTGCGCTCCCGACGGTGTGGAACCTTCAAGGCGTGCAGCAGTTCGTGCGCGAGCAGCATCCGCCGACGGGTCGGGTAGCGGACGCAGAGCATGAAGCTCCACCCGGCGATCTCATCGAGGGCTCTTCGCGCCAACCGCCGGCCCGGGCGCGGGACGGGGCCGGGAACGGGATTGATGACGATGGCGTGGCCGCCGTCGGGGATGTCGGCGCAGTAGCTGTTGGGAGTGTCCGACAGGCCTGGCGTCAGGAGAATCGCCACATCGCAGGCGCGGCGGTGCCGGCGACGGGCGATGATCGCGTTGACCTGCGTGCGCGTCACCCGCCCGTTCGCGTCGGCGTCGACTTGCGCCCGTTCGCCTTCCACCTGTTCAACCTTGCCGGGGATGTGCCGGGCGAACGTCTCGATCGCCTTGGCCAGCGCGGGGGTGGGCGAGTCGCCGCCGTTGATGCGGATCACCTCGATCGTCGCCAGCCGGGCGTTGATGAGCGGACCGTAGGGGGGCCAGTTCGGCTCCGCGGGATCGGCGGGCGCGGGCGGGACCAAGGATCCAAGATTGAGGCGGAGATTGAGGCGGAACATGGGCGTTCTCCGTGCGGAGGCTCCGCTTCGATCACAACGGCATGATCTCCTGCACCGTCGGCTGCACCCTCACCTCCAGCATCACCAGATGGTCCGGCGTGCGGCAGATCGAGACGACCAGGTCGCCCATCTCCGCGCCGGTCATGCATTTCGCCGCCACCTTCGGGTCGCCCGCGGGGTGGCCCTTGATCTTGGCGGCCTTGACGAAGTCGGTCGCGCCCCAGGAGGGCGTGAGGGTCGTGACGCGCACGCCCGCGGGGCGGAGCTCGGCGTAGAGGCAGCGCCCGAACTGGTTCATCCCCGCCTTCGCGGCCGAGTAGGGGCCCCAGCCCGGCCAGGCGTGCTCGGCGCAGACGCTGGAGATGTTGATGATCGTGCCCGACTTCTGCTTCGCCATGACCGTCGCGGCGCGGCGGCAGCCGAGCATCGCGCCGGTGAGGTTGGCCGCGATGCTGGCGGCGATGGCGTCGTCGGTCTGCTCGGCCATGGGGGCAATGAGGACGCCCGATCCGGCGTTGTTCACCAGCAGGTCGACCCGGCCATGGACCTTCATCACCCGGGCGAAGAGGCGGTCCCAATCCTTGGGCTTGGTGACGTCGGCGCGGAAGGACTTGCCGCCGGTGGACGACGCGGCGGCCTCGAGGGCCTTGACGTCGCGCCCGGTGATCCAGACGTGGGCGCCGGCGTTGACCAGGGCGTGGGCGATGCCCAGGCCATAGCCGGCCGAGCCGCCGGTGACGATCGCGACGGCGCCTTGGAGATCCATTGTGCGGGGCCTTTCAAGGGGAAGGGATCGAGTCGGCTTGCGGAGGCGGGCCGAGGCCATGAAAATCGGGGGGCCGGGGGAAGTTAGCCCCGGAGGGCTTTGGCCGCAAATACCGCGGAAAAACCGTTCCCGTCGGCCCCAAACGACCGATCCGGGAATAAGCCCGGGCAGGTTAAGGTGAGACACAGTGCCGGGCCGACTATAATGAAATGTCCCACTTGGCCTTCGCTCCCTCTGAGCGGACCGTCGAAGTGGAGCGCCGAAAGGGACCCGCCATGAGCCTTCTCAGCCCGCTAAGCAACCTGACCACGTTGGGGTTCCTCAACCTCAATCCGATGGAGCTGCTCCTCATCGCCTTGCTGGCGCTGCTGATCTTCGGGAAGCGGTTGCCTGAGGTCGGGCGCAGCCTCGGGAAGGGGATCGTCGAGTTCAAGAAGGGGCTCGCGGGGGTGGAGGACGACATCAAGCATCCCGCCAACGGATCCTCCGGCGCGAACCCGCAGATCACCCGCCAGCAGGAGCCGCAGGCGCTGCCGCCCGCCCAGCCGCAGGCCTACGCCCAGGACCCGCGCCCCGCGGCCGCCGACCAGCAGCACCAGCCCCGCGCCTGATGCGACGGCCGTCAGGCCTCGCGAAGCAAATCCATTCCGCTTCCCCCGCGCGGCGATCCTGAGCCGCCCGCCATCGGCGACCTGAACGGCCGCCTGCCTATAGTCCCTCAAACAGTCCCCCAAAGACCTCCGCCCCCGCGCCCACGCCCAGGAGCCGCGCCGTTTCCGGCTCGACCGCCCATGCACCATGCACCCCTCCTCCAAGACCTCGCGATCGTGCTGCTCGTCGGGGCGGTGGTCATCGTCATCTGCCGATGGCTCCGCCAGCCCGTCGTGCTGGGCTACATCCTCGCGGGCCTGATCATCGGCCCGCACACGCCCCCGGCCCCGCTCATCACCGACGAGAAAAGCATCCACACCCTCTCCGAGCTGGGCGTGATCATGCTCATGTTCAGCCTCGGGCTCGACTTCTCCCTGCGCGACCTCGCCCGCGTCGGCTCCACCGCCCTCATCGCCGGGCTCCTCGAGATCGCCCTGATGATCTGGATCGGCTACCAGATCGGGCAGTTCTTCGGCTGGAGCCGGATGGACAGCGTCTTCCTGGGCGCGATGCTGCTCAGCTCCTCGACCGTCATCATCGTCAAGGCCCTCAACGACCTTGGCCTCGCCCGCGAGAAGTTCGCCAGCGTGATCTTCGGCATCCTCGTGGTCGACGACATCGCCGCGATCGCCGCCCTGGGCGTGCTCTCGGGCATCGCGATCTCCGGCTCGTTCTCGCCCCAGGAGCTGATGGTCACCTCCGGAAGCATCGGGCTCTTCCTGGTCGCGGTGGCGGTGCTGGGCCTGCTCATCGTCCCCCGGCTGCTGAAGTTCATCGAGGGGTTCAAGAGCGACGAGGTCACGCTCATCGCCTCGCTGGGGCTGGGCTTCGGGATGGCGCTGGCGGCGATGAAGCTGGGCTTCTCGGGCGCGCTGGGCGCCTTCATGATCGGCGCGGTCATCGCCGAGACGCCCGAGAGCATCCGCATCAAGGCCCTCATCGCCCCCGTGCGCGACATGTTCAGCGCGATCTTCTTCGTCTCCGTCGGGCTCATGCTCGACCCCGGGACCATCCGCGAGCATTGGCTGCCCGTGCTGGTCATCACCGTCACGCTGGTAGTCGGGAAGATCGTCACGGGGGCATTGGGCACCTTCGTCGCCGGGCACGACACGCGCACCAGCCTGCGCGTGGGCATGGGGCTCGCCCAGATCGGCGAGTTCTCCTTCATCATGGCCGCCTTGGGGCGCGACCTGGGCGTGACCAGCGACTTCCTCTACCCCATCGGCGTGGCGGCCTCGGGCATCACCACGCTCTCGACGCCGTTTCTCATCAAGCACTCCGACCGCCTGGCGGCCGCCGCCGAGGACTCCGCCCCCAAAAGCGTGCGCAACGTGCTGGCCTTCTACTCGCGCTGGGTCGCGGGGCTGCAGCAGGCGAGCACGCAGAACAACGCCGTGCGCCAACTGCTCTGGCGCTGGGGGCTGCAGGTCGGGCTCAACCTCGCGCTGATCACCGCGCTCTTCGTCGCCGCGGGGGCGGCCGCGCCGCGCATCGAGGGATGGGCCTTCCCCAACCGGCCCGGGGGGCCCGACGGGCACAGCGGGCTCTCGCTGCTCGCGACGCTGGTGCTGGCGCTGCCGATGATCATCGCCGTGGTGCGCAAGCTCCGCGCCATGGCCCGGCTCATCAGCGAGACGACCATCCGACGCGTGGGGACCACCGAGCAGACCGAGGCGCTCCGCCGGGTCATGACCCAGGTGATCTCCGGCGGCGGGGCGGGGCTGGTGCTGGTCTACCTCTTCCTGCTCAGCTCGGCGATGCTCCCCTCCTGGCCGGTGCTGGCGATGCTCTGCGGCGTCGTCTGCCTCATCGCCGCCTGGCGCTGGCGGCTGCTCCTGCAACTCTACGCCCGCGCGCAGATCTCGCTCAAGGAGACCTTCGACGCGCCGTCGCCGGGCGGGGGGCATGGACATGGGCACGCGGCGGATCCGTGATGAGGTGGTCCAGTTCCTCCGACCCCGCACCATCGCATGTCTGATCAGAGACGGGGACTGTGTCCCCGAAGATGGAGCGATAGGCGGTACTCCGCCTCGCGCGAAGTGCCGCACGTGCAGGACCCGCACGATTTACTTCGAAGACGCATCGACAGCATCTTGCCGATGGCGTCGTCTGCTTCCCGCGTCTTGGATGGCTCCCCGCGATTCGCGCGGGCGGAGTACCGCTTTCGCCCGATCGACGGACACACAGTGTCCGGCTCTGATCAGACAAAGATCAGACAAGGCAAAGACCCGGTCCAACCTGTGATCCGCCTCACAACCCCAGCACGTCTGCCATCCGGTACCGCCCCGCGGGCTTGCCCGCGAGCCACTTCGCGGCCTGCAGCGCCCCGCGGGCGAAGACGTCCCGGCTGCTCGCCAGGTGGGTCAGCTCCAGCCGCTCGCCCAGCGCGCCGAAGCTGACGGTGTGGTCGCCCACCACGTCGCCCAGGCGCAGGGCGTGCATGCCGATTTCGCCGCGCTTCCGGGTGGTGTCGTCGCCGTGCCGGCCGTGGACGACGTCCTTGTCGATGTCCTTGCCCGTGGCGTCGCAGATCGCCTGGGCGATGCCCAGCGCCGTGCCGGAAGGGGAGTCCTTCTTGAAGCGGTGGTGCCCTTCGACGATCTCGATGTCGTAGTCGTCGCCGAGCTTCTTGGCGACCTGGGCCGCGAGGGCGAAGAGGAGGTTCACGCCCAAGCTCATGTTGGGGGCCTGCAGCACGGGGATGGTCGCACCCGCCGCGTCGATCGCGGCGTGGTCCTGCGGCGTCAGCCCGGTCGTGCCGATGACCAGCGCGACCTTCGCGTCGACGCAGAGCTGGATCGCCTTGCGCGTCGCGGCGGGGATGGTGAAGTCGATCAGCACGTCGACGCCCTTGGCGGGGAGCTTCTCCGCGAGCAGGACGCCCGAGGCGGGGACGCCCGCGATGAGGCCCGCGTCCTGCCCGAGCAGGGCGTTGCCCGCGTGCTCGATGGCGGCGGCGAGGCGGAGCTTGGGGTCCTCGGAGGCGAGGGCGACCAGCCGCCGACCCATGCGGCCGGCGGCGCCGTGAATGGCCAATGAAGTCATGACGCGTTCCTATGCTCTCCCCGCGCGGGCGGCAGCGATTCAGGCCCAACCACCCAAGACGGGGATGGAGACGATAGAGCAGGGCGATGGCGCGAGCAAGCAGGGGGGGCAGTCCGGGCGAGCCTGCTCGCCGCCATCCTCTTGCCCACCTTGCCGAGCCGGACACGCGCATGGGTTATCGGATTGAACCCGGCTCACCTTCCGCGCGTTTTGATTGACAAGCCATGTTCCCCGCTTAAAGTACAGGAGAGCGCGGCCCGTCCGCCGCTGCGCCCCGCCACGACCCCTGCCCGACCTCCCGCCCAACCCCCCGTTGCCTATGGCCTTCGGTTTTTTCAACAAAAAGAAAACCGCCGACTCCAGCGACTCCGTAAAAGAGGCTGAAGCCGTGGCCCCCGCTCTCCAAGGCGGCGGCGGCAAGTCCGACCCGCCGGTATCCAAGCCCCCCGAAGCCGACGCCCCCAAGCCCAAGCCCGACCCCAAGAAGGCCTACGCCTGGTTCGAGCGCGGCAAGACCATGGCCGACGCCAACCAGCACGACTACGCCATCGAGTGCTACATCAACGGCCTGGCGATCGACCCTGACAACATCATCCAGCACGAGGCGCTTCTTGAGGTCGCCAAGCGGCGCAAGGTCTCCGGGGGCAAGCCCGCGACGATGATGGAGAAGATCAAGGGCGGCGGGCGCGACCCGATCGACCGCTTCCTCCAGGCCGAGAGGCTCTGGGCCAAGGAGCCGCTGAACAAGGCGCTGATGATCGCCGCGATGGAGCGCGCGGTCGAGGTCGACCAGGTCCGGGATGACCTCCACATGGGCGAGGTCGCCAACTGGATCGGCGAGTTGCTGCTCGACCAGAACCAATACGACAAGGCCATGACCAAGGCCGACCTGGTCAAGCTGCGCGACCTCTTCCAAGCCATCATGGTCTATCCCAAGGCCATCGACGCCTGCCGCCGGGCCTTGTCGATGGACCGGTTGAACCCCGAGCTGAACGCGGCCCTCAAGAACCTCGAGGCCGAGAAGACGCTCCACGACGGCAATTTCAACCAGATGGGCGACAAGGACAAGAACAAGGGGGGATTCCGCGACTTCGTCAAGGACCAGTCGAAGCAGACGGAGCTCGAGCGGCAGGACCGCTCGTCGACCCGGACCGAAAGCGACACCGACGCGCTGATCGAGACCCGCCGGACGGAGCTCGAGGCCGACCCGAGCGATCCCATCCGCCTCTCGAAGCTCGCGACGGTGCTGGCGGAGAAGGAGACGGACGAGACGCAGGAGGAGGCGATCAAGCTCTACAAGCAGCTCTTCGCCAAGACCGAGCAGCACGTCTACAAGTCGGAGGCGGGGCGGGTGCGCATCAAGATGCTCGGGCGCCACGCCCGCAACGCCCGTCGGGAGGCCGACCTCAAGCCCAACGACGCCAAGGCCGCGCAGGCCTACCAGGACAAGTACCGCGCGCTCCGCCAGTTCGAGCTCGACGAGTTCACCGAGCGCGTCAAGGCCTATCCCAGCGACATGGACGCCCGCTTCCGCATGGGCGAGCTGCTCTACATCTTCAAGAAATACGAGGAGGCGATCGCCGCCTTCCAGACGACCAGGCTCGCGCCCAAATACCGGCCACAGTCGTGCGAATACCTCGGCCGGTGCTTCCTCACCCAGGGCTGGGCGGACGAGGCGATCCAGGCGCTGCGCGACGGCATCGAGTCCTACAACCGCTCCGACGACAAGCTCGGGCTCGACCTTCGCTTCCGCCTGATGGCCGCCCTCGAGGCCTCGGCCAGGAAGAACCGCGACCTGGAGATGGCCCGCGAGGCCGTGAAGTGGGGCTCGCAGGTGCTGCAGGCGAACATCAACCACCGCGACATCAAGGCGCGGATGGAGGCCTTGCGGAAGCTCATCACGCAACTGCAGAGCAAGGACGGCGGCGCCCTCGAAGGCCCCGCCACGCCCGCCGCCGGCGACGACGACTGAGCCGGCGGTCTCTGCCCCTCTCCCGAAGGGAGAGGGGCAGATCAATCCACCCCCGCGACCATCTCCATGAATCCTCCCGCCGCCCTCGCCGTCATCCCCGCGCGCTTCGGCTCCACCCGCTTCCCCGGCAAGCCCCTCGCCGACCGCACCGGCATGACCCTCATCCAGCACGTCGTCGAGCGGGCCCGCCTCGCCAAGCGCGTCGGCGAGGTCGTCGTCGCCACCGACGACCCGCGCATCTTCGACGCCGTGACCAAGTTCGGCGGGCGCGCCGCCATGACCAGCGCCGACCACCCCAACGGGACCAGCCGGATCGCCCAGGTCGTCGCGGGGATGAAGCCCGAGGAGTCGTCGCTGGTGGTGAACGTGCAGGGCGACGAGCCGGAGATCGAGCCCGAGGTGATCGACCAGCTCATCGACGGCCTTCGGGCCGACCCCGACGCCCCGATGGCGACGCTCGCCAGCGACTTCGCCGCGGACGAGGACCCCTCGAACCCCAACATCGTCAAGTTGATCCTCAACCAGCAGGGGCGTGCGATCTACTTCTCGCGCTCGCTCATCCCCTTCGACCGCGACAAGCAGGGCCCGCCCACGGTGCGGTACCTCAAGCATCCCGGCCTCTACGCCTACCGCCGGGATTTCCTGCTCAAGTACGTCACGCTCCCGCCCACGCCGCTCGAGCAGATCGAGCAGTTGGAGCAGCTCCGCGCCATCGAGCACGGCCACCCCATCGCGGTCATCAAGACCAAGGTCCGCCACCACGGGATCGACACGCCCGAGCAATATGAGGCGTTCGTCCAGCGGTGGAAGCGCGAGCACGCGAAGTGATCGTCTGGGTTAGCCGGACGCGCAAGCGACGGCTTGAACCCTACCGCCAACCGAGCACGCAACGTCACGCTGTTCGCCCAAAGCCGTCGCTTGCGCGTCCGGCTAACTGGCCCGCGCCGCCACATCGCGAACCCGCCGCTGTCGGGGCAGCCACCACCATTCAATGACCAGGAGGCTCGCTCCAAACGCGATCAGGAAGGCAGGCCACGCGAATCCGGCCACCCGATCGATGGCGCTGAAGAGGGGATGCGGCCCCTCATCGGACCCATGCCACCACGCGCCGACAAGGATCATCGCGATCACGCTGACAAAGAAGAGCACCATCCCGATCATCGCCATGCTCATCTTCGCGTGGCTGGAAATGGGGTGTGATTCAGGCGGCGGTTGCCGCCAAGCTCGCGCGAAAACGACGCACAAGAGAGGCACCAGCGAACCTGTCTGGCCCCTTTTCGCGTCGACGATGGCAAGAGCGACCATCATCACCACCATCGCGGAATAGGCGAAACGCCAGCCGTAATCGAGTGGTTCAGCGCAGTCCAGTGGCTTGCTTGTGGTGGACATCGCCCGGTCCTCCGGATGTCGAACCCACTCATCATATCGCGGTCCGAAACTCGATCACACTGCATTCGACGCGTGTTGAGCCGACACCTTGGGCGGAACCCCACCGAACCCGACGGCGTACCGTCGGATCAGGGGGCTTGTGGACTCTGACTGCTCGTCATCGAATCGCGACGGCGCTTCTGAGGCATCAACCACCAGTCCATCAGCATGCAACCCAACCAGGGGACGCCCATGAAAAGCGCCCGCCACGGGTGGGCGATTCCCAAAATCCCGGGCTGGGTTTGCGCGGGAGCGACCTTGGTTGTGGCTTTTGTGTGAAACCAATCAGGACAATCGGCGGCGATCCAGACAATCAGAGCAACGACGGCCAAGCCCACCAGGATCGAGATCCACGTTATTTCACCTGGTTTCATTTCAGGTAGTTTTATCGGGCGGTTGTACCTAGGCCAGAAACGCCAGATGAGGGCTCCCAAAGAACCGAGGCCCGGGAGGCCGTATACCTCGTAGCCCTGATCTTTCAGGATAAATCCGACAAAACAGAGCGTATACAAGATCGACCACGCAACCCGCTTGGGCAGGCTGGCGTTGTAGAGAATGTCATTTGTGCTTGCTTCCGACGTCATCGTCAGCCCTCCGGATCTGAGTGTGCCATCCCCACGGACCCATTCATCGTATCGCGATCGAAGCGCGATCAAATCCCATCCGATGTG
Source organism: Planctomycetota bacterium (assembly GCA_026386955.1). Taxonomy (GTDB): domain Bacteria; phylum Planctomycetota; class Phycisphaerae; order Phycisphaerales; family Phycisphaeraceae; genus JAPLMQ01. The sequence goes on from JAPLMQ010000066.1 coordinate 15,367, forward strand.
GCAGTGCGATCATCGTCGCATGTGGACGAACCGCGAGTTGTTGCGCCGCGGTGAACTGCTGCACTCCCGTCCCGTCGCTTGCGCTTCCGGCTAACAATTCACCACGGCGCGACGCCGATCGCCCTCTGAATCGACAACTCCACCGGCGACGTCGGCCTCTTCGGATCGCCCGTCACGTTCATCCGCTCCAGGAAGTTCACGTGCGGGTTGCAGATCACGCGCACGCGCGGGCCGTTGTTGACGCTGACCGTGTGCAGCATGAAGGGGTGCAGCATCGCGACGTCGCCCGCGCGGGCCTGCACCTCCACGACCTCGCGCCGCGGGCAGGCCTTCACGCGCTTGCCCAGCTCCGCCTGCGACAGCCCGTCGGGCTGGGCGTCGCGCAGGATGCAGGCGGCGTCGAGGTGCGAGCCGGGCATGATGGCCGTCCCGCCGTCGCCCGGGCCGATGTCGGAGAAAACGAAGATCGGCAGCATGCCCTGCTCGGGCGAGTCGAGATGGTGGTGGAAGAACCCGCCGTCGATGTGCCACTCGTTTTCGTGGAAGCTCCAAGGCCCCTTGTCGAAGCCCGGGAAGAGCACCGGCCACCAGCCCAGGTCGGGGATCGGCCGCCAGCGGTTCTCGCCCATCAGGTCGTCGAGCCCAGCCTCGTACCGCGCGGTGCAGACCTGCATGTAGGGGTCGCCCGTGAACGACTCGGCCAAGTGGACGCGACGCTCCTTGAATGTCGTGGGGTCGTCCTCGTTGGCGCCGGCCTTTTCGATGATCAGTCGGCGGATCTCATGGGCCAGCTCGCGCGGGAAGGCTTCGGGGAGCAGGCAGTAGCCGCGATCCATGAACTGCTCGACTTGCGCGGGCGTGAGGACCTTGAGGCTCATCGGCGGGATCTTCGGAAGGTGTGAGACGGAGGGCGGGAGACGGAGGCGCTGGCCGGGCGCGGCCGACCTCAAAATAAAACAGGCCGTGCAAAGCTCCGAAGAGGCTGCACGGCCCGGTGGACCGACAGGCAAGGTATACCCGCGCCTGGGGAGATCGGCAAACCCGTCGAGGCCCCGAACCCATTTAAACCCTGCAAGGGCCGATAAATCAGCCGTTTCATTCCACGAGGCAGCAGCCGCGATTGCCGCGAACGATTCCCGACCAACCCTAACCGTGCCACATCGCAGCCGGAGGCTGCTATGTGCCGGTCAAAGGCAAACCCATCGACTCGGTAGCTTCGTGCCCTGCGCGAATCGAAAGCCTCGGAAGGGATCGCCTCCGTGCAACCTGGCCCCATGGTTCACCCGCACATAGCAGCCTCCGGCTGCGATGTGGCACGACCAACGAATCACGCCCTCACCGTGGTATCCTTTTTCCTCCCTCCCACCGCGCGCACGCCCCCGCGCGCCATCCCCCGAACTCCCCGCCGCAAAGGCCTGCCCCCATGACCACGACGACCACCACCACCTTCTCCACGACCTCCCCCGCCGACGCGTTCGACCCCGCGCAGATGAAGGCCCGCCGCGACGCCTACTTCGCCTTCGTCCGCAAGCAGGCCCCGCGCTACTTCACGCCCGACGGGCAGTACCGCCCCAACCTCGAGCCCGACCGGCGGATCACCTACTGGGCCTTCCCCGCGCTGATCGACACCGACGTCCCCGCCGAGCGCGACTTCGCCCTCGCCCTCCTCGCCAACGACCCCTGCTGGGACCGCTGGGACATCTTCACCACCTAGTCGATCGCGACCATCCTCATGCGCGATCGCCGCAAGCTGACCCCCGCGCTGGTCTCCCGCGCGGAGGAGCACCTGACCAAGTTCGTCCTCGTCGACGACGGCCGCAAGCCCTGCTCCGCCGCGAACGACTACCAGTTCCACGGCTACAACGACAACATGCCCGCGATGGCGGTCCGCGCGATGGTCTTCGCCGGCGACGCCCTCGGGCGCGCCGACCTGCGCGACTTGGGCCTCTACTACCTCGAAGGCCTCTGCGCCCACTTCGAGCGCCGCGGCATGCTCGCCGAGTACAACAGCGGCACCTACACGCCCATCTGCCTCGCCGCCCTGCTCGACGTCGCCGAGGTCTCCACCACCCGCGAGGCCGCCGAGATTGCCCGCGTCTGCGCCGACCGCATCCTGCTCGACGTCGTCGGCCACTGGCACATGGGCATCGGCCACCCCGTCGGCTCCATGTCGCGCTGCTACCTCCCCGACTACAACCGCACCACCAGCAACATGAACGCCCTCGCCTGGTACATCGGCCTGCCCCACACCGTCGACCTCATCCCTGTCCTCACCGAAGTCCCCCCGGGCCTGGTCGTCCACCACGGGCCCGACCAGGGCTTCGCCCTCGCTCAGTTCTGCGAGACGATGGTCGCCAACTTCTCCAAGGTCCGCCCCGAGATCAAGGCCTGGGCCCGCCAGGAGCGGAAGTACCCCTACGCCGTGCGCGGCACGTCCGACGCCGGCCGCACCTCTGCCGTGCAGGACCGCGCGTGGGTCGCGCCGCTCTGGTCGCTGGGCACCGCGAACAAGGAGATGTGGATCCGCCAGGCGGGCCACCACAACTGCTTCAACGCCAGCCTCGCCCGCCGTACGCCCCTGCGCTCCTTCAAGGACCGCGTCTCCTTCTGGCACCTCCTCACCTCCGGCGAGCACGACCTGGGCGAGACCATCCCCGCGGGCTACAACGGCTACACCACCGAATCGAGCCACACCAACGACTGCGGCCAATACCACACCATCCAGAACAAGGGCTCGGCCCTGGTGCTCGCCAACTTCGGCACGGGCATGAACGACAAGGACATCGCCCCCGCCAAGTTCTTCGTCGCCGCCAGCACCTTCGGCCAGCCCGCCGACGAGATCTTCGAGAACGACACGCCCCTCGCCGCGTGGGACGGCCCGACCGACTCGCGCTCCTGGCAGTTCATGCGCTTCGGCGCGGTCTACGTCGCCATCCGCATGGCGGGCGTGCTCGATGAGAAGCAACTCCCCGTCCGCCGCTCGACCAAGAACGGCTACCCGCGCGTGGAGGTCGTCCTCGCCGAGGGCGCCCCGCTCGTGCTCACCGCCGCGAAGCGCGAGTGGCTCGACCTGGGCTTCGTCTTCGAGATCGCCGACGAGGCGGAGTGCGGCTCCTTCGCCGCCTTCCGCAAGCAGGTCCTCGCGACAACGTGGGAGGCCTTCCACTGCTTCTACCGCAACAGCCGCTACACGGGCAGGCACGGCGACCTGCAGATCGTCGACACCATCGAGCCGCATGACATCCGCTTCATGGCCGTCGACAACCGCGTGGAGCAGCCGACCTTCCTGCAGGCCCCCGGGCTCGACCCGCGCTGGCTGGAGCTCTGGCCCGACGCCCGCCGCAGCCGGCAGCGCCGCATCATGTACCGCCCCGACTTCGTCGGCTCGCCGTTCTACACCCACAAGCAGAACATCCTCGCCGCCGACGCGAAGCGGGAATGAGGATCGAGGAATGAGGAGCGGCCCCACGCGGCCAAGCGCCCGCGGCAAACGCCCGCGCCCAAACGCTTGCAGGCCTGCTGGGGAAGCCTTATGATTGCCCGTTCAGTCGTCACCGCGCCAAACGCGGCCCAGCCGCGGATGAAGCCTTGACCGACGGGGTGTAGCTCAGCTTGGCTAGAGCGCTACGTTCGGGACGTAGCAAACCATCATTTCTGCTTCAAAAACGGGGTTTGGATACGAAAAATCGTCGATTTTGGGGGTTGGACAGTATCCAGAATCGTATCCGAAGATCCTGAACTCCTCCGACCACTTCGTTCCGCACGTATCCAAATTCCAGCTTATCCTCGCGAAGTGCCGACCACTTCGTTGAATTCGTATCCGACACTGCCTATCCTCTTGTTGGCAACCCCTCAAGCAGGAGTTCGTCAGTGACTACCAACTATGCGCTAACGTGGCTGGTGGGGGCG